>DATNOR010000156.1:0-7257 GCA_035601235.1 Gemmatimonadales bacterium
GTCGACGCCTCCGCCGACCAGCTCGCGAAGGGGCTGCCGACGTCCCACAGGGCGGGGTACCATTGCGAGGCGAGGCTCAGGTGCAGCCCGCGGGCCGGAGCGGCCGGGACGTCGCGCGTGTCGAGCTCGAGCGCGGCGCGCGCGCCGATCTGGCCGAAGTCGCCCGCCCCGTACGGCCGGGCGAGGGCCAGGACCGTGCCGGCGTCGACCGGAGTGTGCGTGTAGCCGAGCAGCGGCCCCAGGGTCAGCCGGAGACGCGGTGCCAGGGGGATGGCCACACGCGGCTGGAGTAGCAGCTGCGTTTGGCGGACGCGATACACGCTGTCCGGCCGCGACCCGTCTGTTTCGTTGCCCGTGCCATAGAACCGAGTGCGCTCCAGGCCCGAGGCACGCAGCTCGACGAAGAGCATTGCCGGAAAGAGCGGCCGCCGGAACTCACCTGCCAGGTCTAGGCGGAAGCTGTGTACGCTGCTCGCATAAGCGGCCTCGGCGAGCAGCCGCGTGCTCGCGGGCAGCGCCCGGAATCCATAGCGGGTGTGAGTGATCCCCGCCCCGATGAGGAGTCCAATGTCAGGGGAATAGCTCGCGCCCCAGAGCGGCACGGTCTGGGGCCGCCAGGCGTCGGTGCCGCTTTGGGAGGAAGCTTGTGGTGGTCGTGCCAGCGCCAGCGCGCCCAGGCTCGCGAGCGCGAGGGCGCCGCGGATCGAGCGGGCCACAAGCCGGAACATCCCGCTCCCGCGTCGCGGGAGCAAGGCTCGAGCTCAGCACCCGGTGAGAGGGGTCTCGACGTGGAGAGAATAAGAATCGAGCAGCACAGCTTCACGGGGTCGCTGTGGTTCGCGGCCTGGCTCTTTACCGTCGGCTTTGTCCACCTGCCTTTTTCGTTCACGGTCATTCCCCTCGCCATCGTCCTCGGCCTCGTCACCAGGTCCACTGTGCGTGCTGTGCATCGCCGCGTGCTGCTGCGTCATCATCGCGTGGTTCGCGATTCTCGTCACCGGCCGCTATCCGCGCCCGCTGTTCGATTTCGTGGTCGGGGTGTTCCGCTGGTGGCTGCGCGTCGCGGCGTATGCGCTCCTGCTCACGACGGACCGTTATCCGCCGTTCAGTCTCGCGGCGTAATTCAGGGCCGTTCCACCCACTCCGCGATGAAGATGTTCGTCTCGTGCGGCGCCGTGCCGTGCCGGTTCGACGCCCAGACGAGGTGCTTCCCGTCTGAAGAGAACATCGGAAACGCATCGAACCCTGGTGCCGTCGTGATCTGCTCGAGGCCGGTACCGTCCGCGTTCACGAGAAAGAGGTCGAAGTCCCGCGACTCGGGGTTCTTGTAGTTGGACGAGAAAATGATCCGGCGACCGTCGGGGTGGAAGTACGGCGCAAAGCTCGCCCCCGGCAGATGGGTGACCTGGTGTTGATCCGACCCGTCGGCGTTCATGACCCAGAGATCCATGTGCGTGGGGCGCACGAGGCGTTTCGCCACCAGCGCGCGATACTCGAGCGTGTCGGCCGCCGTCTGCGGGTGATAGGCACGGTACACGATCTGCTTCCCGTCGGGTGAGAAGAACGGTCCCCCGTCGTAGCCGAGCGTCGTCGTGAGTCGCCTCAGGTTCGATCCGTCCACGCTCATGGTGTAGATGTCGAGGTCGCCGTCTCGGAGCGATGTGAAGACGATCGTCTGGCCGTCAGGGGAGAGCGTGCCTTCGGCGTCGTAGTCGGGATTGGTGGTCAGCCGCCGGGCGCCCGAGCCGTCAGCGTTGGCCGTGTAGATGTCGTAGTCGTACAGCGCCCACACATAGCCCTGCGAGTAATCCGGGCGTGGCGGGCAATCGGCGCTGGCGTGCTCGGTGCTCGAGTAGAAAACCCGCCGATCACGGTCGTAGAAGTAGCCGCAGGTTGTCCGACCGCGTCCCGCAGACACGCGGTGCAGCCCACCGCCGTCCACGCCCATCACATACATCTGGTCGCACTGCTCGGCCGGGCCCTGGCGCTGGAAGATCAGCAGCTTACCGGACGCGGAGAAATATGCCTCCGCGTTCTGCCCGCCGAACGTGAGCTGGTGCATTCTGCGCAGGTGTAGCTCGCCAGGCTCGGGCGGCAAGGCGCCGCCCTGGGCGAAGCTGGCGAGGAAGACCAAGGGGCTCATAGAGGCTGCAAGCTAGACGGAGCCCTCGTGTTGCTGCAACACCAGGCATCGTATCATGAAGAAATCTTTAAGCGTTCGCTCTATCGCTTCTTCGAGACAGCCGACAATTTTCGGCGAACGTCGGGACCATGCCGGAGCATCGCGTGCGGCGAATGTTCTATCAGGCAGGCATTCGCTATGGATCGTTGCCGTCCTGCGTCCGACTGGCCACCGACGGGGCAGCAGACGGAGGACATTCTCTACTATCTGCAGAATCAGACAGGAGCCCGGCGATGAAGCTCCCCCGTGCGATGATCTTCGCCGCGCTGACGCTCGGTGCCTGTACCACCGAGAAGATCCAGTACGTCACGCGGCCATTCGTTCAGGGCAAGGACACAACGAACGGATTCCTCGGCTACTTCACGGTCAGCGACAAGCAGACGAACTGCGGCAACTGCCACGTCGGCGTGCAGGCTTCGTGGAAAGCCACGAAACACGCGCGGGCCTGGGGCGACTTGCAGGCCTCGGGTCACGCGCAGGCCTCTTGCAACGGCTGCCACTCCGTCTCACAGCTCGGCAACAAGGTCGGCCACCCGGCCGGCTACACGCTCGTCGCGGACTCGGCCTACCATGATGTGCAGTGCGAGAGTTGCCACGGGCCGGGCTTTACGCACGCCTCCTCTCCTACCATCTCGAACGTGCCGCTCGCCTCGATCCACGTGGATACGGGGCTCACCAACGGGTGTGGTGGGTGTCACACGGGCGCGCACGAGCCGTTTGTCGACCAGTGGGTCGGGTCCGCACACGGGTCCGGTCCTGCCTTCTCGCACGCCGCGGCCAATGCCAGTTGCGCACCGTGTCACGAGGGTAAGGCCGCGCTGCAGGTGAAGTTCGGCGTCACGACGAACTACGCCGAGAAGGCCGATACCACCCACCAGCGCATCGTGTGCGTCGTGTGTCACGACCCGCACGGCGCGACGCCGTACTCGGGACAGCTGCGCGCGTCGATTTCGGAGCCGACGACGGACAACCTGTGCATCAAGTGCCACTCCCGCAGTGGCACGCCGCCCTGGGGCGTCGCGACCGCCACGTCGCCGGCCCGCGGGGCGCATGGCGCCCAGGGCCTGCTCGTGATCGGGCAGAACGTCGGGTGGATCCCGCCCAACTTCGCGTACGACACGAACCAGATCGTGAGCAGCCACGGCTCCGCCGCGAACGCGCGGCTGTGCGCCACGTGTCACGTGGCGTTCACCACCATCACCGACGCGAACGGGGTTCTCATCCAGAACAGCGTGGGCCATCTGTTCGAAGCGATCCCGTGCACCAAGGCGAGCAATGGAGTTCCGGTGCCGTGCGCCAGCGCGACCGGGCCCGACACGGTGCGCAGCTTCGTCGCGTGCTCGAACAGTACCTGCCACATCGGGGGACCGAGCGTCGCGCGGAACGCCTATCTGGCCACGAAGGGCAATATCGACAACCTGCTCGACCAGATGTGGACCGACGCGAATGCCAACGGGGTGATCGATTCGACTGACGGCGGCCTGATTCCGCAGCTGGTCGCCCGGGCGCAGCGGCCTACGGCGACGGCGGCGGACACCGCCGCGATCAACTTCGCCAGCAACGTCACCACGGTGGCCAAGGGCGCCTTGTTCAACGCGGCGCTGGCCGCCACGGACGAGCGGGCGTACTTCCTGAACGGCACGGTGTTGGGGAAGGGCTTCGCGACGCACATGGCGTCCGGGAACGGGGTGCACAACCCGTTCCTGCTCGTGGCGCTGCTGACGTCGTCGATCGACGCGCTGCACACGACGTACGCTTTGCCCGCGCCGCCGCGACTCAATCCGCCGCTGACCGCGCCGCCCGGAGTGCGGTTGCGGGCGAGTCTGCGCTAGCCGGCGGAGGTGCGGCGCTGCACCATGCTGACGCTCCAGCAGGTCGCCGTCGGTCCACCCCCGCTGCCCGGCGGCGTCGCCGCCGTGCTGCGGTTCTTCTTCAACCTCCCCCAATGGTTCCAGATCGTCGGATTCATCGTCGGCGTCATCGTCGCGGCGATCGTGCTCGTGCTGCTGTGGCGCCGGCGCGCGGCGATCGTCGCGTGGATCGTTTCCCGCCCGCGGGGCCTGAAAATCAGCCTGGCGGCGGGGGTCGCTGCCGTGGCGCTCGGGTTCGCGGCGTTCGGCGTCGTCGGCTGGGACTATATGCAGCACAACAACGGGTTCTGTACGGGCTGCCACGTGATGAAGGTGCCGTTCCAGCGCTTCGCAGGCTCGAAGCACGACTCCCTCTCGTGCCACGACTGTCACCAGCAGGGGATGTACGCCAACGTCCGACAGCTGTACCTGTGGGTGGCCGAGCGGCCGGAGAAGATCGGGAAACACGCCAAGGTGCCGACCCGCATCTGCGCCACCTGTCACGTGCGGGGCGATGCGAAGCAGACGTGGCAGCGGATCGCCTCGACCGCCGGTCATCGCACCCATCTCGAGTCCGACTCGAGCGCCCTGAAGAACGTGCAATGCGTGACGTGTCACGGCCTCGAGGTGCATCACTTTGTGCCCGTGGACTCCACGTGCGCCCAGGCCGGATGTCATGTGAACGTGCGGATCACGCTCGCCAAGATGAGCAATCAGACCGACGCACACTGCGTGACCTGCCATCAGTTCACCGCCGAAGTGCCCCTGCTTGCCACGCGCGACTCGGCGCGGGGTACGCTGGTCCCACGGTTCAAGCAGTGCTTCTCGTGCCATCAGATGCAGGCCATCCTCGCGGACTTCGACCCAGCGCGCGACCCGCACCGCGGGACGTGCGGATTCTGTCACAACCCGCACGTTCAGAAACAGCCCGCCGAGGCGGCGCGGACGTGCGCCTCGGCCAAGTGCCACGCCGATTGGCGCGACGCGTTCCACGCGGGCAAGAACCACGCGGCGGTCGCGCAGAACTGCATCCTGTGCCACGAGCCGCATCACGCGAAGCTGGACGCGAGCGACTGCGCGGGGTGCCACGCGGCGGTGAAGCAGCGTCGTGGCGGCAAGCGGCTCAACCCCCCGCTGCCCTTCGATACTGCGGCGGCGTTGCGGCGCGTCTCGGCGCGCCCCTGGGTGGACCCCGGGCTTGCGCCCGGGGTCAGTTATGCCCCCCGCAAGAACAAGGGCGACGGACCTTTTTTCGACGACCCGCCGCCGGGGGGCGCCCCGCGCGGCGGTGACGTCGCAGCCACCGACACGTTTCCCCACGCGCGCCACAAGGCGCTCTCCTGCATCACCTGCCACACGTCGCGGAGCCAGCGCAGCCGGCTCACGTTTCAGCCGCCGCGCGGCTGCCAGATCTGTCATCATCAGGCGCCCAAGACGAGCGACTGCGCCGTGTGTCACCGCCCGGCCCAGCTCATGGCTCCGGAATCGGTCACCGTTCAGGTGACCGTATCGGGCCGGCCACGCCGAGACCACTCGGCGCGCTTCGACCATGTCGCTCACCGCGCACTGCAGTGCGTCGTCTGTCACACGACGCCGGTCACCCTTGATCCCGATCCCAAGACCGCCGCGTGCGCCGCCTGTCACGATGACCACCAAGCCCGCGGGCGGCGCTGCGCGGCGTGCCACGACGGCGACACGCCCGAGGTTCGCGCCGCGCACGCGCCACCGCTCGAGGCACACGTCGCGTGCGACGCCTGCCACGCGGCGACGATCGTCGCAGGGCTCGTCCCCGACCGTGGCCTGTGTGTGTCATGTCACGGGCAGCAGGTGGATCATTACCCGGCGCGAGAGTGCACCGTCTGTCACTTCGGCACGACCCCGGAGGCGTTGCGACCGCGACTCCTCAAGAGGGCGGCACCCTCGTGAGGTCGGTGTCGGCCGGCATCCTGCTGTCTTGGGCGACGACCCTGGCCCTCAGCGCGCAGGGCTATCGGTTGCGCCTGGACAGTCGCGTGCAGGCGGTCGCGTACCGCGGCGTCACGCTCGACAGCGTCGCCGCGAGCGACTCTGCGAGCGCGGCGGGATACGCCCTGCAGTGCAATCCCACCGGGTTCTGCACGTTCTATCGCCCCGGCCCCGTCGTCCACGCCGCGCCGGTCACCACCACGGCCGATGTCACCGTGTGGGGCCTCGGAGTCCCGGGTCTGAGCGTACGGGCGATCGGTCGTACGGTCGCCGACCTGTCGAGCGGAGACAACTGGCCGGGGACGACTCCGCGCGTGCAGCTGCTCGAGGGCTACGCCCAGTACGCCGTGGAGCGCTGGACGGCCCAGCTGGGCCGGCAGACGGTGGCGACGCGGTTCGGGCTCACGGGGTTCGACGGCGGCCGGCTGACGCTGCGGGATGCCCGGCGCGGCCTGGAGGTGACCGGATACGCAGGCTGGGGGCTGTGGCGCGGCTCGACCCTCCCGGTCACGAGCCCGGCGTTGAACCCGCTGGACGAGTTCCGACCGCCCGAGCGCACGATCGTCGCGGGCGCCGACGCCGGGTGGACGTCCCCTCAGGTCGACGCGCGAGTCTCGTATGAGCGCGAGGTCGATCCCAGTGTCGATTACTTCGTCTCGGAGCGGGCCGGGCTCGATGTCGTGGCACGGCCGTACGCCGGCGTGAGTCTCGCGGCCGGAGCGGACTACGACGTAGCGCAGGGGTGGTGGGGCAATGCGTCGGCGACGCTCGGTTACATCGCGCCCGGTGGCCGCATGAGCGTCACGGCCGGCGTGCGCCGATACCGTCCGCACTTCGACCTGTGGACCATCTGGGGTGCCTTCACCCCGGTCCCGTACAGCGCGGTGGACGGATCCGTCGCCGTGAAGCCGCTGACACGGCTCGAGCTGCGAGTGCAGGGCGAGCATTACCGCTTCGCCAACAGCGAGACCGCGACGCCGCTCGTGAGCGTCGAGTCCTCCGGCTGGCGGTTCTCGTGGGGCGCGACGTACACAGTGGCGCGGACCTGGGCCGTGGACGGCGCGTACCACGCCGAGTTCGGACCGGGCGCGGCATCGCGCGGCTTCGCAGGCGGCCTTACGTACGCGAGGGGCGCCCGCCTATCGCTCACCGCTCACGCGGCCACGCTCGATCGGCCGCTCGAGTTTCGCTACGACGCCGCGTCGCTCGATCTGATCGGTCTCGCCGCCGATTACCGGCCCGCGGCACGCCTGCGATTTC
>DATNOR010000157.1:0-5398 GCA_035601235.1 Gemmatimonadales bacterium
CTGGACTGGGTGGTGATCGCCGCGTATTTCGCGCTGCTCTTGGGACTCGCCTGGTGGGTCGCGCGGCGCAACAAGGACACCGCCGACGACTACTTCCTCGCGGGCCGCAACCTCGGCTGGTTCCTCGTGGGCGCGACCATCTTCGCGTCCAACATCGGGTCGGAGCACGTCGTGGGGCTCGCGGGCGCGGGCGCGACGAGCGGCGTCGCCCTGGCCCATTACGAGCTGCACGCCTGGTGCCTGCTCGTGCTGGGGTGGGTCTTCGTCCCGTTCTATGCGCGCGCGCTGGTGTACACCATGCCGGAGTTTCTGGGGCGGCGCTTCTCACCCACCGCTCGCTGGGTGCTGTCGGTGATCACGCTGGCGGCGCACGTGCTCACGAAGTTCGCGGTCGCGATCTTCGCAGGGGGGGTCGTCTTCGCGACACTCTTGCCCGAGGTGGGGCTGCACGTCGGAGGCGCTACGTTCAACAGCTTCTGGATCGGCACGGTGGCGGTCGTGCTGCTCACCGGGCTCTACACGGTGCTCGGCGGGATGCGGGCGGTCGCGTACACCGACGCCCTGCAGACCTTCATCCTCGTCGTGGGATCGGGTCTCCTCACGGCGTACGGGCTCGCGCGGCTCGGCGGCTGGCACGAGCTGCGCCGCGTGCTCGACCCGGACCTGTTCAACCTGTGGAAGCCCATCATCCCCGCCGGGATGGAGGGCACGTGGGCCCCGGTGAAGGAATCCGGCCGCATCGCCTGGTACTTCAACGGCAACTACCCGTGGCCGGGCATGCTGTTGTGCGCGCCGATCATCGGCTTGTGGTACTGGTGTACGGACCAGTACATCGTGCAGCGCGCCCTGAGCGCCAAGGACGAGCGCACGGCGCGCCGCGGCAGCATTTTCGCCGCGTACCTGAAGCTGTTCCCGGTGTTCATCTTCATCATACCCGGCCTGATCGCACTCGCGCTCGCGAAGACCGGCAAGGTCCCGGAGCTCGGCGTCATAGTGGATGCGCAGGGGAACGTGATCGCCCAGGCCGCTCAGGCGGCGTTTCCCCTCATGGTGAAGGATCTGCTGCCCGAGGGCATTCGCGGCGTCGTAGTGGCGGGACTGCTCGCGGCGCTCATGAGCTCGATGGCCGGCGCATTCAACGCCTCGTCCACCCTGTTCACCATGGATCTGTACCAGAAGTTCCGGCCGCAGGCGTCACAACACCGGCTGGTGTGGGTGGGGCGGGCGGCCACCGCCGCCATGGTGGTGATCAGCCTGCTGTGGATCCCCGTGATTCAGGGGGCCCGCGGGTTGTACGACTACCTCCAGGGCGTCCAGGGCTACCTGGCACCGCCGATCTTCACGGTGTTCGTGTTCGGCATCTTCAACCGGCGGCTCAACACCAAGGGGTGTCTCGCCGCCCTGCTCGTCGGCTTCGTGCTCGGGGTGTTCCGCCTGGCGGTGGATACGCCGGTGAGCCTGCGCCTGGCGGGCTTCGCCGACGGCTACGCGCCGGGCTCGTTCCTGTGGATCGTCAACAATCTCTACTTCCAGTATTACAGCGTGTTCATCTTCGTCGTGTCGGTCGTGGTGATGCTCGTCGTGAGCTATGCGACGGCGCCGCCGGCACCCGAGCAGCTGGCGGGGCTCACGTACGCGACGGTCGGCGCCGAGGATCGCGCTCAGTCCCGCAGCAGCTGGAACCGGCGTGACGTGATCGCGTCGGGCGTCGTGTTGCTGCTGATTCTCGCGGCGTACCTGTATTTCCGTGGATGACGCGTGATCACTGCTCTGCACGGAGCACCACTCGGTAGCCACCCTCGAGCGCGCTTCCCTGCGTGGTGAGCACAAGTCGCCCGAGACGTTCGCCCCACACTGAGCGAAGCTGCGCGTCGGAGATCTCGATGTCCTCCGCAGCGACGCGCAGCAGCCGTGCATCGTACGCGAGCAGATAGCGGCCGCCGCCCTGCTCTTGCGACGCGCGCAGGTGCACTTCGCCGGGCCGGGTGATGTCCACGCGCAGCGGTGTCATCAGGCTGAGGCGCAGCGGCTCCTTCCACTGGGTCAGCTGGTAACGGTCCTCCACCTCCACGGCGGGCGCCCGGCGCTCGAGCGTCACGCGACGCTGCCACCGCTGGATCGCCGCCGCGGCCGGATAGGCGGCGGCGATGTCGGCGGAGAAGGTGACCCGATTCGCGGTCTCGATGAACGACACGTTTCTAGCAGCAAACTCGCGTCCCGCCCCCTGCATCATGCCGTTGATGGTCGGCAGGTTGTGATAGGCGGATTGCATGGTCCAGATCTCGTAGCGCTGCGGGCTGAAGGTCTTCGCCGAGTAGGTCTCCACCCCGACGTCGATCAGCACGGGCCTGCCGTCCCCATAGACGATGAAGTTGCCGACATCGTTGTGGTTATGGCTCTGCCCGTTGTGGCCGCCCCACGCGGCCACGTACAGGCCCTTCGGCGCGTTGGGTGTGGACCGCGCGGCCATGAGCTGGAGATCCGCCAGCCAGACGGAGCCCAGCAGCGGCTCGGAAACCGGGGCCGCGGCGATCTCCCGCGCCACGAGCAGCGCCGGCAGGATGCGCCCGGGCGAGCCGGAGCCGGGCCGGTACGGGCCGCGGTGCCGCGCCAGCAGGGCTCCGAACCCCTGCATGACCGAATCGCCGATCCGCCTCCCGTACGCATACACCAGCTCGGCATCGGGCCGGATTTTCGCCGAGGCGTCACCCATCGGGACGAAGTACTCGTCCTTGATGTAGACGCGATAGATGTACTGCCCCATGGTGCGCACCAGCGGCGAACCGTAGATGTCGACCGCGCCGTTGGTGGCGCCGCGGAGCAGCTCCAGGTTGTCGAACAGCGACGCCGCGGCCCGCCCCCAATACCCCGGGCCTTCGTCCGAGGCGCCATCGGGCGGGTAGCGATTGATGAAGTTGTCGAGGCTGCGCATGATCTTGTAGACGGCGGCGCTGCGTCGCTGCGGGTCGGCCTCGAGCAGCAGGGCGGCGGCGAGCCAGTTGGAGTTGATCCACGGATTCCAATTGTTGACATCCTTGCGTTCTCCGAAGCCCATCCACCAGAAGTCGTCGCGCTCGAACGCCGGCGTGAGCACGCGACGGTCGATCTCCACGCGGATGCGCTTGCGGACGAGCGGTGACACCTTGTCGAGTGTGTCCCCGAGCAGATAGTCGGTCCACGCGAGCAACGCCGCCGTTTCCGCGGCGAACAGGTCGACGATCGGCTCGGTGACGTCGGGAAGTCCGTTTCCGGCTCGCTGCATACCGAGGTGCGCTGTCGACCCCCAGAAGGTCTGCTCACAGATCGCCCAGATCCCGTCGGCGATCTCGTCCAGAAACCGCCCCTCGTTCTCGAATACTTCCGCGAGCACCAGGGTCGCGAGCTTCTCGCGCTGCCGGGTATTCATCGCGTCGTAGTGCGACCGGTTGCCGTTGCGCAGGTACTCGAGCGTCACCGTGGCCGGGATGCGCTCCCAGGTCGTGCCGAGGTACTGTTGCGCTTCCCGGATGTACGCGACGCCAATCTCCTGGGGGACCGCCTCCCAGGCGGCTCTATCCTGGATGGTGGGATACGGATGCCACTGACCGGCTGGGACCAGGACGGCGGCGAGGGCCGGCTGGCTTAGTGCGCCGGTGAGCAGATTGCTCGGCCCCTGGCCCGCGGCCGGAGCCGCTCCCGCCGCGAGGAGTAGCCATGCTGCCAGCATCGCGTTCACGCCGTCCGACCGCCCGCGCGGCTACAGGTTGCCGCGCGTGATTTCTCCCACGGCGTAGTCGCAGGCGCGCGCGGTGAGCGCCATGTAGGTGATCGACGGATTCACGCACGCCGTGCTGGCCATGCACGCCCCGTCGGTCACGAACAGGTTGGGCACGTCGTGCGCCTGGTTGTAGCTGTTCAGCACCGAGGTCTTGGGGTCTCGCCCCATGCGGGCCGTGCCCATCTCGTGGATCGCGAACCCGGGCTCGGCGCCGAGCTGCCCACCGCCGCGGTAGGCATCGTGGGTCCGCACGTTCTTGCAGCCCGCCGCCTCGAGCATTTCCGCGGCCGACGCGGCCATGTCCTTGCGCATCGCCAGCTCGTTGTCGCCCCAGGTGCAGTGGATCTTGAGAAGCGGGATGCCGAAGTCGTCAGTCTTGTCGGCGAGCTCTACGTAATTGTCCGCGCGCGGCAGGCACTCCCCGAACCCGGTCATGCCCATCGACCACGTGCCGGGATCGTGCAGCTTGCGTTTCAGCTCCACGCCGAACCCGCGCTCGCCGCCGCCGCGCCCCCACCCCTGCCGACTCGCGCCGCCCTGGTAGCCGAAGCCCCGCACGTAGTCGCGCCGCGAGGCGTCGTCGCCCAGGTTGCGGAACCGGGGGATGTAAATGCCATTGGGCCGATTGCCCTCGTAGTAATGGTCGAGCAGTCCCTCGATGCTCCCGCTCGCACCCGCCAGGAAGTGATGGTCCATCAGATAGTGGCCCAGCGCCCCGCTCGAGTTCGCGAGGCCGCTGGGGAAGCGCGGCGAGGTGGAGTTGAGCAGCAGCCGCGTAGTGCCGAGCGTGGAGGCGCAGAGAAACACGATGCGCGCCTGGTATTCTCGTGTCTGCTTCGTCTCGGCGTCCACGACGCGCACGCCCGTCACGCGATTCTTGCCCGCGTCGTAGATGACCGAGTGGACGACGCTGTTCGGCAGCACCGTGAGCCTTCCGGTGGCGCGCGCCGCGGGCAGCGTGGACGCCTGGGTCGAGAAGTACGAGCCGGTCGAGCAGCCGCGCTCGCACGGGCCGCAGAAGTGGCACGGCAGCCGCCCGTTCAACGGCTGCGTGAGAATCGCCACCCGCCCGATGGTCACGTGCCGACCCGGAAACGCCTTCTCGACGCCCGCCTTCACGAGCTTCTCGCCGGCGTTCATCTCCATCGGGGGCTGGAACTCGCCGTCGGGGAGCTGGGGCAGGCCCAGCTTCTCGCCGCTCACCCCGATGAAGCGCTCCACGTAGCTGTACCAGGGCGCGATGTCGGCGTAGCGGATCGGCCAGTCGACGCCGTGCCCATCACGCAGGTTGGCCTCGAAATCGAGGTCGCTCCAGCGGTACACCTGACGTCCCCAGATCAGCGACTTGCCGCCCACCTGGTCGCCCTGGATCCAGGTGAACGGCTGGTCCTCGATGTAGGGGTTCTTCTTGTCCTTGATGAAGAAGTGGCTATTCGATTCGCGGAACTGTCCCGTGCGCGCCTGGATCGGATACTCCCCGGCGCCCTTGGTCCCCACGGAGAGCCGCGCGTCGCGCAGCGGCAGCTCCCAGCTCGGCTTGTGCTCCGTGATGTAGTCCTTGCGGTGCACCACCTCGCGCCCGCGCTCGATCATCAGCGTGCGCAGACCTTTCTCGGTGAGCTCCTTCGCCGCCCAGCCGCC
>DATNOR010000158.1:0-26000 GCA_035601235.1 Gemmatimonadales bacterium
GCCTGCCACGCCTCCGCGATCATCACGATGGCCGGCTGCAGCGCCGAGCCGCGCAGCGCGTGGGCGATCGAGGCGTTGCGGCGGATGTGGCCGAACCCGACCATCCCCTGCGAGTACATCGCCACGCGCGGCGGAGACGGCGGCTGGGTGGGGCGACTGTCCCGGCGGGGGCGTCCCGGCCGCACGCGCGGCGGCGACGTCGCCGCCCTGGAGCGTAGCCGGATGTCGTCGACGACGCTCTCGATCTGGGCCAGCTCCTGTGGCGTCGCCTCGGTGCCGGACAGGGCGCCGAGCGCCAGCTGGAGGCTCGAGCCCTTGAGCGCGCGCGTCGCCGCCCGGCCCGGGGCCCGCTGCAGCTCGGCCGGCACTACCGGCTCGCCGCACGCGGCACGCTCGGCCGCCTTGAACACGTATTTCGCCACGCGCCGGGCCGCGTCCGGCACGCCGCGGAACGAAGGGAAGCTCGACATGTCGACCACGTACGCGCGGCCGGCGCTCTCCACCACGTTGACGCCGAACAGGTCGATGCCGAGGGCCGCGCCACAGCGCCGCGCGATGTCCACCAGCTCGGGGGAGAGCGCGAAGGGGGCGCCCTCTGGGCCGCGCAGCACGCCGAACAGCTCCGACCCGATCGAGTACACCAGGCGATCGGGCCCGTCCGGCGGATGGTAGCGCTGGGCGAACACCGGCTCCTCGCTGGGGCCCAGCGCCGCGAGCTCCGCCGCGTTGGTGACGACCTCGGGGCGGTGCTTCTTGTACCGGCGGTACGGCTTGATGATGAGCGGCCCGCGGTCGAGCGCCGGTAACAGTTGGCTCGGATGCGACGCGGCGAACGTCTCCGGTACGGACACGCCCGCCGCCCGCAGCACCCGGAACGTCACGACCCGGTCGCGCAGCAGCGCGGAGACGGGGTACGGGTTGAGCAGTCTGGCGCCGGCGCCGTGCAGGTCCGCGGCCACGCTCATCGCGAGGTCGCTGCGGCTCTTCAGGACGAAGAGATCATGGTCCAGACTGACGCGTGCGACGTCGATCAAGTCATCGCCGAGATGCAGCGGCTCCGCGCTCGCCCCCCACTCCCGCAGCCACGTGACGATGCCGGCCTGGTGACGATCTTCGGTGAACGACCGTCCCATCAAAAAGCCGATCCGCACAATGCCCTCCCTTGGTCGTTGCGCCCGCGCCATGCCCCTACGAGCGGTGCGTCGGTCGCCAGGGGGCAAACCGTGTACCAGCCACGTAACGACGCCGTTACGCGAGCGTGACCCGCTGGCCGGTGACAGCGCGCACTTCCCGCCCCTTCCAGCACCCCTTCCAGCCTCCTTCCGGCCCCTTCCAGTCCCTTCCAGTCCCTTCCAGTCCCTTCCATGCCTTCCAATCCGGGCAGGACAGTGGATGGCGGCTGCGTGCAGCGTGACGACGACGCAACACCCCGTGTTGCAGCCGCAATTCGGTGCGGCTCAGGTCCCGAGGGCGGCGCGAACTAGTGCGTTACGACACAGCGCTCGGTCTCACTACTTTATGTGACATGGCTCACGTGCTCACGCGCCGTCGCTTTCTTACCGCTACAGGTGGCGTGCTCGCCGCCGCCGCCCTGGGCGACGGGTTCATCCGCGAGCCCCTCGCGATCGAGCTCACCCGGCACGATCTCGCCATTCCCGGGCTCGACCCCCGCCTCGCCGGGCTGCGCCTCGCCTGCGTCACGGACGTGCATCTGCATCGGGCCTTCTCACGCGCCGCGCGCGCCACGCTGGCGCTGCTCGAGCGCGAGCGCCCCGACGTGGTGCTCTTGATCGGCGACATCTGCAACTACCGGCGCGACCTCCCGGTGCTGGGCGACTGGGCGCGCGCGGCGCGCGGCAGCGCGGCTACGTTCGCCACATTGGGCAACTGGGAGCATGACGGGGGAATCGATCGAGGCCGGGCGGACCGCACCTACAGCCAGGCCGGCGTGGAGCTGCTCTACAATTCGAGCGCGCGCCTGTCGCTCCGCGGCGCGGAGCTCACGCTGGTGGGCATCGACGACCCGGTCGCGGGCGAGCCCGACGTCGCCGCGGCGGTGCGGGGGCTCGACGCCGCCGATCCGGCGATCTGGATCGTGCACGCACCGGGGTTCGTGGACGGCGTGCCCCGCGACCGTTTTCCCCCGCCCGCCGCGATCCTCGCCGGCCACACACACGGCGGCCAGATCCGGCTGCCGTTCTACGCGCCGTACACGCCTTGGGGGAGCGGTCGTTTCGTCGAGGGCTGGTACCGCGACACGCTGGCGCCGCTGTACGTCTCGCGCGGCATCGGCACCGTGACGATTCCGGCGCGGTTGTTCTGTCTGCCGGAGCTGGCGGTGTTTACGCTGTCTTCGGCGGAGGGTCCTTCAACAGCCCATCCCGGCCGGTGAGCCCGAACCGGTTCAGCTCGGCCAGCACCGCGACGTGCTGCGCGGTGAGATCGTCGGGGCCGAGCACGACTCCGCAGCGCGCACACAACAGCACCGGCAACACGCTCGGCGTGGTGGGCGGGCGGGCCGGAGGGAACTGCGGCCCCGATTCAACTCCGCTGCAGGGTCGACATAGCATCGTGTCGACAGGGTGTTCAAAAAAGGGGCCGTGGCGGCTCCAACACCTGTGGCGCAGGCGCCTCAGGCGGGGTGTTCTGCCCCTTATAGGTGTTCTGCCCCTTATAAATGAAAGGGCTGGAGCACGATGCTGGTAAGGCGCACATCCTCGCCGGGTGCTACGTGGACGCGCTGCTCGAACGGGGCGAATCCGTCGCGCACGACGCGTACTTGGTGCCAGCCGGCCTCGATCGGCAGGGCCACTATGGGCGTGTGCCCGACCACGCGACCGTCGATGTGGAGCTCACCCCAGGGCGTCGCCCCGACGAACAGGCGCCCCACGCCCACAACGGCCGGGCGTCGTGGCGCCGGCCGGGGAGCGGTGGGCGTGGCACGCTGCACTGGCGGGCGTGGCGCGAGCCGCTCCACCACCGCAGCAGCGGTGTCCCGCGGCGGCACCGGAGCCACCGGCTGCGGGGGGTCGGCGACGATGGTCGCGACCTCGGGCGGCGGCGACGCGAGCCGGAAGCCGATCAGCCCGGCCGCCGCGAGCGCGATCACCAGTGCTGCGCCAAGCGCGAGCCGCCGCAGGATCCGCGCGCGTGGCCCCCCCGGCTCGTACCCGTCGTCCCACAACACCGGGGGGGCGACCGGCGGCGGCGCGAGCGGTGCCGCCGGTGGCGACACTGATGCCGGCGCCGGTGCCGCTCCCGCGGCGAGCGCCGCGACGAGATCGAGGACCGTGGCATACCGATCCTGCGGATCCGGGCTGAGGGCCCGGGTGAGCGCCTCGCGCACGCCGCGGGGCACGGGCGGGCGAGGGCCGGGCGATGCCGCCGCCTCCAAGCACTCGAGGGCCAGCACAGCCAGACCGTATTGATCGGCTGCCGGCCCGAGTTGGCGCGCATGACGCTCTTCGGGCGTCACGTAGTGCGCGAGCCGCGAGCGCGATGCGGCGGCGTCGTGCGGGACGCCGGCTTCGAGCGCACGGGCGAGGGCAAAATCACTCAACAGGGCCAACCCTGCGGACGCCACCATGACGTTCGCGGGCTTTACGTTTCCGTGCGTCACGCCGCGGCCGTGCGCGTAGTGCAGGGCGGCTGCGAGCTGCTCGACGAGGCGCAGGCAGGTTCGCGGCTCCAACGGCCCGCCGTTGCGCAGCACGTCGTCCAGCGATCGCCCGTCGATGTGCGGCATCGCGTACCACAGCAGCTGCGACGTACGGCCGAATCCGCGGACGGGGATGATGTGGGCGTGATCGAGTGTCGCCCACGCGGCCATGGCGGCCTCAAACCCTTCGCTGGCCCGCTCCTGCCTCCAGGCGTGCGGGAGCACCTTCAGGGCGACTACCTGCCCGGCGGCCACGTCCCGAGCGCGGTAGACGCAGGAGAGCGGTCCGCAGCGCTCGCGCCGCTCCACCTGGTACCGATCGCCCAGCTCCTGAGCGACCGCCATGTCGAGCTCGTCGCGCGCCGCCGCGGTCCTGGGAAGCTTCCGCGTGGTGGCTCGCGTCATCTGGTCCGTAGTCACCCTCTGCCCGCCGCGCGCTAGTGCAGGTGCGTGAGCGTGTAGACCGTCACCGGAATGCCGAGCAGCACGGCCACGAACCGCAGCGGGCCGTAGATGTCGCCGTGCTGCTTCGACGGCACGACCAGCTGATCCCCGGAGCGCACGTGCAGCGCGTCGAGCGTCGCCCCCTGCTCGATGGCGCGCCGCAGGGCTTTGCCCTCGACCAGGGCGCGTCCGTCCCGCTCCAGCTTGAGCTTGTCCATCTTCGCGTCCTTGGTGAGGCCGCCGGCGGCGTTGAGCGCCGCCGACACGACGGCGTCGGGCGCCAGGCCGTAGAACCCGGGCCGCGCCACCTCGCCGGTCACCCCGACGCTCACGAGCGAGCGGGCGTGGGCGACGGGATCGCGCAGGTAGCGCCCGATCGCGCGCGTCACCACCGGCTCGAGCTCCGAGCGCAGCGTCCCGCGCAGCGAGACCGCTCCCACCACCGGCAGCATGATCTCCGGCCCGACGCCGACGGTGAACGTGTCGGACAGCTGCTGCTCCTGGGACTTGCCGCCCACGGGCGGCCGGTCGGCTCCGAGCATCGGGTCTTCCACGGCGAGCAGCACGCGGTCGCCGGGGCGGAAGTCGCCGTCTTCGAGCCGCGAGCGGACGTCGCTCGTATCGGCCTGCCCCAGGGCGCGCAGCCGCTCCAGCGTCGCCTCGAGCTCGGGCCGGGTGGCCTGCATACGATGGGCGTCGGCGTTCGGCTGCTGCGCCCGTGCGGGCGGCGACACGAACGCGAGCGCGGCGGCCCCGACGAGGGCGGTGAGGGCGGTGTTTCGTCGCATATGTCCGTTACTCCACGGTGACACTCTTGGCGAGGTTGCGGGGCCGGTCCACGTCGCAGCCGCGCTGCACGGCGATGTGGTAGGCGAGCAGCTGCAGCGGAATGGTCGTCAGCACGGGGGAGAGGAGCGGCGCGGTGGCCGGCACGCGCAGCTGGTGCGCGACCAGGCCTCCGAGGTCGTCCGTTCCTTCGGTCGTCACGGCGATGAGTCGCCCGCCGCGCGCCTTCACCTCCTGCATGTTCGAGCGGACTTTGGCGTACACGGCGTCGCGCGGCGCGACGAACACGACCGGCATGGCGGCGTCGATCAGCGCGATCGGCCCGTGCTTCATCTCCGCCGCCGGGTAGCCCTCGGCATGGATGTAGGAGATCTCCTTGAGCTTCAAGGCGCCCTCGAGCGCGGCCGGGAAATTCACGCCCCGCCCGAGATACAGGAAATTGCGCGCGTCGGCGAAGCGCTGCGCCAGGGCCCGGACCTCCGGCTCGAGCGCCAGCGCGCGCGTCACGAGCTGCGGCAGCTGGATCAGGCGGCACACCAGCTCCCGGCCCCGCTCCGCCGTCATCCCGCGCGCCCGCCCGAGATACAGGCCCAACAGGGCCAGCGCCACGATCTGCGACGTGAACGCCTTGGTCGACGCCACTCCGACCTCGGGTCCCGCGTGCAGGTAGATGCCGCCCGCGCACTCGCGCGCGATCGTGCTGCCTACCACGTTGACGACGCCGATCACGCGCGACCCGGCGGCGCGTGCCGCGCGCAGCGCTTCCAGCGTGTCCGCCGTCTCGCCCGACTGCGAGATCGCGAGCGTGAGCGTGCCCGGCGCCACGAGCGGCCGGCGGTAGCGGTACTCCGAGGCGTACTCCACCTGCACCGGAATCCCCGCCAGCTCTTCGATCAGGTCGCGGCCCACCAGTCCCGCGTGCCACGACGTCCCGCACGCCACGATGACGATGCGCTGGATAGCGGCACAGTCCTCGGGGGTGAGGTCGAGGCCGTCCAGGCGCGCGCTCCCCGCATCGGGCAGGAGCCGCCCGCGCAGCGTGGCCCGCACCGTCTCGGGCTGCTCCATGATCTCCTTGAGCATGAAGTGGGCATGGCCGCCCAGCTCGAGCTGGGTCACGTCCCAGGAGACGTCGTCCACGGCGCGCAGCTGCACGTGCGACTCGCGATCGAGCACCGAGTATCCCTCGGGCGTGAGCACTGCGATGTCGCCGTCGTCGAGATACACGACGGAGCGCGTGTGCTCCAGCACCGCCGATGCGTCCGACGCCACGAACAGCTCGTCGTCGCCGATCCCCAGGAGCACGGGCGAGCCCTGCCGCGCCACCACGATCTTTCCCGGCTCCGTCGCCGACACGACCGCCAGCCCGTACGTTCCCTCCACCAGCCCCAGCGCGGCGATCACCCGCGCCTCGAGCGTCTGCCCCACCGCCTCCTCGATCAGGTGCGCCAGGGTCTCCGTGTCGGTGTCGGTGGTGAAGCGGTGGCCGCCGCGCTCGAGCATCGCCCGCAGCGCGTCGGCATTCTCGATGATTCCGTTGTGGACGAGTGCCACGGTGCCGCTGCAATCCGTGTGCGGATGCGCGTTGCGCGTAGTGGGCGCGCCATGCGTGGCCCAGCGGGTGTGCGCGATGCCGCTCGTCCCGTGCACGGGCTCGCGCTCCAGGAGCTCTCCCAGCCCCGCCACGCGCCCGGCGAGCTTCGTCACCACCACACCGGCGCCGTTCTGCACCGCGACGCCCGCCGAGTCGTAGCCGCGGTACTCCAGTCGATGCAACCCTTCGACCAGAATCGGCGCCGCTTCCCGCTTTCCCACGTATCCGATGATGCCGCACATGACTCAACGATTCCGCGTACGGGAGGGGCGCGGGGAGGGCGGGCGCAGCACTTCGTCCCGGCCCGTCAGGCCGAACCGTCGGAGCTCGGCCAGCTTCGCGACGAGGCGCGACGCGATGTCCACCGGTCCGATCATGGCGCCGCAGTGCGCGCACACCACGCCCGCCACCACACCGACCGTGGGCGGGCTGAGCTCGGGCCGTCGCGCCTCCGCCTGTAGCTCGCTGCATTGCCGACACCGCATCGTGCCCCCAGGCACTATCAAGTTTGGGGCCGCCGGTTCCCGCCCCCCCGACCGCGGCGCACACCGGGCAAACGCCGCAGGTGCGTTACACCCTTGTTGGCAGATCACCGCGACGCGGCGCCGGCGCGCGCGGGTTTCCATCCCAACAGGCCCCGTCCCAAGCACTTGCCGCCCGTCCTCCCGCGCACGCGGTATGCAAGAACGGGGCGCATGCCGGTCCCTGCGACGTCCTCCCATGCCCCGCTGGTACTGATCGCGAACGCCCAGGAATGGGTGACCCGCTCGCTCGAGAGCGTCCTGCGGCCCGCCGGCTACGCGGTCCTCAAGGCGTACACGGGCCGCGATGCGCTCGAGGGCGCGCGCCGCTCGGCGCCCGACGTCGTGGTCCTCGACAGCGGGCTGCCCGAGACCGATGTCCTGGCGGTGTGCCGCGCGCTGCGGGTCGACCCCTATATCACGCCCAGCACTCCCATCCTCGTCACCAGTCCGGGCCCGCTCGCCCGGGCGCAGGTGATCGACGCGCTGCGGGCGGGGGCGAACGGCGTGTGGGGGCAGCCACTCGACACGGAGGAGTTTCTGCTGCGGCTGGAGGGGCACGTGCGGGCCAAGCTCGACGCCGACGCGGCGCGCGACGGCGGCCTGCTCGATCCGCGCACCGGCCTGTACAACGCGCGCGGGCTCGAGCGCCGCGCCCGCGAGCTGGCGGCGCAGGTCGACCGGCGCGACGCGTCGCTCGCGTGCGTCGTGTTCGCGTCCGAGACGAACGGCTCGGCGCTGGTCGACTCGCTGGCGCGGACGCTGCGGGCCGCCGCCCGGACGGCCGACACGGCCGGCCGGCTCGGCCCCCGCGAGTTCGCCGTGCTCGCCCCCGACACCGATGCCGCCGGCGCGGTGCGGCTGTTTCATCGCCTCGGCGATGCCCTCGCCGCACCCTTGAAGGGGGGTCTGATGATGGCGGCGGAGCGGCCCCTGCGGCTGCGAGCGGGTTACGACGCGCGCTCGGGATTTCGGACGTCGGCGCTCGATCCCGCCGTGCTGCTGGCGCGCGCGCTGCATGCGCTGCGCGCCGCGGAAGAAGAAGGAAGCGAAGCGGGCGTGATCCGACCGTTCGTGAGCCGCCCCACGACCCAGTAGCTAGCGCGCCGCAGGCTCCTCGACGCCCCGCAGCACTCGCGCCTGGGCCGCATCCGGCTCATCGTGCGCTTCGTACCCCTCGAGATAATACGAGTAGTAGCGGTACGCGCCCCCCGGTCGCACGTCGTTCAGGACGGCGCCGAGCACGCGCACCGGCAGGTGGGTCAGCACGCCGAGCTTCGTCTCCGTGAGCTCACGGTCGCTCACCCCCGCCCGCAGCACCAGCACCAGGCTCCCGGTCACGGTGGCGAGGGCGAGTCCGTCCGCGCCCGCGGCGAGCGGCGGGCTGTCCACCACGACCGCGTCGTAGCTCGTCCGCACGCCGTCGAGCAGCCGGGCCATGGTCACCGAGCTGAGCAGGGCCGGTCCGGCCTGGCTGCGGAAGCCGCAGGAGATGAACGCCAGGTTCTTGTACGGGGTCGTCTGCACGGCCTGCTCCCACGCGACCGTGCCTTCGAGCAGGTCGGTGAGACCGGGCCGCCGCGTGGCGCCCAACGTCCGGTGCAGCCGCCCGCGCCGCACGTCGCCGTCCACGAGCAGGGTGCGCAGGCCGGTGTCGGCGAAGGCGAGCGCGAGGTTGGACGCGACGAACGATTTGCCGTCGCTCTTGCCCGGGCTCGTGATGGTGAGCCGCACCGGCCCGGCGCTGCCGTGCCGGTGCACGACGTTCAGCCGGATGCCCCGCAACGCCTCGACCACCTGCGCCACCGCGGCGTCGCGCTTGCCGTTGCGCCAGTCCACGTGCGGCACGGCGCCCAGGATCGTCAGCCCCATTGCCCGCGTGACGTCGTCGGGGTGGCGCACGCGCCGGTCGGTGCTGTCGAGCAGCACCGCACCGGTCACGCCGACACCCAGCCCGCCCATCATCGCCAGGACGATGAGGATCGCGCCGATGTGCCCCACGGGGAGACTGGGCGCGATGGCCCGATCGAGCAGGCGCACGTCCGGAATGCTGCTCACCTCCGCGAGCCGCGCCTCCTCGTAGCGCTGCTGCAGGTTGGTGACGGTCTGCTCCGCCAGCGTGACGTCGCGCTGCAGCCGCGCCTCTTCCACGGCGAGCGGCGGCACCTGCTTGAGACCGGTGGACGCGGTCGCCACCCGCTGCCCCAGCTCGGTTTCCCGCACGCGCAGCTCGGCGGCGAGCGACGACGCCAGGGCCGGAATGGTGCGCCGGCCGAGGGCGTCCGCCTCCGCCGCGGCCCGCCGCACCGGCGGGTTGTCGTCGGTGTAATGCCCGCGCAGGGCGCGCAGCTCGGCCTGCTTGGCGGTGAGATCGCGCAGCGCCTGCACCAGCTCGGTGGAGCGCTGCACCGCGCCGACCATCGCCAGCGCGTCGACCGCCACGCCCGAGTCGAGCCCCTGGCGCAGCAGCCGCTCGATCGCTTCGCGATCGCGCCGCAGCTCGTCGAGGCTCACCTTCATCTCTACCAGTCCCGCGAACAACGGGTCGCGCTGGTACTGGGTGTTCTGGGTCACCGACCCGGCGCCCTCGGCGAGGGTCGTCACCGCCCCCACGCGGAAGGCGCGGAGCGCGTCTTCGGCGCGCCGCAGCGCGGCCTGCCCCTGCGCGAGCTGCGCGCCCAGGATGCTGGTGAGCTGGCCCAGGTTGTCGCGCTTCAGGCCCGCCGCCACCGCCACGAACCGCTCGGCCACCGCGTTCACGGTCGCCGCCACGGCCACGGGATCGCGGCCACCCAGCTGCATGCGGAGGAAGTTGCCGTCCAGGTCGGCGCTCACCTTCAGTTGATCGGCCAGCTTCAGGGCCGCTTCGTAGGGCGCGTCGAGCTTGAACTTGACCTCACGGCCGCGCGCCAGCGCCGCGGCGGGCGGTACCCACGCGAGCCCCACGTCCGGGCCCACCGAATCGCCCACCAGGCCTCGCGCCACGGGTTGGCGCGCCGAGCCCGCGAACAGCGTGAAACGCGAGGCCGAATCGTCCACCACCAGCCGGTACTCGCCCGGCAGCACGTGCTCCTTGACCCCGAGCGTCCCCAGCACGTCCGAGTCACCGGGCAGGGCCGGATGCAGGTACAAGCGCCGCGACCGCACGGCATAGTCGAGCACGGCATACGACTGCAGCAGCTCCATCCATCCGGAGGAGATCGGCAGCTGGCCCTGCCAGATGGGTCCTTCGTTGCGGAGCTCTTTGTTGGGCACGCGGATCCACACGATGGCTTGCGTCACGTAGCTGGGCGGCATGAGCATGGCGCCGACGACGCCGAGACCCGTGACGGCCAGCGTCACCGCGAGGACGAGCCAGCCGCGGCGGCGCACCGCGCCGAGGTAACGCAGCCATTCGGGCTGCGGGGGTTGCTCGGGCTCGCCGCTCGCGGTGAGCGGAACCGGGCTGCGGCTGAGCGTGAGCGAGTCGCCGGCCATGGTCGGGTCGCTTCCTTGGGGCAGTACGGAGCGGGGCTGCACGATCGTGCCCGGGCACACCGCAAGGGCGATACCGTGACCCCCGGCGGCGCCGCTCAGGTCAACTCATTGCCCGATGACCGGATAGCGTGCCGGAGACGGGCCCGGTTCGGACGCCGCCCGTGGTCTGTATCACACCTGATACAAGAT
Source organism: Gemmatimonadales bacterium (assembly GCA_035601235.1). Taxonomy (GTDB): domain Bacteria; phylum Gemmatimonadota; class Gemmatimonadetes; order Gemmatimonadales; family GWC2-71-9; genus AG41. The sequence goes on from DATNOR010000158.1 coordinate 10,670, forward strand.
GGTGGTCACGGAACGTCGTGTGCCTTCCGCGCGCGCGTGCACGCGACTTGCGTCATGCCTCTCACGCAAACGCCGGGAGCATGCTACTTTCCTTAACTCGCGCCGGTTGAGATGAGGCTTGCTCACGTGCGGTGTTGTCACCTCATCGCGTTCGCCGTCGCGGCACCATAGGTCCGTGGAGACTCCGATGTCGAAGTTTTCCGACAGTTCACTGGCGATCGCGCGTCACGCATCGCCGGCACAAGCGCGTACGCTGTCGCAGCTCGTGCCGGTCGAGCCCGCGACCAAACCCAGCATCCGTATTCTCATCGCCGACGACGAACGCACGCTGCGCGAGAGCTGCGCCAGCGTACTCGGCGTCGAGGGCTACAACGTCACGGTCACGGGGCGCGGCGAAGAAGCGCTCGACTTGTTGCGGCGGCGTCCCTTCGACATCGTGCTGCTCGATCTCTACATGACGCCGGTGAGCGGCAGCGAGCTGCTCGCGGCCGCGCTCGCCGCCCATCCGGAGACGATCGCGATCGTCATCACCGGAAAGCCGAGCGTCGAGGCGAGTCTCGAAGTGCTGCGGGCAGGCGCGTGGGATTTTCTCCCCAAGCCGTTCACGGGCAGCCAGCTGCAGGTGCTGGTGGGGCGCGCCGCGCACGCCGTCGCGGTGGCGCGCGAGTCGCGCGCGCTGCGCGAGCAGGGCGGCGAGGCCGAGCCCGGCGACCGCATCGCGGTGCTGGGCAACGCGCCCAAGTATCGCGACACGATCGCCCTGGCGCGGCGCGTCGCCGCCACCGATGCGTCGGTGTTCATCACGGGCGAGAGCGGCAGCGGCAAGGAACTGATCGCGCAATTCATCCACCATCGCAGCCGCCGCGCCAGCCGGCCGGTGGTCGCCGTGAACTGCGCCGCGCTGCCCGAGATGCTGCTCGAGTCGGAAATGTTCGGGCACTGCAAGGGCGCATTCACGGGCGCGGTGCGCGACAAGCCCGGGCTGCTCGAGACCGCCAACGGCGGGACCATGTTCCTGGACGAGCTGATCGAGATGTCGAAGCCGATCCAGGCGAAGCTGCTGCGCGTGATCCAGGACGGCGTGGTGCGGCGCGTGGGCAGTGAGACGACCGACGCGGTCGTGAACGTGCGCTTCATCGCGGCCACCAATCGCGACCCCGAGGACGCGGTGGCGGCGGGTGCGCTGCGCGAGGATCTGTACTACCGCCTGCGCGTCGTGCCGATCCACGTGCCGGCGCTGCGCGAGCGGGTGGACGACATCCCGCTCCTGGCCGAGCACTTCCTGGGATTCTACTGGAACCGCCATCGCGCGGGGGAACAGCCGGTGCCGCAGCTCTCCAAGGCCGCGATCTGGGCGCTACGGGCCCACTCCTGGCCCGGCAACGTGCGCGAGCTGCAGAACGTCATCGAGCACGCGGTCGTGCTGCTCGAGCCCGGCGCCGACGTGCAGCCCGAGCACATCCCGTTCATCAGCGACCACGGCTCCGACCCCGAGCTGGGGGACCTCGAGGAGACCGCGGATAGGGGCGAGAGTTATTACGAGGCGCGCGACCGCCTGCTGGCGCGCTTCGACCGCCGCTTCCTGACGCGCGTGGTGATCCGCGCCGGCGGCAACCTGTCCAAGGCGGCGCGCTTGGCCAAGGTGGACCGCACGACCTTCTACCGGCTGATGAGCCGGCACGGCCTGCAGCGCAACCTGCTGCCCGGCTCGGAATCGGAAGCGGAGTGAGAGCGAGCCCCGGGCGCGGCGGCGTGTTCCCGGCGACTCCGCCGGTCGCGCTGTCACCGCCGCTCCCGCCCTCCCCACCGGCCCTGACCTCGCTGGGGTTCGATACGCCCCTGGCGGGCGTGGCGTCGGCGGTGGTCACCACCGCCACCCGGCGCGTGGCGCGCCGCTGGCGCGAGGAGGCGGCCGGCAATGGCCTGCCCGCCGCCGACGAGGAAGTCGTCGCCGGTCTGCTCGCGGCGCTCGCCCTCGCGGTCGATCAGGAGCGACCCGACTACGTCACCGAGCTGCTCCCCCGCCCCGCCGCCGGGCTGGGCCAGCGCCTGGTCGACATGCTGCGCTCGGAGCTGTTGCGCGCCTGGTCGAATGGGACGCCGCCGGTGTCGCCCGCCGCCATGCTCGGCCCCTTGAACGCGCTGGAGCAGGTGCGGCAGGCGATCGACCGTCATGACCTGCGCCAGCTCGAATCCCATCTCAACGGCGTGCAGGGTCTCGATCTGCTGGTCGAGGTGATCCACGACCTGCGCTCGCCGCTCACGTCGATCCTGTTCCTGGCCGAGACGCTGCAGCGGGGGCAGAGCGGCGGCGTGAATCCCGTGCAGCACCGCCAGCTGGGGTTGATCTACAGCGCCGCGCTGGGCCTCTCGTCCATCGTGAGCGACACGATCGAGCTGGCGCGCGGCGGCGACGAGCTGGCCGACCGCGAGGTCACGCCGTTCTCCGTCACGGAGCTGTTCGAGTCGATCCGCAGCATCGTGCGGCCGCTGGCCGAGGAGAAGGGCCTGTCGCTGCGGTTCGGCCTGCCCACGAGCGACCGCCGCTTGGGCCACCCCGTGGCGCTGTCGCGGGTGCTGCTCAACCTGACGACGAACGCCATCAAGTTCACGGAGCAGGGCTTCGTGGAGATCACCTGCGAAGAGCGGCCCGATGGGCGCGTGCGCTTCTCCGTGCACGACTCCGGGCCGGGCGTGAACCCGGACGCGCTCGCGACGCTGTTTCAGCCGTTCCGGCGCGCCCGCGGCCGGGACGCCTACTGTTTCTCGGGTACCGGCCTCGGCCTCGCGATCACCCGCAAGCTGGTGCGGGCGCAGGGCTCGACGCTCGAGCTCGAGACCCGCCCCGGCTGGGGCACCTGTTTCTTTTTCGAGCTGGACCTGCCGCCGCACGCCGCCACGTTCAGCGGCATGCCGCTGGCCTCGCGCACGCTCTAAGCCACCGCCTCAGTTCCTGATCGTCACCATCACGACCGCCGCGGTCGCCCGATTCCCGGCGGCGTCGCGCGCGGTCGCGGTCAGGGCGTGGGACCCGTTCGGCACGGCACGCGAATCCCAGCGCAGCGTGTACTTGGTGAATCGGTCTTTCCGCACCAGCGTGGGAGCCGCGACTTCGGGCCCGATGTCGCGGCCGTCCACGCGGAACTGCACGCCCGCCACGCCCCGGTCGTCCACCGCCGTCGCGATCAGGTCGACGGTGCCGTCGAGGGCGCGCGAGCCGGTGGCTCCCGGCTGGAACAGCGACACCACGGGCGGAGCCACGTCGGGCGTCGTATTGGGATGGCGCGCCTTCCACAGGGCGACCACGCTGTCCCACAGCTGCAGGCCCCGGGTGCCCGTCGCGAGCGTGAAGCAGCCCGGCAGCGGCTCCGGAAACGGACCGTTGCCCTCCCAGATCATGATGTTGTCGGCGCACTCGCTCAGGCGTCCCGGCGGGGGCGCCATGTACATGTCCGCGTGGTTCGACCCGATCGAGGAATCGTCCGCGAAGAAGACGTTGTGGGAGAGCCTCAGCTGCGGGCCGCGCGTGACGCTCCACTTCCAGAACCCCTCGTGGCGCGGCGGCGCCTCGCGCACCTCGTAGATCCCGTCCATCACCTGCAGACGCAACAGCGAGTTCTGGATCGTCACGACGTTGGCGCGTCCGTCGGGCACCGTCTGGCCCCGGTCTTCGAGCGAGCTCATCACGTCGTAGCAGCCGTCGAAGAAGGATGAGTCGATCAGCCCGCTGTTGTACCAGTCGTTCTCGATGCAGTCGTCCCGCCCGTACACCACGTGCACGTTGCGGATGGTCCAGTCGCGGTCGCCGCCGGCATCGAGGCTGACGCCTTTTCCGTACGCGAAGCTCGTGAAGTTCTCGACGGTGAACGCGGGGGCGTCGAAGCGGTTGGTGTAGCCGGCCACCATGCCGTACGTCTCGTGGATCGTGTTCCACGAGGCCGCCGGTGGAAACGCCCCCAGCGCTTCCCCACCGCTCCAGCAGATGCCGGCGCCGCCCGCGACGTGGATGACGATATGGCTGGTCGTGGGCAGCAGGAACTGCGCGCCCGTCGCCGCCACGGCCGTTCCCGCAGCCACATGGTCGCGGTCGTAGGGCGCCGGCTGTTTGCCGGGAGGAAGCGTGACCGTGGGCGGCTGCGTGAGGCACGAGGACGGGCCCAGCGAGCTGCCGCCGGACGACGTTCCGCCGGCGGCCACGCCGAGCACGACCCCGATCACGGCCCACCACGCGTGCAGCGTTCGCATGAGCGATGCAGCGTGGCAAGGTCAGTACCGCGCGCGCACTGGTGATCCGCGGCCGTACGGCGGGTAACAGCGCGGCGCGGCGTCGCAGAACGCCAGCGGAGTTGTAAGTCGTGCGCGGCAACGTGGCGCGCGCCGCTCCACCGCCCGCAGCGTAACCCCTTCCACCGCAAAGCCGCCCGCGCGCGCCGCCGCGTGCATACAACCTGCTTTGTCCGGCGGCGCACTCACCACGTGGACGGCATGACGACGATTCCGGCAGCTGCGACCGCTTCGGTTCCCCCGCCAGTGCCACGGCAGGATTTCCTGCCGTTCGCGCCTCCGCTCATCGGCGAGGAGGAGATCGCCGAGGTCGTCGACACCCTGCGGTCGAGCTGGATCACGACCGGGCCGAAGACCAAGCGATTCGAGCAGGATTTCGCCGCCTACATCGGCGCGCCCGGCGCGCTGGCGGTGAACTCGTGCACCGCGGGCCTGCATACCGCGCTGGTGACCCTGGGCATCGGTCCGGGCGACGAGGTGATCACGACGCCCACGACGTTCGCGGCCTCCGTTAACGTGATCGAGCACGTGGGCGCCCGGCCCGTCCTGGTGGACGTGGAGCCGGACACCCTGAACATCGATCCCGCGCTCGTCGCCGCGGCGATCACGCCGCGCACCCGCGCCATTCTCCCCGTGCACTACGCCGGCCACCCGGCCGACCTCGACCGCATCGGTGAGCTCGCGGCGGCGCATCGGCTCACGGTGATCGAGGACGCCGCGCACGCCGTGGCGGCCCGCTACCGGGGCCGTCTCATCGGCGCCGGCGACAACCCCGTGGCCTTCAGCTTCTACGCGACCAAGAACCTCACGACCGCGGAGGGCGGGATGCTCACGGGCGAGGCCGCGTTTCTCGATCGCGCCCGCATCGTGAGCCTGCACGGCATGAGCCGCGATGCCTGGAAGCGCTACGACAAGGGCGGGCACTGGCACTACGACATCGTGGTGCCCGGCTTCAAGTACAACATGACCGACATCCAGGCCGCGCTGGGACTGTGGCAGCTGCGCAAGCTCGCCGGCTTCCAGGAGCGCCGCCGGGCGGTGATCGGGATGTACGACGCGGCGTTCGCGGCCGAGGACGCGCTCGAGCTGCCGGCGCGACGCCCCGAGGTGGAGCACGCCTGGCACCTGTACGTGCTGCGGCTCGTGCCCGGCGTGCTCGGCATCGACCGCGATGCGTTCATCGACGAGCTGCGGCAGCGCAACATCGGCACCTCGGTCCACTTCATCCCCATCCACCTGCATCCCTACTACCGGGACAAGTATGGCTACCGGCCCGACAGCTTCCCGGTGGCGCACGCGAACTATCAGCGGATGCTGAGCCTGCCCTTGAGCGCCGGCTTGAGCGACGCCGATGCCCGCGATGTGATCGAGGCCGTGTTGGATGTCGTGCGCCGGCACCGGCGCTGAGGCCTTGGCCCCATGAGCCGTCGCGTTCTGGTGATCGCGGCCCATCCCGACGACGAGCTGCTGGGGTGCGGCGGCACGCTCGCCCTGCACACCCGCGCCGGGGACGAGGTCACCGCCGTGGTCGCGTGCGAGGGGGAGTCGCTGCGCTACGGGCCCGGCGGCGCCGGCCAGGTGGAGCACATGCGGCGCGCCGCGCGCACGCTCGGCCTGGTGGAGTCGCGACCGCTGGGGTTTCCGGATCAGCGGCTCGACACCCAGTCGCTGCTCGACCTCGTCGTGCCGCTGGAGCGGACCGTCCGCGAGCTGCGCCCGGCCGTCGTGTACTGTCAGTTCGGGGGCGACGCCAACCAGGATCACGCGCTGCTGTTCCGGGCCGCGCTCGTCGCCACGCGTCCGATCGAGCCGTTCATCGAGGCGGTGTACGCCTTCGACACGGCGAGCAGCACCGAGTGGGGCTACCCGCGCAGCTTCGTCCCGGACACGTGGGTGGACATCTCGACGACGCTCGAGCAGAAGATCGCGGCCATGGCCTGCTACGAGAGCGAGGTGCGCCCCTATCCGCACCCGCGCTCGCTCGACGCGCTGCGCCATCGCGCCCGCGCCTGGGGCAATCAATGCTGCATGGACGCCGCCGAAGTGTTCATGACCGTGCGGCGCACGCTGCGCGCGGGGGCGGCGGTCTGATACACGAGTGTGACTAAAGTGTCGCCGTTGAGTAGCAGCCGGGCGCGCGCCGCGGCGCGACGCCGCCTCGCGCAGTCTCGGCACGAGACGTGATAACCAGCGCCACGGGCACCTACGCCCGGCACGCTCGCGCCACCCTCAACCAGGGCTGAGATGACTTCGATCCGCCTCGAGCTGGACCAGGTCGCCCAGGGATTCTTCTGGCCCGTGCGGGCCCTCGCCGCCGCCGTGCGCGCGCTCGACAGGGAGCTGCGCCACGCCGGGGTGCGCCGGGCCGTGAAGATGGCCGTGGACTTCTCCTGCGGCGCGGCCGCCGTCGTCACGGCGGTGGCCGTGGGCGAAGGCATCCGCACGGTCGGCGTCGGCGAAACTGCCTCGCTCGCCCTGCTGGTGGGACTCGTCCTGGTCGTGGCGGACGGGTTGGGTGGCAGCTACCGGGCTATCTGGCGCTACACCAGCATGCGGGAAGCGCTCGCCCTCAGCGTGTCGAGCGCCATCGTGCTGGGCGCGCTGCTGGCGCTGCGGGGGCTCGGGACGCTGGGCATGTCGGTGGCCACCCTGCTCCTGGTCGTGCTGCTGATGCTGTTCCTGTGCGCGGGCGTACGCGCGCTGCGCCGCTGGTCGGTGACCGAGGCGAAGCAGCGGGCGCGGCCGGCGCGCGCGGGGGTCGCTCCACGCCACCGCGTGCTGATCGCCGGGGCGGGCCAGCACGGTCTGTCCATCGGGCGCGAGCTGATGGAGGGCGCCGCCCCGAGCGTGCAGCTGGTCGGCTTCCTCGACGACGATCCCGCCAAGCACGGCGCCCTGCTGAACGGCGTGTCGGTGCTGGGCGGCGTGCGCGACGCCGTCGCGCTGGCGCAGGGGTACGACGTGGATGAGGTGATCGTCGCGATGCCCTCGGCCACCCGCGCCGTGGTGCGCGCGCTCGGCCGGCGCCTCGAGCAGGTGGGCATCCGGGTGCGGGCGATCGGCGGCATCGACCGGTTCGTGCGCGGGCGCGACGTGCACCGTCCCGGGAGCGTGACGCTGCACGAGCTGCTCGACGGAGCCCCCGTCCCCGTGGCTCCGACCGCGCATGCCACCACCGACGGCAGCCGCCGCGTGCTCGTGACCGGCGGGGCCGGGTTCATCGGCTCGCACTTGACGCGCATGCTGCTCGACCGGGGCTACTGCGTGCGGGTGCTGGACCGATTCGACTACGGGCGGGCCGGGATCGAGGGACTGCGGCATCCGCGCCTCGAAGTGCTCGGCGGCGACGTCTGCTCGAGCCGCGATGTCGGTCGCGCGCTGCGTGACGTGCACGGCGTGATCGCCCTCGCCGCCATCGTGGGCGACCCCGCCTGTAACCTGGACCCCGAAGAGACGATCAATCTCAACTACACGGCGACCAAGATCCTCATCGAGGCGTGCAACTTCCACCGCGTGCGGCGGCTGGTGTTCGCCTCGAGCTGCAGCGTGTACGGGGCCAGCGCCGGCGGCGCCCTGACCGAGCAATCCCGGCTCAACCCGGTGTCCTTGTACGCGCGCACGCGGGTGTTGAGCGAGAACATCCTGTTCGACCGCGCCGGCGACGTGGAGCCCGTGGTGCTGCGGCTCTCCACGGTGTTCGGGCTCTCGCCCCGGATGCGCTTCGACCTCGTGGTGAACACGCTCACGGTGCGGGCGGTGGCGGACGGTGGAATCACCATCAACGGCGGCAACCAGTGGCGCCCCAACGTGCACTGCCGCGACGCCGCGCGGGCGTTCATCGCCGCCCTCGAAGCTCCGGCCGAGCGCGTCGCCGGCGAGATCTTCAACGTCGGGGGCGACGCCCTGAACCACACGATCGCGCAGCTGGGCGACATGGTGGCAGAGATCGTGGGCGACGTCCAGATCGCGCGGCAACGCGACGGGACCGACCTGCGGGACTATCGCGTCAGCTTCGCCAAGATCCGCCGGGTGCTGGGATTCGAGCCCGAGTGGACCGTGGCCGCGGGGATCCGTGATGTCGCGGCCGCCGTGCGCGCGCAGCCCGCGCTCCGCGACTATCAGAATCCCGTGTACCACAACGTCCAGGCGCTGCGGCAGACGCTCACGATGCCGCGCCGGCGGCGTGGGGACTGGACGGCCGCGCGCGAGCCGACCCCCGCGACCCCCGGGTAAGGGGAGGCGCGACCGTGCTCGCAGCGGCGCGAACGACCGACTTCCTGGTGGTGGGGGGCGGCATCCTCGGCCTCACCCTCGCCCTCGAGCTCAAGCGCCGCCATGGTGACTGCTCGGTCACACTGCTCGAAAAGGAACGCGCCTGCGGCCTGCACGCGAGCGGGCGCAACTCGGGCGTGTTGCACGCCGGCTTCTACTACACGGCCGACACGCTCAAGGCGCGGCTGACGCGCGAGGGCAACCGCCAGCTCGCGGCCTATTGCGTCGAGCGCGGGCTGCCGCTCGACCGTTGCGGCAAGCTGGTGGTGGCGCGCGACGCCGCCGACCTCCCCGGCCTCGATGAGCTCGAGCGCCGGGGCCGGGCCAATGGGGTGCCCCTGACGGTCGTGTCGGCCGACGACGTCCGCCGGCTCGAGCCTCGGGCCCGCACGTACGAGCGGGCGCTGTTCTCTCCCTCCACCGGAACCGTGCAGCCGGCCGAGGTCGTGACGAGTCTCGTGGCCGACGCGCGCGCCGCCGGTATCGCGGTGCTCACCGGTGTGGCGTATCGGGGGCGGGAGCCCTCTGGCAGTGCCGTCCGCACTTCGGCCGGCACCATCGACGCCGGCTATCTCGTGAACGCCGCCGGCCTGTACGCCGATCACGTGGCGCGCGACTTCGGGTTCTCCCAGCGCTATCGCATCCTGCCGTTTCGCGGACGCTACCTCCTGGCCGAGCCCGGCGCGCCGGGCGTGCGCACCCACGTGTATCCGGTGCCGGCACTCGCCAACCCGTTCCTCGGCGTCCACGTCACCCGCGGGGTGGGCGGCGGCAGCGTCAAGATCGGGCCCACCGCGTCACCCGCGCTGTGGCGCGAGCAGTACGATGGCTGGCGCAACTTCCGGCTCGACGAGTGCCTCACGATCGCCACCCGGGAGCTGGGGATGCTGTGGCGCGACGACTGCGGATTCCGGCGTCTCGCCCTGGCGGAGCTGAAGAGCTACGGGCGACGCGCGCTGATCCGCCGGGCGGCGGCCCTGGTCGACGGCGTCCGCCCGGCGGCGTTCCGCCGCTGGGGATCCACCGGGATCCGGGCGCAGCTGGTCGACGTGCGGGAGCGCCGCCTCGAGATGGATTTCCGCTACGAGGGCGACGACCGCTCGTTCCACGTCCTCAATGCCGTGTCGCCCGCGTTCACCTGCGCGTTCTCCCTGGCAGAGTATCTCGTGCAGCGCATCGGCGAGCGGCTTCACGTCGTGGCGGCGGCGTCATGACCGTCCTGACGCTCGCCGGCGCGCGCCGCCCCTCGCTCACCCAGAAGGCGTCATTCACCGTAGCCGCCTACGGGCTCGAGTACGGCGCCAAGATCGTGGTGGGCCTGGTGCTCACCCCGATCCTGGTGAGCCGCCTCGGCCAGGCGCTGTACGGCGTGTTCGAGATGCTCGGCCGCCTGACCAGCTATGTGGCGCCGGTGAGCGGCCGCCCGCCCGAGGCGCTGCGCCTCGTGGTGGCGAACCGCCAGGCGGCGCACGACGCCGCGGCGCAGCGGCGGGCGGTGGGCGGCGCGCTCGTCGTCTGGCTGCTCTTCCTGCCGCTCGCCGCCGCCGCCGGCGCGGTGGTCACCTGGCTCGCGCCCACGCTCGCGGGCGTCGCGCCCGCGCTCGCGGGCACGGTGCGGCTCGCGTGCGCGGCGCTCGTCGGCGCGGTGCTCCTGGGCGGCCTGCTCGCCGTGCCGGAATCGGCCCTGTTCGGGGCGAACCTCGGCTACAAGCGCATGGAGCTGCAAGCGGGGTTGAGCGTCGTGGGCGGGGTCCTGACCGCCGCGGCCGCCTACGCCGGGCTGGGACTCGCCGGCGTGAGCGCCGCGCAGCTCCTGGTCGCCGCCCTCACCGGCCTGTGCTACTGGGGGATCGCGCGCGCCTATGTCACGTGGTTCGGGGCCGCGCGCCCCACCCGCGTCGACCTGCGCGCCCTGTTCGCGATGAGCGGCTGGCTCTCCCTGGGCGACGTGATCGCCAAGCTGCTGCTGGCGAGCGACCTCGTCATCCTCGGGTTCATGCTGTCGCCCTCGGTGGTCACGACCTATGTCCTCACGAGCTACGCCGCGCGCACCGCCGTGAACCTGCACAGCGCGGCGATCACGGCGGCCATGCCGGGCCTGGGCGGCCTCATCGGCAAGCGACACTTCGCCTGGGCGGCGCTGGTGCGTCGCGAGATCTTCGCCCTGACGTGGCTCTTCGTGACCGCGGCGGGAGCGACGATTCTCATGTGGAACCGCTCGTTCGTGACGCTGTGGGTAGGCGGCGGCCAGTGGGCGGGGACGCTCGTGGACCTCCTCATCGTCGTCACCGCGGTACAGACCGCGTTCATCCGCACGGACTCGAACATCATCGACGCCGCGTTGCATCCCTGGCGCCGGGTGCGGGTCGGCGCCGTGGCGGCGGCCGTGTCGCTCGTCGCCATGGTGGCGTTCACGCGCTGGCTCGGCCTCCCCGGGCTCTGCCTCGGCATCGTCACGGGCCGGGCGGTGCAGACCCTCGCCTACCCGGGGCTCGCGCACGCCTGCCTCGACGGGGCGACGCCGGAGACGCCCTGGCCGGCGGCGCGGCCCCTGGTCGCGATGGCGCTGCTGTTCGGCGCCGCCGCGGCGCTCGGCAGTCGCGTGGTGGTTTCCGGGTGGCTGGCGTGGGTCGGAGGCGTGACCCTGAGCGCGGCGCTCGCCGCGGGTCTCGCGTTCGCGGCCGGACTGTCGCCCGATGCGCGGCGCGGCGTCATCGGGCGCGTGCGGGCGATGGCGGGACGCGGGACTGGGGGCGGCCCGGCATGACGCAGGCCCCGCTCCGGTTTCGCGAGCTCGCCGGGCTGCCCCAGCTCGCGTGGATCGCCAGTGCGGCGCCCGCCGGCGACGACGTGGTCGTGTACCATGGCTCGGCCGTCGAGCGCTCGCCCGAGTGGCTGGTCGAGGGCGTGTGGGACGACGAGTTCCCGGCCGGCGGGTTTCACACGAGCCCTCACTTTTTCGGCAGCGGCATTCGCGTCGCGGAGGGGCGGCTCTATTTCGTTCCCTCCAGCGCGCTGGTGAACCGGCTGGTGTACTGCCGCTACCGGGACCGTATCGTGGTCTCGAACAGCCTGGCGCTGCTGCTCGGCTTCACGGGCGCCACCCTCAATCCCGCGCACCAGTATCGCGCGGAGACGTACGCCCTCCGACACGGCGTCGGGCGCTACCCCCGCAGCTTCACCGTGACGCACCCGGAGATCCGCTCGTTCTACCAGCTGTACGACGAGTGCCTCGTGCTCGGCTCGGGCGACCTCGCCTTCGAGTCGCTGCGGCGCGCGCCGCACATCACGTCGTTCGAGCATTACCGGGCGCTGCTCGGGGAGGCGCTCGGCCGGCTGCGGGCCAACTACGCCAGTGCCGCGCGCCGCCTGCCCATGACCGCGTTCGCGACCATCTCCTCGGGTTACGACTCGGCCGCCAGCGCCGCGCTCGTGGCGCCGCTCGGCATCGCCACGTGCTTCACCAGCCGGCGCTCCAACTCTCACATCCCGGCGTGGCTCAGCCGGCGCGCGGCCATCGACGACGGCAAGCCGATCGCCGACCTGCTCGGCCTGCGCACCGTCTATCTCGACCGCCGGGTCCCCGTCGACGGGGACGAGCTCTACTTTCTCGCGCCGGGCTGCGCGCCGACCATGACGGTCCTGCACCCGCTCGCGAGACACTTGCAGCAGCGCGGCGGGCCGGCCGTGCTGTTCACCGGATTCCAGGGGGACGAAATGTGGGACGTGAACCGCTGGGAGCGTGCCTATCAGGACGCGGGCCTGGTGCGCGGCGACACGACCGCGTTGATGCTGTCCGAGATCCGGCTGAAAGCCGGTTTCGTCAACGTCGCGGTGCCGTCGCTGTTCGCCCGCGCGGTGCGGGATATCTCGGCGATCTCGGTGTCGGACGAGATGGCGCCGTGGCGCGGGGACTCGGGCTACGAGCGGCCCATCCCGCGACGGATCCTCGAGACGGCGGGGGTCCCCGGGGCGCTGTTCGGCGGGCGCAAGAAAGCGATCGTGGAGCGGCGCACCTACCCCGCCAACCGGGCGCTGCGCCGCGACTTCTTCGCGTATCTGCAAACGCAGGGCCGCTGCTCCGGCGCGTTCGTCTACCTGCACGGCGCCGTGAACCGCTGCGTGTTCCCGTTCGTGCGCGCGTGGGACCTCGTGCGCAAGCGATTCTTCGGCATCGAGCCACCCACCATCCCCGCGGCGTACGTCTGGAAGCGCTTCGACTTCGCCTCGATGATGTTCGCCTGGGCCGCGGGGGCGCTGAGCGCCCGGTTCGCCGCCGTGTTACGGGACAGCGGCGCGACGCGGCCCTCGTCTCCGGCCCGCCGCCATTCGGACACTGATCCCGGGCAGGTGGTCCCATGGGCGCGTCCCACCGTCGAGGGTGCGCGGGTGGTCCTCCCATGAGCGCCGTCCTCAAGCGAGTGCTCGACGTCGTGCTCTCGGCGATCGCGCTGGTGCTGCTCAGCCCGATCCTGTCGCTCGCCGCGTTCGGCATCTGGCTCTCCGACCGCAGCCCGATCCTGTACCGCGCGCGCCTCACGGGGCGCAACGGCCGGCCGTTCACGATGTACAAGCTCCGCACCATGCGGGTGAATCACGGCGCGTTCCAGAGCGTCATCACCGCCGATCAGGATCCCCGCGTGTTCCCGTTCGGGGCCTGGCTGCGGCGTGCCAAGGTCGACGAGCTGCCGCAGCTCATCAACATCCTGCGTGGCGACATGTCGATCGTGGGACCGCGGCCGGAGCACCCCGACATCGTGACCCGTCACTATCGGCCGGAGCACCGCGAGCTGCTGGACGTGCGCCCCGGGCTCACGAGTCCCGGCACGCTGTACGACTACGCCCACGGCGACGCGATCGTCGGTCGCAGCAATCCGGAGCGCGGCTACGTAGAGCGGCTACTCCCGCTGCGGCTCGCGCTCGACCTGGTGTACGTGCGCCGCGCGTCGCTCGCCTACGATGCCGCGCTCGTCGCCCGCACGGTGCGCATGATCGCCGCGACGGTGCTGGGGCGCGGCGCCTCGGAAGATCTGCCGGAGCTGATCCAGGCCCGGCGCCTCCTCGGCACCGCTTCCTCGGTCGACACTCGGGACGAGCGCGCTCGTCGTACGGCGGCTGCCTACCCGTAAGGAGGTTGTCCGATGCGCCCGCGCCCTCGACACTACGCCGCCGCCATCCGCGGACTGGTGGCCATGGCGGCCATTGCGACATGTCGCGGCGACCAGGGACCCGAGGCTCCGACGCCGCGCGCCGGCGCGCCTCGCCCCAGCTTCGCCACGACGCCGCCCGCGAGCGTCACGCTGGTCGGCGCCGGTAACATCGCGCGCTGCGACCGCACCAACGACGAGGCCACGGCGAACCTGCTCGACGCGATCCCGGGAACCGTGTTCGCGCTCGGCGACAACACCTATCCCGGCGGCACGGCCGGCACCTACACGAACTGCTACAACCCCACGTGGGGGCGCCAAAAGGCGCGTACCTACCCCGCCGTGGGCAATCACGAATACGACTCGAGCAGCACCGCGGCCGGCTACTTCGGCTACTTCGGCGCGGCCGCCGGCGATCCGACCAAGGGCTACTACAGCTACGAGCTCGGCGCCTGGCACGTCATCGTGCTGAACAGCAACACTACGTTCGTCTCCACGGCCGTCGGCTCGCCCCAGGAGACGTGGCTCAGGGCCGATCTCGCGGCGAACACGAAGCGCTGCATCGTCGCCATGTGGCACCACCCGCGCTTCTACTCGACTACGTCCAGCTCGTTCTCCCCGACCACATCGGTCAAGCCGTTCTGGGACGACCTGTACAACGCGCACGCGACCTTGATCCTCAACGCGCACATGCGCGACTACGAGCGGTTCGCCCCGCAAACGTCGGCCGGCGTCGCCGACCCGAACGGCATTCGCGAGATCATCGTGGGGACGGGCGGCGAGGGGCTCGACGCCACCAACACCCTGATCATCCCGAACAGCGCAGCCCGCATCAGCGGCGTGTACGGCGTCCTCAAGCTGACCCTCTACGACGGCTCGTACACCTGGCAGTTCGTCCCCGTGGCGGGACAGACGGCGACCGACGGCGGGAGCGCTGCCTGCTACGGGGCGGGACCGATCCCTCCCACCGTGAATGCCGGCCCCGACCTCACCGCCACTACCGGCGACACGGTCACGCTTACCGCCAGCTTCACGGACGCGGGCGCGAACGACGCGCCCTGGACCTACGCGATCACCTGGGGCGACGGCGGCTCGACCAGCGGCACCGCGGCGAGCGCGTCGACCCCGATCACGGCCTCACATGTCTACACGGCAGCGGGCCTGGACAGCGTGCGCGTCGCCGTCACGAACGCGGCTGGATTATCAGGAAGCGATTCGCTCGCGGTCCAGGCCAGCACCCCCGGCGCCCCCATCCTGGTCGGCGCCGGCGACATCGCCGACAGCTCGACCAAGGGTGACTCCCTCACCGCGAACCTGCTCGACGGCATCGCCGGCACGGTGGTCGCGCTGGGCGACAACGCCTACCCGATGGCCTCGAGCGCCGACTACACGAAGTGGTACAACCCGACGTGGGGCCGCCAGAAGACGCGCACCCGCCCGGTGCCCGGCAACCACGAGTACTCGAACGGCTCGGCACCGGGCTATTTCGGCTACTTCGGCGCCATCGCCGGCGATCCGTCCAAGGGCTACTACAGCTACAACCTGGGCGACTGGCACATCCTCGCGCTCAACAGCGAGCTCGACGTCACGCCGGCCGGAGCCGAGGTGCAGTGGCTGCGCAGCGACCT
>DATNOR010000159.1:0-3011 GCA_035601235.1 Gemmatimonadales bacterium
GGTGGCCATGTCCGGCCGGCGGTCGAGCCAGATCATGTAGAAGGTCCGGACCACGAACACGGCGGTGATAAACGACGCGAGGATCCCGATGATCAGCGTGATGGCGAAGCCCTGCACCGGCCCGGTCCCGACGAGCCACAGAATGAACGCCGTCAGGAGGGTGCTCACGTTCGAGTCAATGATGGCGCTCATGGCGTGCTTGAAGCCCTCGTCCACGGCGGTGCGCACCAGCTTGCCGTGCTGCAGCTCCTCGCGGATGCGTTCGAAGATCAGCACGTTGGCGTCCACCGCGATGCCGACCGAGAGCACCAGCCCGGCGAGCCCCGGCAGCGTGAGCGTGAAGCCGAAGGCGGCCAGCCCCGCCAGCGTGAACAGCACGTACAGCGTAAGCGCCGAGACGGCGAGCGCCCCCGACCAGCGGTAGTACACCACCATGATGAGGACCACGAGCGCCACGCCCACGATGCCGGCGCGGATCCCGTCGTTGATCGAGTCCTTCCCGAGCGACGGGCCGATGGTGCGCTCTTCGATGATGGTGAGTGGCGCCGGCAGGGCGCCCGCCTTCAGCACCAGCGCCAAGTCCTGCGCCTCCTGCAGCGGCTTCGCGCCGAGCTCGATCAGGCCGTGCTGGCCAATCTGGCCCTTGATCACCGGCGGCTGACCCTGCACTCGGCTGTCGAGGATGATCGCCATGTAGTCCTGCACATGCCGGCCGGTCTCGCGCTCGAAGATGCGCCCGCCGCGGCGCGACAGCGTGAAGTTCACCACCGACTGGTTGGTGAGCGGATCGCGCGTGGCCCGGGCGTCCTGCAGCTCCTCGCCCGTGATGATGGGGCGATCCTCCACCGCGTAGAGCGCCCGGTAGCTCCGCGCCGCGCGGGACGAAACCTCGTTGCCCCACCTGAGCTCGATGCCCCGGGGAATGAGCCGTCGCACGTCGGGGCGCGCCAGCAGACTCTCGGCCACCGGCACCTGCTCTTCCGGCACCAGGTACTCGCCCGGGAGCTGGCCTTGGAACAGGAGCGACGACAGCGCGCCCGGCGCGTTCGCGTCACTCGTGTCCTTGGGGGCGGGCTTGCCCTTGGCGGGCTTTGCCTTCCCTCTGGCAGTGTCGGCGCCGAACAGCTGCGTCACGCTCGCCGCCGCGGCCCCCTCGCCCGCGGGTTTGACGCCGGCCTGGCGCAGTGCCTTGTCGACGTCGGGCAGCGCGTCACGGAACAGGTTCTTCATGTCGGTGATGCGGAACTCGAGGAACGCGGTCCGCTGAATGACGCTCTTGGCCCGCGCCGGATCCTTCTCGCCGGCGAGCTCGACGATCAGACGGTTGTTGCCCACCACCTGCACCACCGGCTCGGTGACGCCGAACTCGTCGATCCGCGTGCGCACGACCCGCTCGGCGCGCCGGATGGCGTCGGCGGGGTCGGGCACCGGCCCCTTCGACTGGTCGACTTCGAGCGCGAGGTGGATCCCCCCCTGCAGATCGAGGCCGAGGTTAATGGGGACGCGCCGGACGGTCGTGTCCTTCATGCGGCCGGTCGCGGCATCGCGCACCCGCTGCGTGGCGTTCGTCGGGATCAGCGCCCAGACGCTCAACACCAGGAGGATGCCGATCGCGATCAGTCGTGAGCGCACCGTGTACAACATCGTGTCCTCTACCCGTTGAGGATCGAGCGCGCCGCGACGGCGTCGCGCTCGATCTGGTCGACCAACGCCTGGCGCGACGGGAACGTCTGCACGTCCCGCAGCCGCCGCACCCACTCCACTGTCACCGTTTCACCGTACAGGTCACCCGCGAAATCGAACAGATGGGCCTCGAGAGCGCGAGCCGTCACCCCGAACGTGGGGCGGGGACCTTGATTCATCACACCCCCATACCGTTTCCCGTTTCCCGTTTCCCGTTTCCCGACTTCCACCCAGACGGCATACACCCCGTCCGGCGGCAGCAGCTTGCGGGGATCGGGCGGCGTGAGATTGATGGTGGGGACGCCGATCGTGCGGCCGCGCCCCGCCCCGCGCTCGACGGCGGCCCGCAGGCTGTAGCGGCGTCCCAGCCAGCGCTCGGCCGAGGCCAGGTCGCCGTGCGCCACCGCCGTGCGGATCAGCGACGACGAAATGGTCTGGCCTCCATCGGTCACGGCCGTCACCACCTCCATGGCGAACCCGTCCTGGCTGGCGAGGCGGCGCACCAGCTCGATGTCCCCGGTGCGCCCCCGCCCGAACCCGTGATCGTACCCCAGCACCAGCGTCTGCATCGCGAACCGCGCCCGCAGCACGTCCCGCACGAATTCCTCGGGGCCGAGGCGCGCCAGCTCCGGGGTGAACGCCAGCAGCTCGATCCGCTCGACGCCGAGGGCGGCCGCCTGCACGCGCTTCTCATCAGGCAGCGTGAGCAGGCGCGGCGCCGCGCTCGGGTTCACCACCTCGAGCGGGTGGGGATCGAACGTCACCAACAGGCTCACCAGCCCGCGGGCCCGGGCGCGCCGCACCACGTCGTCGAGCACCGCCTGGTGCCCGCGGTGAATGCCGTCGAACGTGCCGACCGTCGCGACGCTGCCGCTCACTGCTCCGCCACCACGACGCGGGGCTTGAGGACATCCCCGACCTGCTGCGCGATCGCCACGAGCTGACCATCGGCGAAGAGCGCCACGCTTCCCGCATCCCGCATCCCGCTTCCCGCGGGCACGGGCCGCCCGTGTAGCACGGCAGCACGACCGGCATCGTCCAGCTCCCGCGCCGGCAGCTCGCGGACGAGCTCCGCGGGATCGCGCAGCGCGTGCACCGTCACGGCATCGGGCGCCACGGCATCCACCAGCCGGAACGGCCCGACCCGCGTCCGCCTGAGGCTTGCGAGATGCGCCCCGCAACCCAGCACTTCCCCGACGTCGCGGGCCAGGCTGCGCAGGTACGTCCCACCACTCACCGTGGCGCGGAAGCCCACGTCGGGCGGGGCGAAGGTCTCGAGCTCGAGCTCCGTCACTTCGACGCGTCGCGCCCGCAACACCACGCCCTCG
>DATNOR010000160.1:0-69306 GCA_035601235.1 Gemmatimonadales bacterium
CACGTTATGTCGTTTTTCGTCCAGTACGC
Source organism: Gemmatimonadales bacterium (assembly GCA_035601235.1). Taxonomy (GTDB): domain Bacteria; phylum Gemmatimonadota; class Gemmatimonadetes; order Gemmatimonadales; family GWC2-71-9; genus AG41. The sequence goes on from DATNOR010000160.1 coordinate 30, forward strand.
GCCCTATCAGCTGCGCGACACCACGTGGGACGAGGTGAAGGACCGGTTCGCCGATCGCTGCTTCGATATCCTCAACGAGTACGCGCCCAACTTCAAGCGCGCCGTGATCGACCGGCAGGTGCTTTCGCCACTCGATCTGGAGCGCCGCTTCGGGCTGACCGGAGGGAACATCTTCCAGGGCGCGATGACCCTGTCACAGCTGTTCTTCCTGCGGCCGTTGCCCGGGTACGCCGACTACCGCACCCCCATCAAGGGGCTGTACCTCTGCGGCTCGGCGACGCACCCGGGCGGCGGCGTCATGGGCGCGTGCGGATACAACGCCGCACGCGAGATCCTGCGGGACCGCTAGTCCATCGCCTTCTTGGCGGTGGGCGGCAGCAATCCGTTCAAGCGCAGGTAGATCGCCATCTGGCTGTAGTGGTCTGCCCAGTCGGCCACGGTGATCAGCCCCGCCATCGCCTTCGTCACCTTACGGCCGCCGAAGAAGTCGATGCTGTCGCCCAGCTGCGCGTCCTGGATCTGCCCCAGTGCGGTCTCGCAGAACTTGAACGAGGCCTTGAGGCCCGTCACGAGCTTGTCCTTGGGATCCGCCCCCGTGAACTTGTCCGCGTCGGGCTGCTTCATCCCGGACGCCGCGCTGCACAGATAGTTGTTCCCTTCCTTGATCAGGTGGGCGACCACGTCCCCGTAGCTCATCTGGGCGGGCGTGGGTTTGTAGCCGTACTTGTCGGCCGGCATTTCCTCCGCGGCGTCCACGATGTTCTTCGTCTGGCGTTGCGCCATGGCCCGGATGCCGTTCGAGACCGGGTTCTGGGCCCGTGCGACAGCGACGACCGTGAGCGGGACTGTACAGACGGCTAGCAGGGTGGTTCCGAGCCTGGCTCTCATCCTCGAATCTCCTGTGAAAGGCGTGGTGGGCGGCCGGAGAATTTTGCACCGGAAAGGGCCCCGCGTCCAGGCTACATTAGGCGGATGCGCCCATCACTCGTCTGCACCCTGCTCTGCGGCCTCGCCGTGCGCGCGGTGGCCCAATCGAATGCCGAGCTGGTCACGAACGACGCGTACACCCGGTCGCACGACTACCATCTCGTGCACCAGCGCATCGAGGTCCGGAATTTCGACTGGGATTCCACGTCGTTCGACGGCCGGGTGACGACGACGCTGGTGGCCCTGCGGCCCGGCCTCGACTCCGTGATCCTCGACGCCGGCTCCCGGCTCGTCGTGTCGCGGATCGCCGACGGCCGCGGGGCGACCCTCCGGAGCGAGCGCCACGGCGATACGCTCGTCGTGTACTCCGCGCGGCCCGTCGCCTTTCACGACACACTGCGCTGCGTGATCGACTACCACGCGCCGCTCGAGAACGGCAAGGGCCTGACGTTCATCCAGCCCGAGGGCCAGGAGCATCGACCCCGGCAGATCTGGAGCCAGGGAGAGGATCACAACAACCACTTCTGGTTTCCGACCTACGACTTTCCCAACGACAAGATGACCTGGGAGCTGGTCGCCACTGTGCCTCAGCTGTACACGGTCGTGTCGAACGGCCGGCTGGTGGCCGACCGCCCGCTGCCGGGCGGCGCCCACAGCGTCACCTGGCGCCAGGACCTGCCGAGCTCCACGTATCTCGTGTCGCTGATCGTCGCGCCGCTCGTGAAGCTGCCCGACCGGTGGCACGGCATTCCCGTGGACTACTACGTGTATCACGCCGACTCGAGCCGCGCCCGGCGGCTGTTCGGCGTGACTCCCGACATGATCGACGTGTACTCGCGCCTGACCGGCCTCCCGTATCCCTGGGCCAAGTACGCCCAGACCACAGTCGCCGACTTTTTCGGCGGGATGGAAAACGTCAGCGCGACGACTCTCGTCGACTGGCTGCCGGACGAGCGGGCCTACCTCGACCGGCCGTGGTATCAATGGATCCTGATCCCGCACGAGCTCGCCCACCAGTGGTTCGGCGACTACGTCACCACCGAGAACTGGGCGAACATGTGGCTGAATGAAGGGTTCGCCGAGTTCATGCCGGGCCAATACTGGGGCGCGCAGCTCGGCCGCCACGCGGCGGACGATTACTACCTCGACGAGTACCGCCAGTATCTCGAGATCGACGCCCGGCGCCGCATGCCGCTCGCCGCGCTCGGCTCGAACAACATCTATCCCAAGGGCGCGCTGGTGCTCCGCATGCTGCGCGAGTACCTGGGTCCCGAGCGGTTCTGGGCCTCGCTGCATCGCTATCTCACCCGCCACGCCCTCGGCAACGCGACGAGCGACGACCTGCGGCAGGCCGCGCTGGACGCGACCGGCGAGAACCTCGACGGCTTCTGGAGCGAGTGGGTGTATGGCGCGGGGCATCCCGCCTTCACCGTCGCGGCGGCGTACGACAGCGCGGCCCGCACGCTCACGCTGAGCGTGAAGCAAACGCAGCGCGACAGCGTCACAGGCGACAGCACCGCGCCGCGCTACCAGACGGCTGCGGTGTTTCACATGCCGCTGAGTATCCGGGTCGGCACGCCGGGCGGTGACGTGGTCCGTCGCGTGCAGCTCACGGCGCGCGAGCAGACGATCTCGTTTCCGGCGCTCGCCGGCCCGCCCACGATGGTGGTGTTCGACGACGGCAACACGATCCTGAAGGAGCTCAGCTTCGACGAGCCCACCGCCTGGCTCGCGACGCAGCTCGACCGTGATGCCGACCTGTGGAACCGCGAATGGGTAATCGAGCAGCTCGCCCAGCGGCCGGCCGACGCCGCCGCCCTGGCCGCGCTCGCGCGGGCCGCCACCACCGCCGACTACTTCCTGACCCGCGCCCAGGCGGCGGAGGCACTGGCGCGATTCCCCGCCGCCGGCGCCGCGACCCCACTCGCCGCGGCCCTCGGCGACAGCTCGGCGCAGGTGCGTCGCGCGGCCGTGGCCGCTCTGGGTCGGATCGGCGGTGCGCGCGCGGCCGAGCTGGCCCGCGCGACGTGGCGCAGCGACTCGAGCTACGAGGTGCGGGCTGCCGCGCTCACCGCCCTCGCCACCGCCGATTCGAGCGCGCGCGACAGCGTGGTGGCGTGGGGACTCGCCGCGGCCTCGTACCAGAACGTGATCCAGCAGGCGGCGTATCGCGTCATCGCGCAGACGGGTGACACCGGCGCGATCCCGCGAGTCGAGACGCGGCTCGGCGCCGACCGCTTTCCCGCCCACGTGCTGGCGGCGCTCGCCGCCCGCGGCAGCGTACGCGCGCTGTCCCTGCTCACCGCTCACCTCGACGACGACCGCGCCTACGTGCGTCGCTGGGTGATCGAGGCGTTCCGCTTCACGCTGCCGCGTCCCCTCGCCATCGAGCGCCTGAAGGCCGTCGCGCCCAAGCTCAAGTACCCGAGCACGAAGGACGAAGTGGAGAAGGCGCTGCAACAGCTGGAGAAACCGGGGGCGGAGCAGGAGTGAGCGTCAGCCCGCTCGACGTCTCCAGAAGTACAGCGGCAGCCCCGCCAGGATCAGCACCGCGCTCATCGCGGCGTCGGCGGGCTGCTCCCGAGCCGTGTTGAACACCAGCCAGAGCGAGAACAGAATGAAGACGATGGGGGTGACCGGGTAGCCCCAGGTCCGGTACGGCCGGGCCAGGTCGGGGGCGGTGCGGCGCAGGCGGAGCACCGCGCCGCAGGACATGGCGTAGAAGACGAACTCGGCGAGCACCACGTACGTGAACAGGCGGCTGTACGAATCCTTCCACGATGGCTCCGTCGAAATCAGGGTCAGCGCGATCGAGATGACACCCTGCACGGCCAGCGACGGGACGGGAGTGAGAAACCGCGGGTGCACGCCGCCCAGCCAGCCGGGCAGCAGCCCGTCGCGGGCCATCGCGTACGGCACGCGCGCCGCCGTCAGGACGATGCCGTTGTTCGAGCCGATGGTGGCGATCATGATCGCCGCGGCGACGAGCCCCGCGCCCGCGTGTCCCAGTGTCACCTGCGCCGCGTCGGAGGCGACGAGCGACGAGGCCGCCATCCTGGCGGGCGACAAGACGTAGGCGAAGGAGGCCGTGACCAGACAGTACAGCGCCGCACCGATCAGGGTCGAAAGCACGATGGACCGGGGCACGTTGCGCTCCGGGTCTTTCACCTCGCCGCCGACGTAGGTGACCTCGATCCACCCGTCGTAGGCCCACAACACGGCCACGAGCGCCACCCCGAACGATGCGATCTGATGTCCCAGTGGGGCGTCGGACCAGAGCGGCGCCAGGTTCGCCGCATTGCCCCCCGGCAGCACGAATCCGACGACGATGAGCACGGCGAGCAGACCCATCTTGGTCAGGGTGAGCACGTTCTGCGTGATGGCGCCAAGTCTGACGCCCAGCGAGTTGAGCAGCGTGAGGCCGACGATCGACACGACGGCCACGGTCTTGATACCGTTGTCGCCGAGCGGCACGAAGAACCCGAGGTACGTCGCGAATCCCAGCGCGATGGCCGCGATGGACGCCGGGTTGATCACGACCCCGCTGGTCCAGCCGTAGAGGTAGCCCCACACGGGACCATAAGCTTCACGCAGATACACGTAGATCCCGCCGGCCTTGGGCATCGCGGCGCCAAGCTCCGCCACCGACAGTGCGCCGAGCAGCGACACGGCGCCGCCCGCGATCCACACGAGAATGCTGGGCAGCGAGGCGTGCAGCTCGAGAGCGATGGCGCTCGGCACGATGAAGATCGCCGACGCGATGATCGTCCCGACGTTGATCATCGTCGAGTCGAGCAGCCCGAGCTGTCGCTGGAGCTCGGGCATCAGCGCTCGAGCCAGGCGCGATACGCGGCCTTCAGGAGCTTCTGGAAGTGGTAGACGCCCTCCTCGAACCGCACGGAGAAGCGGCCTTTGTCGTACGCGCGCGAGGTCAGCCCGCGCTGCACGCGCTCGCAGATCTCGGCGTCTTCCTGCTGCACCTTGTCCGAGAAGGCGATGTCCGCCTCGATGCGCTGCGCCGCCGCGGGCGAGGTCACGTCGTCATAGTAGTAGCGAAAGATCACCTTGCAGCGGTCCGGCGCGACGGGGATCACCACGTTCGATTGCAGCCGTCCCGGCACGACGTTCAACATCAGGTTGGGAAAGATCTGGTAGTACAGGGCATCGCCGCCGCCCGCGGTGTACACGTTGCGGTCGCCGGTGAGCGGACCGACCTGGACCGAGTACCAGTCGTGCACCTCGGTGACGTAGCCCTCGTAGTCGTACAGTGTGTACAGCTCGGGGTGGACGTACGGGACGTGATACCCTTCCAGGTAGTTGTCCACGTACACCTTCCAGTTGGCGCGCACGTCGTAATCGATCCGGCGCGCGAACTTGAGGGTGCCGAGGCGCGTCGGCGCGATGCGCTCGCGAATGTCCTTCAGGTAGCCCTCGAGCGGTTTCGGGCGCTCGGCCAGGGTCACGAACACGAGGCCTTCCCACTCGGCGAGGTGCACCGGCGTGAGCCCGTAGTTCCGCTTGTCGAACAGCTCCACGCGATTGAAATGCGGCACGCCGCGCAGCATCCCGTCCAACCGGTACGTCCAGCCGTGATATTTGCAGATGAGCATGTCGGCGTTGCCGTCTTTCATGGCGAGCGGACCGCCGCGGTGGCGGCAGACGTTGTAGAACCCCCGCAGGGCACGGTCGGCGCCGCGCACGACGATGAGCGGCTGCTCCGCGACGTCGGTCACGATGTGATCGCCCGGGTGTGCCAGCTGGTGCGCGTCGGCCACGTATTGCCAGGTAGTGGCGAACACCGCGTCGCGGTCGAGCTCGTGGCTGCGCGGGTCAGTGTACCACGCCGAGGGTATCGTCTCGGCGCGCGCCAGGGGACGGACGCGGAGATCGGCCGGCCGGATCAGGGACCGCCCTGACGTCACGGATTGAGCCGGTTGTACTTGCGGAGCACCTCACGCAGCCGGTCGTGCGGCAGCGCGTACACCGTGAGGTCGTCGGCGCCGGTCATAGTGTCGGCGGCGAGCATCGCGTTGACGATCGCCTCCTCGGTCGCCTGCACGGTGGCCTCGAACAGCGGCGTGATGCGCGCGTCGGGGGTCATCACGACCTGGGCGAACCCGGAGTCCCGGGAGGCGCGGGGGTTCGCGGTCGAGAACGCGATGAAGATGTCGCCCGACGAGTTGGCGGCGAGCCCCCCCATGCGACCCACGCCCAGTGCGGCGCGCTTGGCGATCCGCTTGAGCTGATGCGGGAGCAGCGGGGCATCGGTCGCCACGACGATGATGATCGAGCCCACGTCGTCGGCGAGGCGCGCGTCGCGCGCCGATCGCCCCCCGTCTCCCCCGCACGGGGCGCGGCATGGCAGCAGGTCAGCGATCTCCCGGCCCACCGGCACCCCGGCGATGCGCAGCGGCGCGCGGGCGCCGTAGTTGCACTGTACCAGGACTCCGACCACGTAGCCGTCACCCGCCACGCGGCGCGACGCCGTCCCGATGCCGCCCTTGAAGCGGTTGCACACCATCCCCGTTCCGCCGCCCACGCTGCCCTCGGCGACCCGGCCCCCGCGCGCGCTGTCGAGCGCCGCCCAGGCGTCCTGTTTCGTCACGTGGAAGCCGTTGATGTCGTTCAGGCCCCCATCCCACGTCTCGGCCACCACCGGCAGCGACCATTCGTCGTGCTGCATGCGGCCCTGGCGCACGACCCACTCGATCACCGCGTCGCGCACCACGCCCACCGAATGGGTGTTGGTGATCATCACCGGTCCCCACAGGAACCCGGATTCCTCGACCCAGGTGGTCCCGGTCATCTCCCCGTTGCCGTTCATGGCGAACCAGCCCGCGAATACGGGGTCGTCCGAGGCCTTGCCGCGCGGGAAGACGGCGGTGACGCCGGTGCGCACGGGACCCTTGCCCACGACGAGTTTGCCCGCGCCGGCGATGAGGGTCCGGTGCCCGACCTCGACGCCGGCGACGTCGGTGATGGCGTCGAAGGGGCCGGGCGTGCCCTCGAGCGGGATCCCGAGGTCGCGGGCGCGCTCGCGACGCTGCGCCCGCGCCGCGCTGAGTGTGGCGGCGGAGAGCAGGAGGAGCAGCGCCCGAACTTTCATGCGGCCGGTCCGTAAGGGTGGGCTACGATAACCGGCTATTCGAGAGCGCCGCAAGCCGCGCCACGACTGCGCCACGACCTGCGATAGATTTCTTGACCCTATGACCGCGCCGTTCTCCGCACCGAGCTCCTACTGGCAGACGAGCCGGGCGCCGCGCTACAGCCTGTCGTTCGCGTTGCCCCTGTTGCTGTTCTATCAGGTGCTCGCCGTGCTGCTGGCGCACGGCACGCGCTCGGTCCGGAACGGCGCCGACGTCATCCTGCAGAGCCTGTTCGTCGCGGTCGCGGGCTCGTGGGGCCCGCTCGTGTTCATGGTCTGTCTGATCGGCGTCGGGCTGTGGCTCGTGGCGCGCGATCTCCGCAAGAGCTCGCGGCTCCGCGCGACCATCTTCTGCGGCATGCTGGCCGAGGCGCTGCTGCTGGCGCTGTTGTTCGGGTTCCTGGTGGGCGGTGTCACGAACGGCGTGCTCGGCGGGTTGCAGATTCTGGCCCGCCCTGCTGGGGGCGACCTCGACCGCTGGACCCGGCTGATGCTGTCGTTGGGCGCGGGGATTTACGAGGAGCTCCTGTTCCGCGTGCTGCTCGTTGGCGCGCTCGCCGCGGCGGCGCGCGCTCTACTCGGCTGGCGCCCCCTCACGGCGGGCGTGGCGGCCACACTGCTCGGCGCCGCGATCTTTTCCGCGTTTCACTACATCGGCCCGTACGGCGACCGGCTGCAGCTCTACTCGTTCGTGTTCCGGATGGTGGCCGGGCTGTTTTTCTCGGCGCTGTACCTGGCGCGCGGGTTCGGGATCACGGCGTGGACGCATGCGTTGTACGATGTATCACTGCTGCTCTTACACTGAGCTCCGCTCTCCATGAGCCCCGCCCGTTTTCTCCCCTTCCCTTCGCACAGCGAGCGGGCGTGTCATCCTGAGCGCCGTAGGCGCGAAGGATCCGCTGCTTGCGCGTCCAGGGCGCGGAGGTCGGCGCAAGCAGATCCTTCGCCCACCCGTGAGGGTGGGGCGAACGAGAAGATGATCTAGCTGTTGCCTTTCCTCTCTGGTTCTCTCGCCATCTCCCTTAGCTTGAACCTCTGAATCTTCCCCGTCGCCGTCTTCGGCAGCTCCTGTACGAACCGGATCCACCGCGGGTACTTGTAGTGGGCGAGCCGCTGTTTGACGAACCCCTGCAGCTCCGCCTCGAGCGCGGGCCCCGGCGCGTGGCCCCGGGCGAGCACCACGAACGCCACCGGCTTGACGAGCTCGTCTTCGCCCGCGGCGCCGACCACCCCGGCTTCCACGACCGCCGGGTGCTCCACGAGCGCGCCCTCCACCTCCGCCGGCGAGACCCACATCCCGCCCGCCTTGATCATGTCGTCGCCCCGGCCGGCGTACCAGAAGTAGCCGTCCGCGTCGCGCGTGTACTTGTCGCCGGTGCGGACCCACTCGCCCTGGATGGTTTGCTTGGTGCGCTCGTGCTGGTTCCAGTAGCAGGCGCACGCGCTGTCGCCGCTCACCAGCAGGTTGCCGATCTCGCCCGCGGGCAGCTCCTGTCCCTGGTCGTCCACGATCCTCGCGTCGTAGCCGGGCACGAGCGTCCCGCTTGAGCCGGGGCGCACCCGGCCCGGGCGGTTGGCGATGAACTGATGACACAGCTCGGTCGACCCGATGCCGTCGAGAATCTCGATGCCGAACCGCTCGCGCCAGCGCTCGTAGATCGCCTTCGGCAGGGGCTCTCCCGCGGAAATGCACAAACGCACCGAGCCCAGGTCGCGGGTCAGCGCCGAGTCTGGCTGCTGCAGCATTGCGGCGTATGCCGTGGGCACGGCGTAGAACAGCGTGGGACGCTCGCGCGCGATCACGTCGAACACCTTGGCGGGCTCGGGACGGCCGGGAAACAGTACCGTCGCCGCGCCGACGTGGAACGGGAAGTACAATGCGTTCCCCAGGCCGTAGGCGAAGAACAGCTTGGCGACCGAGAACGTGCGGTCGTCGGGCCCGATCTCGAGCACGTGCCGGCCGAACGTCTCGCAGCATACCTGCATGTCGTGATGCAGGTGTACGGCCGCCTTGGGCGTCCCAGTCGTGCCTGAGGTGTACAGCCAGAAGGCGACGTCGTCCTTGGTCGTGTCGGCAGGATCGAGCTCGGGCCGCTCGGCACTTACCAGGTCATCGTACGCCAGGTCGCCGGCAGAGCCCCGGCCGGCGACGACGATGTGCTTCAGGGCCGGCGCGCGCGGCCGGGCCTCCGCCAGCGCCGGCGCCAGGGCGCCGCTCACGATCGCCACCTCAGCACGGCTGTCTCTCAGCATGTACTCGTAGTCGTGCGGTGTGAGTAGCGTGTTGGTGGGAATGGGCACGGCTCCGATCTTGAGCGCGCCCCAGAAGCTCCAGACGAACTCGGGCGAGTCGTAGAGGAGGAGCACCACCCGCTGCTCCCGCTGCACCCCCAGCCGGCGCAGCGCGTTGCCGAGCCGGTTCGCTCCCGCGGCCACGTCGCCGTAGGTGAGGCGGCCGCCCTCGTGGATCACCGCGAGCCGCGCTGCCCGGCCTTCGGCGAGGTGGCGGTCGACGAACCACGTGGCGGCGTTGTACTCGCGCGGGATCTCCATCGCGGCGATGTTAGCTCCGGGCGCGGCGCCGTCAAGCTCGCGCGCCAGGCAGGGGCGGCGGTATGTTGGCCGGGAGGACGATCATGGCCATGCTCGCAGTGCTGCTGCAGATGCTCGCCGCCGGCAACTCGCAGGCCACGCCCGACTCGGGCGCGATTCTCAAGTCCGCGCGCCGGGCGCAGGCCGCGTTCGAGAGCACGCGGCGGGCCAGTCTCCCTGAACTCTCCGGCGGTTCGCCCGGCGGGCGCACCGAGATTATCGGCCGTATCACCCTTTCGTTCGAGAGCGGAGGAGACGACGAAACTGTGGTCCCGGAGCCGCCGCGGATTCGTTCGGCGCGCGCCCGCCTCCTCTCAACATTCCAGGAGGCAAGCGCTGCCCTCCCAGGAGACGAATGGATCGCCGGCCAGCAGGTGCGGTACCTAATCGAGGACAGCCAGCCCCAGCAAGCGGCCCGCGTCGCCCAGCAGTGTCGGGCCGTAAGGTGGTGGTGTGACGCACTGATGGGTCTAGTGCGGCACGCGACTGGTGACTACGCGCGTGCGGACAGCGCGTTCACCGCAGCCCTGGCCGAGATGCCCGACGAGGAGCGGTGTCGCTGGAACGACATCTCCACTCTCCTCGAGGGCGAGCCGGCGGAGCGCTACCGGACGTTGGACTGCGCTGACCGAGCAGCCTTCGAGACTCGGTGGTGGTGGCTCGCGCAGCCGTTGTATTCCCTCGCCACCAACGATCGCCGCACTGAGCATTTCGCCCGGGTCGTTAGGGCCCGAATGGAGGAGGGTCGCCGCACTCCTCACGGTTTGCTCTGGGGTGATGACCTCCGTGAGATCCTGATGCGCTACGGATCGCCGACGTGGTGGACGCGCGATCCGCCGGCGTACCTGCTGGTACAATCCGACCCCAAGGTCACCGGACACTATCCGTCGGGCGCAGTGCAGTTCGCGCCTAGCGCACACGCGCTGGTCGACCCCGCCGGGGCAACACCCGAAGACTGGAACCTCGATCCGCCGAAGACGCGGGAGCAGTACGCACCAGCGTACGCGACGTCGTTTACGTATCTCGAGCATCAGGAAGCCCTGTTCCGGCGGGGGGACTCGTGCCTCGTGGTCGCCGCCCCTGACCTCTCGGGTGACACACTCTTCGCACAGCGCGCCGTCAGCGTCGCCCTTGCCCTCGCGCCCGACGAGCACACCATCGTCACCGCACGGGACTCCGGTAGCGCGGCCGCTCCGCGGGCCGTGGTCGCCGCCGCTCCCTGCCAGCCGTACCTGCTCTCCCTCGAAGCCGTCGCGCCACGCGAGCGCCACGTGGCACGGGCGCGCTACGGCGTGACGCTCAAGCGCCGCACGCTCTTACACCCGGCGATCTCCGATCTGTTGCTGTTCGACCCGCCGGATTCGCTCCCCGCGACGCTCGACGCCGTCCTGCCGTACGCATACGGATCGACTCGCGTCCCGGCCGACCGCAAGCTGGGCGTGTTTTGGGAGGTGTATGGGGTCGATCCGGCAGGCGGCGCCGTCGCGGTTTCGCTGACGCTGGCGCGCCAGGGCACGGGGTTCTTGCGTCGGATGCTCGGGCTCGCGGGGCGGCGCCACGACGTCCGGCTCGAGTGGCAGGACGTGCCGCAGGACTCCTCAGTGGCCCCGCGAGCACTCGCCATCGATCTCGCGGGACTCGCGCCGGGACGCTATCAGATCGTGGTGGACATCACGCCACCCGGCGGCACGACGCTCGCGGCGCGGCGCGAGATCCGGATCGAGCGACCCTAGGGCCGCCCGGCGTACACGCCCCGCGCCTCCGCCAGCAGCCGCAGCACGTGCTCCCGCTCCGCTGCCGTGTTCCATCCCTGGTGCGCCTGCGCCGCTTCGTCCAACCGATCGATCCAGCGCGTGAAGAATTCCGCGTCCTCGGGCGATCGTACGGGCTGGTTCCCGACCGTCACGTACACCGGGCTCGTCGAGCCGAACGGATAGCGATCGAGCACGGGCAGCTCGGCCCGATCGGCGTAGGCGCGCAGCACGTACCATCCGCTGCCCGCGACCGGGAGCGGGACCGCGGCACTCGCCTGGGTGCGATCGCCCGTGAGGGGGATCGCAGCCACGACTCGACCGTTGCCGATGATCTCCAGGTGATCGACGGGGACGCTCGAGCGCAGCCGCACGCGCGCCGTGAGCGTCCCGCCGCCGCGCGGCAGCCGGATCTCGTCGCCGATCTGGCGGCCGTCGAGCGTGAACTCGAGCAGTGGCGCGTTGCTCACGAACGTGCGACCCGCCTTGAGCCCCGCGAGAAAGGCCCGGCGATCGAGCCTCGTGCCGGCCTGCACGAACACCCGCACCAGGCCGGGGGGCCCGCGCAGCGAAGCAAAGTTGGGGAAGGCATCGGTTCCGGCCCCGGCGGGCAACCGAAAGCCGCAGTTCAGCAGGCGGTACCAGATCTCCGACGTGATGAGATGATCGGAGTACCCCATCACCTCGATGTAGTCGACCTTGCCGAGCGCCACGTCCACCGGGAGCTCGTAGGTGAGCGGGGCGGTCGTGTCGCCCGGATCGGGCTTCGCATCGAAGGGGTGGACATACCCGAACAGCGCTCCTTGCGCGTGCGCCAGATCCGCCACATCGGCGTTCGCCGGAAACAGGCTGGCGGCGGCGGTGTTGGGATAGCCCGCGTACTCGGGCAGGAGATAGTGGTCCGTCAGCCCGAGCAGCGCGGTATGGCCCCAATAGCTCGTGTGAAACTCCTGGCTGTGGAGCAGTAGAAAATTCCGGCTCGACGCGGGGTCCGGGTCGGTTCGGAAGTACGCGATGTCGGGGATGCGCTGCTCCTTGTTCACTACAAGATTCTCGACGACGTGCAGATCCTCAGCGCGGCCCTGGAACGCGAGATGCTCGGGCGTGTTGCGGTACGCCCCGCCATAGTTCATGTGCACGTGCAGATCCCCGCTCCACCAGCCCTGTGCCGGCAGATCCGCCACGCGATCGAGGACGATGCGCCGCACCGTCGTGCCGCCGGCCCGTACCGTCGCCTCGGCCCGCCCGACGCGGAATTCGGGCCCGTGCCACGCCGCGACGTGCGCCGGCCCCGCGGGCACCGTCAGCTCGGCCGGGCCGGACGTGTGGAAGTAGCCGTACTCGAAGCTGCCCTCGCCTCGGTCGAAGGCTTCATCGGCATGACGCCAGGCATCGTCCGGGGCATACGCCCGCCCGTCGGGCCGCGTGACCGAGATGCGCGCCGGGAGCGGACGCCCGGCGTGATCGACCACCTCCAGGCGCAGCCGCCCAACCGGCCCGTGGTAGCGGCGCCGGGTGGCGAGGATACGCTGCCGCCGTCCCCCCGGCACATCGATCACCCAGAGCGAGGTGTTGCCACCTTCGTTCGAGACGTACGCGATCCGCCGGCCGTCGTGCGACCAGCGCGGCGCCGTAGCATCGAACTCCCCGTAGGTGAGCGGAAACGCATCGCCCCCCTCGCTGGTCATGAGCCACAGCTGATTCCACTGGCGGCCGAGGTAGGAGCTATAGACGACCCGGGTGCCGTCGGGGGACCAGTCGGGGTGAGCTTTCCACGTGGTCTCCTCGTAGCGGATTTCCCGCAGCGGCGCTCCAGGCGTCGCCGGCATGCGCCAGAACCCGCCGCTGCCGTGGACATGCCCGCGATTCGAGACGAGGACGAGCTCCTTCCCGTCGGGCGACCAGGTGGGCGAGAGGTAGTGGTCCCAGGTGCTGTAGTAGTAGCGGGGCAGCTTGCTGTCGTTGTCCTCGGTGAGCCGGGTCGACTCGCCCGGCGTGCCGCCGTCGACCGGCAGCGCGAAGATGTGCCACCGTCCGCTGTACGCGGTGGAGACGAAGGCGATGCGGCCCCCGTCGGGCGACCAGCGCGGCTCGACGTTCACCGCCCCGTTCGCGGTCACGGGTCGCACGGCGCCGGTCGCCAAATCGAGCAGCTGCAGCTCGATCGCGTCGTTGGCGTAGCGGGCGAACACGACGAAGCGTCCGTCCGGGGACCAATCGGGCTGATAGTCGTACCCGGCGTCCCCCGTGACTTGGACGGCTACGCCCGAGCCGATCTGCTGGCGCCAGAGCGAGCCCTGCATGGAATAGATCAAGTCCCGGCCGTCGGGAGACCACGTGACCGCGCTGGGACCGCTCGTCACCTGCGGCACGTACATCTCGCGCCAGTAATAGGGGTGCGGCACGGCCACCTGCTTCAGCACCGGCTCGCGCTGGGCGGCGGCGATTCCGGGAAGGAGCCCCACGCACGCGCTGAGCGTCAGCCACGGGACTGGGCGCGGCGTCATTGCTTCAGGAACAGGCGCTTCGGGTCGAGCACCTCCCGCAGCAGCCGCAGGTCTTGCGTCGTAGGAGGCGCGATGGAGGCGAGCGTCGACCGGCGGCGGATTGGCCACGCGACGCCGGCCTGCACGTCGGCCACGCTCACGCCGGGGTACAGCGCCGCCAGCACCATCTCCCCCGTCGCCTCGTCCGGCTCGAGAATGGCCTTGTCCGTGATGACCTTCACCGGTCCCGCGCCGGGCATCCGCAGCTCGCGCCGTGTCCGGCCCGCGGGCCTCTGTCCAGGGCTCGTCACGAAGTCCACCCGCTCGGGAAAGGCGCGCGGTCCGAGCTTCGCCACGATCAGCGTGCGCCGCGCGTGGATCGCGATCTCCGCGGCTCCACCCGAGCCAGGCAGCCGGACCTTGGGATGACTGTACGGCCCGATCACCGTGGTGTTGATATTGCCGAAGCGATCCACCTGGGCACCACCCAGGAATCCGACCTCGATGCGTCCGTTTTGCAGCATGCACTGGAATACGTCGGCCATCCCGCACACCATGAGTGATCCGGTGACGAGCGCCGGGTCGCCGATGGAGACGGGGAGGCGCTCCGGGACGGCCCCCACGGCCCCCGACTCGTAGATCAGCACGAGGCGCGGGGCGTGCGTCGCGCGCGCCAGGTTGCAGGCCAGGTTGGGGAGCCCGATGCCGACGAACACGACCTCGCCGTCCGCGAGCTCGCGCGCGGCCACGGCGGCCATCATCTCGTCGGGCGTGTACCCATCAGTACCCGTAGTTCACCCCGGCGCACATGCGTTCTTTCGCCTTGAGCCTCGCGACTTGCGGCTGTTTTTCGAGGTACGCCGCGCGGTCCGGCACGCCGTAGACGAACTCGTCCAGGTAGCGCGCCAGCCGATCGGGCGAGCGGGAGACGTCCTCCCAAGCGACGTAGAAGTCGTTATCGCGGTCGTAGTAGCCTTGGGCGTACGAGGGGTGGGCACCCCATGGCTCGACCACCACCGCGTCCACGATCATGCCGGGAATCACGGTCCGATTCGGATCGGATCGGATCACCCGCTCGTCCACCAGCTCCTCCACCACCACGATGACGCGCTGCGAGGCGAACGCGGCCTCGCGTTGTACGCCGAGCAGGCCCCAGATCTGGGTGTTGCCGTCGGCGTCGGCGCGCTGCGCGTGGACGATCGTCACGTCGGGGTTCAGTGCCGGCACGGTGGCGAGATCCTCCCCGGTGTAGGGACACGTCACGCTGTTGATGCGCGGGTTGACCCCCGGCAAGTCGGTGCCCGTGTAGTCGCGCAATGGCCAGAAGGGGAGCCGCGCGGCGCCCGCGGCAAAGCGCGCGACCATCCCGAAATGTGAGTATTCCTCGATTTCGAATCCGGAGTCCCGAGTCCCGACACCCTCCACGGCGCGCCGGAACGCATGCAGCGAGCCCACGCCGGGATTCCCGGCCCACGAAAACACCAGCTTGCGGGCGCATCCCGCGCCGATCATCTGATCGTAGATCAGGTCCGGGGTGAGGCGCGCCAGCGTGAGGTCGCGCCGCCGCTGGCGGATGATCTCGTGGCCCGCGGCGAAGCAGATGAGGTGGGTGAACCCCTCGATGACAACGGTGTCGCCGTCGTGGACAAAGCGCGCGACCGCGTCGCGCATGGGCATGACTTTGGAGGCGTGATCGCTCACGCCTAATCCGTCATCTCGCCCAGGCATTCATCGATGATCCGGAGCGCCGTGTCGACGTCGGCCTCGTCCACTACGAGCGGCGGGGCCAGCCGCAGCGCGCTCTTCCCCGCCCCGAGCAGCAGCAGACCCTTGCGGAACGCCCGCTCGACCAGCGCGTGCGGCACGTCGGGGGCGGGCTCGCGCGTGACACGGTCTTTCACGAACTCGACACCGATCATGAGGCCGCGTCCGCGCACGTCGCCGATCGAGCCATACTTCTCCTGCAGCCGCGTGGCCCCGGCGAGCAACCGCTCGCCGAGCCGCGGCACCCGTGGGAGGAGGTCGTGCTCGACGACGTCGAGCGTCGCCAGCGCCGCCGCGCAGCACACCGGATTGCCGCCGAAGGTGCTGCCGTGCGCGCCGGGCTGCCATTTCATGATCGACTCTTTGGCGATGATCGCACCGATCGGCATGCCGCTGCCCAGGCCCTTGGCGCTGAGCAGGATGTCGGGCTCGATCCCCTCGTGCTCCGACGCCCACATCTTCCCGGTGCGTCCCACGCCGCACTGCACCTCGTCGCACACCAGCACGATGCCGTGCCGGTCGCACAGCTCGCGCAGCGCCTTCACATAACCGGACGGCGGCACGACGTAGCCACCTTCCCCCTGGATCGGCTCCACGAAAATGGCGGCCGTGCTCTTCGGGTCGAGCCGCTTGGCGAACAGGTCGTCCTCGATGAACGACACGCAGCGCATCGTACAGGCGGTCTCGCCGCGGCAGAAGTCGCAGCGGTAGCGGTAGCCGTAGGGGACGTGGTACACCTCGGGCAGAAACGGCGCGAACCCGGCGCGCTGTATCGACTTGCTTGCCGTGAGACTCAAGCCACCGTAGCTGCGGCCGTGAAACGCTCCAGTGAAGGCGACGATCGCCGGCCGGCCGTTCGAGTGTCGCGCCAGCTTGATGGCCCCTTCCACGGCTTCCGTCCCGGAGTTCGACAGAAATACCCGCTTCTTGCTGGGTCCCGGCGCGAGACGCGCCAGCCGCTCGCACAGCGCCGCAAAGCTCTCGAAGTAGAAATCGCTGCCGCAGATATGAAGGAAGCGCGCCGCCGCCTCCTGGATCGCCTGCACCACCTTGGGATGGCCGTACCCGGTCGACGCCACCGCGATGCCCGCCATGAAGTCGAGGTAGCGGTTCCCGTCCACGTCTTCGACCATGGCCCCCGCGCCCCGGGCGATCGCCAGCGGGTATTCCTTGGGATAGGACGTCGAGGACCAGCGATTCTGTCGCTCGACGATCGCCCGCGCCTTGGGGCCGGGCGGCGCTACCACGATGCGCGGGTAGTCCTTCATCGCGACTCCTCGATCACCGTCCGGCTCTGTTCGCGCAGGAATTGCGCGACGTAGTACGGCCCGCACCCGCCCTTTCCGGTCGAGCCCGATCCCTTCCACCCGCAGAACGGCTGCGCCCCGGGCCAGGCGCCGGTCGTGGCGCCGGTGCGTTTGTTCACGTAACACACACCCGCGTCGATCTCATCGAAGAAGCGCTCGATCTCCTCGGGCTTCCTCGAGAAGATGCCGGCGGTGAGGCCGTACTCGACCTTGTTCACTTCGACGATAGCCTCCTCCAGCCCCGACACCGCGCCCACGGCCAGGATCGGCACGAACAGCTCCTCCCGGAAGAGCGACGAGGAGAGGGGCAGCTCGGCGATCGTGGGGGCGACGTAGTGCCCGTGGTCGAAGGGCTCACCGCCGAGCTGCTGGCCGCCCAGCACGATCTTCCCCTCGCGGCGCGCCCGCGCCGCCGCTCGCCGGAACCGCTCCACCGCCGCCGCGTTGATCACCGGCCCGAACACGACATCGCGCTCCGTCGGGTCCCCCAGCTTCAAGGCCTTGGTGCGCTCGACCAGCTTCTCCACGAACGGCTGGGCCACGCGCTGGTGCACGTAGACGCGAGACGTCGCACTGCACTTCTGGTTCTGGAGGCCGAAGGCCGACCGCGTCACCCCTTCCGCCGCCGCGTCCAGGTCCGCCGAGTCGAGCACGATCGCCGCGTTCTTGCCGCCCATCTCGAGGAGGCAGGGCTTGATCCAGTCGCGCGAGAGGCCCTGGAAGATGTGCATGCCCACGGCCTTCGAGCCCGTGAAGACGACGCCGTCCACACCGGAGTGACGCCACAACGCTTCGCCCGCGACCTCGCCCGATCCGGGGAGATAGTTGAATACGCCCGGGGGCAACCCCGCGTCACGGTACACTTCATACAGCTTGAGCCCCGTCCACGGCGCTTCCTCCGCGGGCTTGTAGACGACCGCATTTCCCGCGACCAGCGCCGCCGCGGACATGCCGGTCGAGAGCGCGAGCGGGAAGTTGAACGGCGCGATGCAGGCGAACACGCCGTAGGGCCGGAGCACGTCGGTGTTGCGCTCCGCCGGCGTGACTTTGGCCATCTGACGGATGAAACCGTTGGCGTCTTCGACCTGCTGGCAATAGTAGTCGAGCAGGTCGGCCGCCTCTTCCGCGTCCCCCATCGCTTCGAGCCGGCTCTTGCCCACCTCGAGGCTCATGATCGCAGCGAGCTCGAATTTGCGCTCGCGGATCAGGCCGGCAGCGCCGCGTAGCGTCGCGACGCGCACGCGCCACGGAAGGTGGGCCCACGCCTTCTGCGCCGCCTTGGCGGCCGCCACGGCGCGGTCGACGTGCTGCACGCTGGCGGTGGCGAAGCGCCCCAGGACGATCTCCGTATCGATGGGCGAGGTATCGACGATCGGGGCTGCGGACGAGGTGATCGGCTCCCCTCCGATGTAGAGCGTATAGTCGCGGCCCAGCTGGCCGCGCACCACGCCCAGGGCCGCGTCGAACTGGCGGTGGAACGCCTCCCAGTCCACGTTGGCCGACGTGTAGGTGACCTTGGACGGTGGCGCGGCGGTGGTCGTCATGCCGTCAGCGCGCTCCCGCCTTGACGGCCGACACGGCCGCCGCGTGAGCCGTGGTGAAGCGCGTCACGATCTGGTCGATCTCCTGCTCCGTGATAATGAATGGTGGCGCCACGACGACCAGGTCACCGTTGACGCCGTCGGCGTGCCCCACGTTGGGCCAGACCACGAGCCCGGCCTCCAGCGCGGCCTCGGTGAACGCCTCGGCGAACCTGGCCGCTCGTGGGAACGGGGCCCGGCTGGTCTTATCCTCCACGAACTCGATGCCCGCAAGCAGGCCCCGCCCCCGGACGTCCCCCACGTGGGGTAGCCGCGTCAGCGCCGCGAGCCGCTCGTGCAGCACCCGCCCCAGCCTGGCACAGCGCTCCACCAGCCGATCGCGCTTGAGCAGGCGGACGGCGGCGAGCCCGGCCGCGCATGCCACGGGGTGAAACGAGAAGGTCTGGGCATGCAGGAAGCTCCCCGAGCCCTGCGCGATGACGTCGACGATCCGCTCGGGCGCGGCGACGGCCGACAGCGGGGCGTAGCCGCCGGAGATCCCCTTCCCCATCGTCATGATGTCGGGCGTCGCACCGTATTGATCGACCGCCCACCAGGTGCCCGTGCGACCGGCTCCGCACAGGATCTCGTCGGCCACGAACAGCACCTGATAGCGGTCGCAGATCTCCCGGATCATGCGGAAGTACTCCGGGCGCGGCGTGGACGCCCCCGTTGAGGAGCCGCCCACCGGCTCCGCGATGAACGCGGCCACCGTGTCGGCCCCCGCCCGCCGGATCGCGGCCTCGAGGGCGGTGCCGCTGCAGGTCGGGCAGGCCGCGTCCGCGCCGCGACAATCGCAGCGGTACGCGTAAGGGGCGGGAATGCGCGTGACGTCCACCAGCCACTCGCGGAACGGCAGCTTGTACTGCTCGCGCGCCGATGCCGAGAGCGCCAGCAGGGTGTTGCCGTGATAGGAGGGCGCGAGGGCGATGATGCGGTGCTTCCCGGGCTTGCCGGCCTCGACCCAGTATTGCCGGGCGAGCTTGAGCGCGGCCTCCACGGCCTCCGATCCGCTGGAGAGGAAATACAGCTTGTCGAGATCGCCCGGCAGGGTCGCCGCCAGCTCGCGGGCGAGCTCTTCCACCGGGCCGTGGGTGAACGCCGTCGCCGAGAGATAACCGAACTCGCGTGCCTGCCGCGCCAGGGCGTCGGCCAGCTCGGGGTTCGAATGGCCGAGGTTCGCGACGTACGCGCCGCCGACCGCGTCCAGGTAGTCTTTGCCCTGCTCGTCGTACAACCAGCAGCCCTCGCCGCGCACGATACGCGGGTAGCTGCGGCCGAGCTTCCGGTAGAAGACGTTGCTGTCGGGATAACGGTACGCCGTCACTCCTCCCCCTGTCTTCCTTCAGGCCATATGGAACCGCGGAAAGCTACGATGCGGGGCGGCGCCCGGCGAGCGAGCGCCATGCAGGGGATGCCGTAGGGGCGCAGCATGCTGGGCCCCTACACTACATCTCGCAACCATCCTGACATCGCCGTAGCTTGTTTCGAACCTACCACACCGCTGAGACCCTGTATGCCGATCTGGCTTCGTCTCGTGCTTGTCGTCGCCGCGCTCGTCCCCAGTCGCGCGTTCGCCCAGACTGGCGCCGCCGCGACGGGGCCCGAGAATCTCGTGATGGACGGGGTGCCGCCGATCCCGTCGCGCATCGCTGACGTGGCGCGCCGCTACGGGGAGTTTCGAGCCGCCGACTTCTGGGACTGGCACCCGACGCGACGCGAGATGATCATCGCCACCCGGTTCGGCGACGCGCCCCAGCTGCACCGCGTCGCGTTTCCGGGCGGGGCGCGCACACAGCTGACGTTCTTCCCCGACCCCGTCTCCGGCGCCTCGTACCAGCCCGTCGACGGCCGCTACCTCGTGTTCACCAAGGACGTCGGCGGTGCGGAGTTCTTCCAGAAGTACCGCTACGATGTCGCGACCGGTGATATCACCCTGCTGACCGACGGCAAGTCGCGGAACGTCGGCGGCGCCTGGTCGCACAAGGGCGACCGGTACGCCTACATGTCCACGCGCCGCGACGGACGCGACCTGGACCTGTGGGTGATGGACCCGTCCGAACCGGCGAGCGACCGCGTGGTGCTCCAGTTGGAGGGCGGCGGCTATGAGCCCGCCGACTGGTCCCCGGACGACCGCCAGATCCTGCTGGCGCAGGCGATCTCCGTCAACGAAGGCTATCTCTGGCGCGTCGACGTCGCGAGCGGGCAGAAGACACTCCTCACGCCGAAGCAGCCGGGCGACAGCGTCGCGTACGGCGCGGCCCAGTTCAGTCGCGACGGCAAAGGCCTCTACGTCACGACCGATCGCGGCTCGCAGTTCCAGCGCCTCGCCTACCTGGACCTCGCCACGGGACGCTATCGGTTCCTCACGAGCGGCATCCCGTGGGACGTGGACGAGTTGGACCTGTCGCCCGACGGACGCTCCATCGCCTTCGTGACCAACGAAGCGGGGATTAGCGTGCTGCGCGTGATCGACGCCGCGACGGGCAGCGAGCGCCGCCTGCCCAAGCTGCCCACAGGACAGATCTTTGGCATCCGCTGGCGACGCACCGGCGCCGAGCTGGGGTTCACGCTGACCTCGGCGCGCGCCCCCGCCGACGCCTACTCGCTCGATCTCGGTAGCGGCAAGCTCACGCGCTGGACCGAGAGCGAGACCGCGGGCCTCAGCACGCGCGACTTTGCCGAGGCCGAGCTGGTGCACTGGCCCAGCTTCGACGGCCGGGAGATTACCGGCTTCCTCTATAAGCCGCCCGCCCGATTCGCGGGCCGCCGCCCGGTGATCATCAACATCCACGGCGGGCCCGAGGGACAGTCGCGCCCCGGATTCCTGGGCCGCGACAACTACTACGTCCAGGAGCTGGGGATCGCGCTCATTTTCCCGAACATCCGGGGCTCGACCGGCTTCGGGAAGACGTTCGTGAAGCTCGACAACGGCGCGCTGCGGGAGGGCGCCTACCGCGACATCGGAGCCCTGCTGGAGTGGATCCGCACCCGACCGGACCTCGACCCCGAGCACGTCCTCGTGACGGGCGGCAGCTATGGGGGGCACATGACGCTCGTCACGGCCACGCGCTATGACGGGCCCATCTGCTGCTCGGTCGACGTGGTGGGGATCTCGAACCTCGCCACCTTCCTGCAGCACACCTCGGGGTATCGCCAGGACCTGCGGCGCGTCGAGTACGGCGACGAGCGGGACTCGACCACGCGCGCGTGGATGGAGCGCACCGCCCCGCTCAACAATGTGGACAAGGTCACGAAGCCGCTCTTCATTATCCAGGGCATGAACGACCCCCGCGTCCCGCGCAGCGAGGCCGAGCAGATGGTCGCCGCCCTCAAGCGGCGCAGCGTCCCCGTGTGGTATCTGATGGCGAAAGACGAGGGTCACGGCTTCCGCAAGAAGGGCAATCAAGACTTTCAGTTTTCAGCGACGATCCTGTTCACCGAGAGCTACTTGCTGGGCCTCACCCCCTGACCCCTTCTCCACAACGTGGAGAGGGGGGACTTAAGAGTGGTCAAGTCACCCGTCCAGGAGTCGCATTCCGGTCTCCGCGTAGCGCGCGCCCGCGGCGACGCCTTTCGGCGCCACCGCATCGATCCGCGCGAACTCGCTCTTGCTCAAGGCGATGCCGACCGCCTGAGCATTCTCCTCGAGCCGGGCGCGCTGTTTCGTGCCCGGGATCGGCACGATGTCGTTGCCGCGCGCCAGCAGCCAGGTCAGGGCCAGCTGCGCCGACGTACAGCGCTTCTCGCGCGCGATCTCCTCGACCTTGCGGACGAGGTCCAGGTTCTTCTGGAAGTTCGCTCCCTGAAACCGCGGAGAGCCGCGGCGGAAGTCGCCGGCGGGCAAGTCGTCGAACGTCTGGAACCGGCCCGTGAGAAACCCGCGTCCCAGCGGGCTGTAGGCTACGAAACCGACGCCCAGCACCCGGCAGGTCGGCAGGATCTCGTCCTCCGGATCCCGACTCCAGAGCGAGTACTCGGTCTGCAGGGCGGTGATCGGATGCACGGCGTGGGCGCGGCGCAGCGTCGCCGGCGCCGCTTCCGACAGACCGATGTAGCGCACCTTCCCTTGCCACACCAGCTCGGCCAGCGCGCCTACGGTGTCTTCGATGGGGACCTTGGGATCCACGCGGTGCTGGTAGTACAGATCGATGTGATCGACGCCGAGACGCTTGAGCGATGCCTCGCAGCAAGCGCGCACGTACTCGGGGCGCCCGTTGACGCCTCGCGCCTGGGGATCGGAGCCCCGCACGATCCCGAACTTGGTCGCGAGCACCACGTGGTCCCGTCGGCCCGCGATCGCCTGGCCCACGAGCTGCTCGTTGGTGTACGGCCCGTACACGTCGGCGGTGTCGAGCAAGTTGATGCCCAAGTCGAGCGCGCGGTGGATGGTCGCGATGGATTCGACCTCGTCCGCGGGGCCGTAGAACTCGGACATCCCCATGCATCCCAGCCCGAGGGCCGACACCATCGGTCCCTGCCGTCCCAGTCTGCGCTGCTGCATACGAACCTCGCTCGGGTGCGATGTAGGACTGCGTTCAACTCCGGGGACGCGGCCCAGGTTCCGCGGATCTCGTGCCGGCTCAGTCGCGGTCCCGCAACAGCCGCCAGGTCACGCCGCCCGAAGTCGAGTCGAGCACCACCAGCGTCTGCGCTTGCCCATCGCCCAGCACGAGAGCGCCGGTGGCGAGCAGCGTATCTGTCGTCCCGGCGTGCGAAATTACGACGGACCAGCTCCCCGGCGCGGCGTCGAAGTAGCGCGTCACGGCGCGGAAGTTGAGCGGCGCGGCGGTGCCGAGCAGCGTCGCGCTCCCCGGCTCGGTCCGGTATGCGTCGACCGGAGGCGCGGCGGCGGCGAAGCTCGCCAGGCGCAGCCGCGCATGCCCCGCTGCCGGTACGGCGCCGCTGTCCGACACCACTATCGGAAGGATGGTCACCGATCCGCTCACCATTGTGTCGATCGCAAAGCCACTGTAGTTCACGCCTTCCATCGTGTTGAAGAGCAAGATGAGGGAGGGCGTCGCGTCGGCAGGCTGAAGTGTGAGGTCGTGCTCACCAGGCGACAGGGAGATGGCTCGGCTCTGCTCACCGAACGCGAGCGCTTGCCCCCGGCCACCGTCCACAAAGACGGTGAGCGGCGGTCCGCCCGGAATGGTGTGCAGCAGGCGCAACTGAGACGCCTGGGGCGGCGGCGGGCCGCTGCCGTTGTCACACGCCCCAAGCGTGAGAACGGCGACGACGGCGACGAGCATCCGGCCGGTCACGCAGGTCCCCGGTCCACCACGTACACGTTGCGCTGCGCCGTCGGCACGAGGATCAGGTCCAGGATATTCACGTGCTCCGGGAGGTTCACGATGTAGGCGATCGTGTCGGCCACGTCGTCCGCCGTGAGCGGCTGGAATCCCTGGTACACCGCCTTGGCGCGCTCCCGGTCGCCGTGGAACCGCACCTCGGAGAACTCCGTCTCCACGAAGCCGGGGTCCACCTCGGAGACGCGGATCGGCGTCCCCGCCACGTCGAGGTTCATCCCTTCCGTCAACGCCCGCACGCCGAATTTGGTCGCGTTGTAGACGTTGCCCATCGGATAGGTCTGATGCCCGGCCGTGCTCCCGATGTTCACGACGTGACCCCGGCGCCGCGCCACCATGTGCGGCAGGAGCGCCCGGGTCACGTTGAGCAGCCCCTTCAGGTTGGTGTCGATCATGCGGTCCCAGTCCTCGGGATCGCCTTCGTGCACCTTGGACAGACCGCTCGCGAGGCCGGCGTTGTTGATCAGGACGTCGGGCACCTGCCCGGCCGCGACGAGCTGCTCCGCCGCCTGGCTCACCGCGGCGCGATCGCGCACGTCCACCTCGGCGAGCTGTGGGGCCACGCGATGCTGTTTCTCGAGCGCGCGGGCGAGCGCTTCCAGCCGCGCGCGGCGCCGTGCCCACAGCGCGAGCTGCGCACCCTCGGCCGCGAAGCGGCGCGCGCACGCCTCGCCAATTCCAGAGCTCGCACCCGTGATCAAGATCAGCTTTCCCTTGATGCGATTCATCCCACCCCTCCCACGATTCTCCGTGACGTCTCTCCGTGACGCCTTTCCGCGACGTCTTTTTATTCTCTATCTCATGTTCCCCGTATGCCCGAGCGAGTATCTGCCCGGCTGCGGCCAGACGCATAACCCGTGCGGCTCCCGCCCCACCTTGATGCGGTGCGTCAGGTGGCCCGTCCCCGTGTCAAAAACGTAGACTTCTTCGTCGTAGCGACCCGACACCCACAGCTCCTTCCCGTCCGCGGTCACGTTCCCCATGTCCGGGCTGCCGCCGCCCGGCACCGGCCAGGTCGCGACGATCTGCTCGGTGCGCGGATCGAGCACGGTGACGGAGCCTGGACCGCGCCGCCCACCCGCCGTTGTGTTCCACCCGCGATTCGTGATATAGAGCAGCCGGCCGTCCCGGCTCGGGTAGATGCCGTGCGTCCCCCGCCCGGTCGGGATGAACCCGACGCGTCGGAACGCCTCCGGGTCCACGAGAAACACGCCGTTCGCTTTCATATCGGCGACGTAGAACACGCGGCCGTCCGGGGAAGACCGGATGTCCTGCGGCATGGCGGTGCTGTCGAGCCCCCCGGGGTCCAGCGTCAGATATCCCACCACGGCGCGCGCGTCCAGGTCCACTTTCACGAGCTGGCCCGAGAACTCGCACGTCGCGACGCCGAACCGACCGTCGGCGGTGAACTCCATGTGGTCCACGCCCTTGCACTGAACAGGCAACGACTGCACCAACGTCATCGTCCGGGCGTCGCGGAAGTCGAGCCGCCGCCGCCGCTCGGCCACCACGATGGCGAACCGGCCGTCGGGCGTGAAGTACAGGTTGTAGGGATCGTCCACCGGTACGCTCGCGCCTTCCTGACCGGTGGTGGGATCGATCGGTGTGAGCGTGCCGCCGAGATTGTTCGCGACCCAGAGCGTCGTGAGGTCGTACGCGGGCACCACGTGCTGCGGCAGCGCTCCCGTCGGGAACGTCCGCAGCACGCGATAGCTAGGCGCGTCGATCACGGTCACCGTTCCGTCCTTCGAGTTCGGGACGTAGACCAGCGGGCGCGCCTGCGCCGCCCGCGGCGAGAGACGGTTCGCGCCTGCGGCGGCGTACAGGTTCACGGTATCGGTACGCGCCGCCGTGTCGGGAGCCGCGACGCGCCCGGCGGGCGCCGGCCGCCGCTCCCCCCGGCACGAGGCGGCGAGCACGAGCGCCCCGACGGCTGCGACTAGTCGCGTGGCCATGCGATCAGGATCTTGCCGACGTTGCGGTTCTCCCGCATGCGCTGGAACGCCTCGGCCGCCCGGTCGACCGGGAACACCGAGTCCACGGGCACCCGCAGCTCGCCCGACGCGAACCCGGGAAGAATCTCCCGCGTGAAGCGCGCCACGATCGCCCCCTTCTCCGCGCGGCTCCGCGCGCGCAGCGTCGAGCCCAGCAACCGCGCGCGCTTGTGCATCAGGAGGGTGAGACCGAGCTCGGCGTGCGCACCCCCCATGGTCGAGATGAATACGACCCGCCCCCGCCCCCCGGTCGCCAGGACGCGCATATCGCCCGCGAGGCTCGGCGCGCCGATGGGATCGAGCACGACATCCACCGCGTCGCGCCCCCAGCGCTCCTCGATCTGCTCGGCGAAATCCTGCCGCCCCGTATCGATCACCAGATCCGCCCCCGCGCTTGTCAGGGCCACCAACTTTTCAGAGGTCCGCGTCGTGGCCGCGACCCGGGTGCCCAGCAGCTTTCCGAGCTGAATCGCCGCCAGGCCGACTCCCGACGCGCCCGCGTGCACCAGCAGCGTCTCGCCCCGGCGAAGCCCTGCTTCCATGACCAGGTTGACGAACGCCGTGAGAAAGGCCTCGGGGATGCCCGCGGCGGTGACCAGGTCCAAACGCGTGGGCGCCGGGAACAGCTGGCCCGCCGGGGCGGCCACGTAGTCGGCGTGGCCGCCCCCGGCGACCAGGGCGCACACCGCCTCTCCAGTCGCGTCGCTGGTTCCCGACAGCTCGAGCCCGATGATGTCCGGCTCACCCGCCGGAGGCGGGTAGCGCCCGGCGATCTGCAGCAGGTCGGCGCGGTTCACTCCGGAAGCCGCGACGCGCACCAGGACCTCGCCGTCGCGCGGCACCGGCCGCGCGGCCTCCGCCAGCGAGGCGACGTAGCGACCCTCGAGCTCGCTGACCTGGAGGAACCTCATGGCGCGAATACTAGTGCCGTTCCAACATCATGGGAGTGGGCATCGGTCGCTCGCGTTCGCATCACAAATCGTTGGAACGGCACTAGCCGGACGGGGCACGTCCGTGCAAAATTCCGGCGCCATGAAACGACGCTGCTGGGCCGGGGACGACGCCGAGCCGTTGATGCTCGCCTACCACGACGAGGAGTGGGGTGTCCCGCTGCACGGCGATCGGGAGCTGTTCGCCAAGCTCGTGCTCGACGGCTTCCAGGCCGGCCTCTCGTGGCGCGTGATCCTCAACAAGCGGGCGCGCTTTCTCGAAGCGTTCGATGGGTTCGACCCGGAGCGCATGGCGCGCTACGACCGCAAGAAGATCGGCCAGCTGCTCAAGGATCCGGGCATCGTCCGCAACCGTCAGAAGGTCGCGGCCGCGGTGTCCAACGCCCGGGCCTTTCTCCAGTTCTCTCCGCGCGAGGGGCCGTTCGGCCGCTTTCTCTGGAGTTTCGTGGGGGGCCTCCCCAAACAGAACCGGCGCCGCAGCCTGCGCGAGCTGCCGGCGCGCACCCGTGAATCCGACGCCATGAGCGAAGCCCTGGTCGACCGCGGCTTCCGCTTCGTCGGGCCGACCATCTGCTACGCCTTCATGCAGGCGGTCGGGATGGTCAACGACCACCTCATCACGTGCTTCCGTCACGCAGAAGTCCGGCGGCTCAGCGTTCCCCCTCTCCCGAAGGGAGAGGGGGTCAGGGGGCGAGGACCGCGGTAGGCAGGAATCGCGGAGACCGCCGAGCCTTCATCGCCTGCTCGAACGCGTACGCGAACTTGATCAGGGCCGCCTCGCTCCAGGGACGCCCCACGAACGACAGCCCCACCGGCAACCCAGCCACGTAGCCCATCGGCACCGTCACGTGTGGATAGCCGGCCACGGCCGCGGGACTGGAAAAGCTGCCGCCACCGCCCGGGTCCCCGTTCACCAGGTCGATGAGCGAGGGCGGGCCGCCCGTGGGGGCGACCAGCGCATCCAGCTGGTGCTCTGCCATCACGACGTCGATCCCCTGGGTGCGCGCCAGCAGGTGATTCTTGTCCAGCGCCCGCAGGTAGTCCTGATCGGTGAGCGGCCCCTTCGCCTCGGCCTGCGTGAAGATCTCCTGCCCGAAGTAGGGCATCTCCTGTCCCTTGTTGCGGTCGTTGAACGCGATCAGGTCAGCCAACGTCTTCGCGGTCGCTCCCGGCGCCCATTCGGCGAGGTACCGGTTCAGGTCCGCCTTGAACTCGTACAGCAGCACGGCGAACTCGCTGTCGTCGAATTGGCCGACGGTGGCGATGTCGGCGGGATCGACGATCACTGCCCCGAGCCGTTTGAGCGCATCGATCGCGCTCTCCATCAAGGCGTCGGTACCGGGGCTGTTGCCCATGAAGTGGGAGCGGCACACGCCGAGGCGGGCGCCCTTGAGGCCGGCGGAGTCGAGCGATGAGGAATAATCCGAGGCCGAATGGCCGGCGCTCGCCGCCGTCGCATCATCGTGGGGATCCACGCCGGTGAGCGCGCCCAGCAGGGTCGCCGCGTCGGCGACCGTGCGGGCCATGGGGCCCGCGGTGTCCTGGTTGTGGGCGATGGGGATGACGCCGGCCCGGCTCACGAGGCCGAGCGTCGGCTTAATGCCCACGATCGAGCAGCAGGTCGAGGGCGACACGATGGAGCCGTCGGTCTCGGTCCCGATGGCCGCCGCGCACAGGCTCGCCGCCACGGCGACCCCGGACCCCGAGCTCGAGCCGGACGGCGTGCGATCGAGCGCGTAGGGGTTGCGACACTGCCCTCCCCGCCCGCTCCAGCCGCTCGACGAGTGGGTCGAGCGGAAGTTGGCCCACTCGGACAAGTTCGCTTTGCCGAGCAGCACCGCACCCGCCGCGCGCAGCCGCTCCACCAGGAACGCGTCACGCGGCGGGGACACGCCCACCAGCGCGAGCGAGCCCGCCGTGCTCTGCATGCGGTCGCGCGTCGCCACATTATCCTTCACGAGGATGGGGATGCCGTGCAGCGGCCCCCGCGGGCCCTTGGCCTTGCGCTCCGCATCGAGCGCCGTGGCCTGAGTGAGCGCGTCGGGATTGGTCTCCAGCACCGAGCGCAGTCCCGGCCCCTTCCTGTCCAGGGCTTCGATCCGCTGCAGATACGCGGTGGTGATGGAACGGGCGGTGTACTTCCCGGACGCCATCCCCGCCTGCAGCTCCGCGATGGTCGCGTCCTCGAGCTCGAACGGAGCAGGTGGACTGACCCCGGGCGCAAACCCGGGGATCACGGAGCTGATACTGGCGACCCCCGCCAACTCGACGAACGCACGACGGTCCATCACCGATCGGGTCATTGGCCGCTCCCGCGTGAATGACACAGGGTGGGTGGGCGGCTAAACTTGCTGCCACCCTTGCCGGACGGCCAGCGACGATGCGGGTGGGCGGACAGTCGGAAGTCGGGAGGCTCCTCTCGGTGGCGATCAAGCCCGCGGGCGACGCGTTCCAGAGCGCGGCCGCGGTCGATCGCCAGTGGCGCGACCTGGGCTACACGGCGCCGCCGGAGCTCGGGGCAGCTAGCCCCGAGTACCGGGCGTTTCTCGCCCTGCTCGAGACCGCGGGGGCAGAGATCCTGTGCCTTCCGCCGGACGACAGCGTCGGTCTCGACTCGCTGTACGCCCGGGACGCCTCGATCGTGTGCGATGCCGGCGTGATCCTCTGTAACATGGGAAAGCCGCAGCGTCGCACCGAGCCCGCCGCTCAGGAGGCGGCGCTGCGCGCGGCCAGCGTGCCGATTCGCGGCCGCATCACCGGCGACGGCCGCCTCGAGGGCGGAGACGTCTGCTGGATCGACCAGCGCACGCTGGCGGTGGGCCGGGGTTACCGAACCAACGATGCGGGGATCAGCCAGCTGCGAGACTTGGTGGCGGGATGCGTGGACGAGGTGATCGTCGTGGCCCTGCCGCACTGGCGCGGGCCGGAGGACGTGTTTCACCTCATGTCGATCGTGAGTCCAATCGCCCGCGACCTGTTCCTCGTCTACGCCCCGCTCCTGCCGGTGCCGTTCCGCGAGGCCCTGCTCGCGCGGGGCATCGAGCTGGTGGAGGTGCCTGCGCCGGAGTTCGAGACGCTGGGCTGCAACGTGCTCGCGATCGCGGAGCGCGAGGTTCTGATGGTGGCGGGGAACCCGGCGACGCGGGCCCGGTTGGAGCAGGCCGGCGTGACCGTGCACGAGTTCGCGGGGCGGGAGATCTGCCTCAAGGGGGGCGGGGGGCCCACCTGTCTGACGCGGCCGCTGGCGCGGCAGGTCGGATGACCCCACGGCGCCGCCGGTGGCCTTATATTGGCACAACCCCGCTCTTGGAGGCCCGCATGACGAGGACCATCCTGGCAGCCGTAGGGTTGATCGGATTGGCCGCCTGTGGCGGCGGCAGCCATCGGACGACGAGGACGAACACGGCAACGCCGCCCAGGACCGAGTCCCGGGCGACCAGGGCGACCTCGCAGAAGCGCAAGGGTGCCGCCCGGCGTGACACGACCACCCAGCGGAACCCGCTCACCAACCGCTAGCCCCGCACCTCAGGCGGACATCGCCCGCAGCTCGGCGTCTACGCGCTCCCGCTCGACGGCTTCGCCCAGCGAGTCGAACAGCTCGCGGGCGCGCTCGAGGTAGGCGCGAGCTTCTTCATGCTGGCCGAGCCGGCTGCGGAACAGCCCGTAGGCGTGGTATACCTGCGCTTCCGCGCCGGGAGAGCGCTCCACCGCGCGGGCGAGCTCGATCGCCTGCTCGAAGAACACGAATCCGGTCTCATCCTGCTGGGCGCCGCGCAGCTTCCCCATCAGCGTGTAGATCTGGGCCAGCCGGCCCGCCAGATTGGCCGCGATCGCCACCTGCTCCGCCCGGCGCAGCTCCCCTTCGGCGTCGAGCCAGCGCTCCATCTCGAGGTCGAGCTCAGCGAGATTCAAGCGGATCGCCAGCTCCAGCCCCGGCGCCCGGGGCTCTCGCTGTGCCCAGGCGAGCGCCTCCCGGTACGCCGCGTCGGCGGCGGTATGCCTCCCGAGCTGGGCGTCGAGCCGCCCCTGGGCGTCCAGCACGCGCGCCATCTCGTCGGCGCGTCCCGCCGCTTCGAACCGCTCGCGCGCGCGCCGCAGATAGTCACCGGCGGTGGCGAGATCGCCCTGCTTGCGGGCCAGCACGCCGAGCCGGCGCTCCAGCCGCCCCATCTGCCCCTCGTCACCCGACGCCTCGGCGAGGCGCAGCCCGCGACCGTACCATGCCAGGGCCCCCCCCCACTCGCCCTGGGCGCGCGACACGTCGCCCAGTCCCTCGCACGCCGCGATCGTGCCCGCCTGATCGAACTCCGCTTCCGCGAGGGCGAAGGCGCGCTGGAACTGACGGGCGCCTTCGACATACTGGCCGAGCCGGAGGCACAGATAGCCGAGGGCGCGCAGGGCGTCCACTTCGGGACGGCGGTCCTGCAGGCCTTCTGCCACGCTGAGCGCGAGCTCGTACCACGCTCGCGCCTGGGGGAACCGCCCCACTTCCTCCTCGAGATGGCCGCCCCGCACGAGCGCGCCCACGACGCCCGCCGCGTCACCGCGTTGCCGGGCTTCGAGCGCCTCCACGTACGTCTTGCAGAGCGCCTGCACGTGCTCGGCGATGCGGTGCAGCGCATGGGGCAGACGGCGCCGCAGCTCGTCGGGGTCGACGCCGCGCTTGCCCAGCGTGAGGTACGGCCCCGAGCTCGACCACAAGGCCCGCTCGTCGGGGCGCGCAATCGAGATCAGCAGCGCGCGCAGCGGGGCGAGTGCCTCGAGCTCGGGCATGAGCTCCAGCGCCTTTTCGACGCGCACCGGAGGAAGCGGCGAGCTCACAACCCGTACTCCTTCATCTTCCTGGTCAGGGTGTTGCGATGAATGCCCAGGATCTCGGCCGCCGCGCCGATCTGCCCGTTGGTGTGCGCGAGCACGCGCGCGATGTAGCGGGCCTCCACTTCCGCGAGCGCGAGCAGGCCGCCCTGCGGGCGGTCCGTCAGCGCCGTCTCTTCGCCGCGGATCTCGTCCGGCAGGTGCTCGGCGCGCAGCGTGTCGTCGTTCGCGACGATGACGCCCCGCTCGATCACGTTGCGCAGCTCGCGCACGTTGCCGACCCACGCGTGGGCACGCAGCAGGTCCATGGCCCGGTCCGAGATCGCGATGATGCGCTTGCCGTAGCGCTCGGCGAACTGGCGGATGAAGAACGCGGTCAGCAGCAGCAGATCCTCGCCGCGCTCCGCCAGCTTCGGCAGACGGATCGTGATCACCGCCAGGCGGTAGTACAGGTCCTCCCGGAACCGGCCCTGCTTGATTGCTTCCTTGAGATCGCGGTTCGTCGCCGCAATGAGGCGCACGTCCACCGGGATCGTGTCCGTGCCGCCCACCCGCTCGATCTCCCGCTCCTGCACCGCCCGCAGGATCTTGGCCTGGAGGGCGAGGCTCATGTCGGCGATTTCATCGAGGAACAGGGTCCCGCCGGCGGCGTGCTCGAAGCGGCCGACCTTGCGGGTCACCGCGCCCGTAAACGCGCCCTTCTCGTGGCCGAACAGCTCACTCTCGAGCAGGTTTTCCGGTATGGCGGCGCAGTTCACTGCCACGAACGCGCCGGTGGCCTTGGGGCCGTGCAGGTGCACGGCGCGGGCGACCACCTCTTTGCCCGTCCCCGATTCGCCCTGAATGAGCACGGTGGCGGTGCTGGCAGCGACGCGCGCCAGCAGCTTGTAGACGTCGAGCATGGCGGGACTCTGCCCGACCAGCGCATTCGGGCCGACGGCGTGATGCTCGACTACGGGAAGCGGAATCGTCGTGTCCCGGGCCGCGGAGCGCAGCCGCTCCAAGGCGCGGATCAGGTCGTCACGGCGCAGCGGCAGGGCGAGCACGTCCAGCACGCCGAGCTTCTCGGCGCGCAGCGCCAGTCCCATCGACGGCGTCTGCGCCGCCGCGATCAACCGCGGGCCACCCGTGGCGGCGCGCAACGCGTCGGCCCACCACCCCAGCTCCTCGTCGGGGCGCTCGCCCAGCGCGGCGAGGACGACGTCCCACCGCTGGCCCGCCAACAGACGCACCGCCCGCGGCAGATCGGGCGCCGCGTCCACCTCCAGCCGGCCGTCGTCCGCCCACTGCCGCAGACTCTGGAGCAGGGCGGCGCTCCCCGCACCCTCACCCGCGACGACGAGAATCCGCAAGCGCGCTGCGTCCTCCTTCCGCGGCACCGCGGGCAGAGGCGAAGGCTCCATCCCGATCGGAGGGGTCATCCGCTCGTCCGGGTGCCGCCCCGATAGCGAGCCACCAGCACTAGGGCATCATCCGTGCCCTTGCCGTGCTGGCTCAGGATGTGCTCGGCGAGCTGTTGCGGGGGTGCCTCGAGCTGCAGCCCGTCGCTGAACCCTTCCCGGATCCCGTCGGTGGCGAAGATGAGCACGTCTCCGCGGGCCAGGGGGACTACCTGCGCGCGGACCTCTGGCAGCTCGGATCCGACAATGCCGCCCCGCGTGACCAGACCGGCGCGCGTCGGCTTGGCCGACGGGGCCGCGCCGACATGGAACAGCATGCAGTCCACGTTGCCGACACCGGCCCACGTCAGGGCGTTCTGGTGGCGGTTGGCGAACGCGAGGCTCATCACCACGCCGCGCGAGCCCTTGAGCGCCACGTGGCAGCGCTCGAGCAGCGCCAACACCGATTCGGACGCGTGCTCATCCAGCGTATTCACGGCCGTGCGGGCTGCAGTCGCCGCTTCCGTGCCGTGGCCTAGCCCATCCACGACCGCGACGAGCACGCCGGTGGCGACCGGCTTGACCAGGTGCAGGTCCCCGGACTGGGCCTGGCCCGGCAGCGCCGACGCGGCGACGCCCCAGTCGATCAGGGCCGAGGCGTCCACCGACGCCCTAGGCATTCATGCGCCGCCATTTCTTCATCGTCACGGTGGTCCCCTTGCCCGCATCGGAGACCACCTCGAAATCGTCCATCAGACGGCGGGCGCCGGGCAGCCCGAGACCCAAACCCCCGGACGTGGAGTACCCGTCCTGCATGGCGCGGGGCACGTCGCGGATCCCGGGCCCCTGATCGCGCGCCACGACAATGACGCCCTGACGGTCGCCGTTCGCCACGACGCTGAGGGCGATTTCGCCACGCTTGGCGTACATCAGGATGTTGCGCGCGATCTCGGAGATGGCGGCGGCGATCACGGTCTGGTCGCCGCTCGAGAATCCCGCCTCCGCGGCCAGGTCGCGCCCCCGCTGCCGGGCGGTGACGACGTCCACATCCGCCGCGATCGGGATCAGCAAGTCGTCAGCCACGGTCGAGACGTCCCGGTCCGCCGCGCTCGATTCGGATCTGGGTCTGGACGTTGAGGAACGCCAGGCCTTCCTCCAGGTCGAGGGCGGTCGACACCCCCTTGAGCGTCAGCCCGAGCTGCACCATCGCGAACGCGACCTCGGGCTGGATGCCCACGATCACCGTTTCCGCACCGCGCAGCCGCGCCATGTGCGCGATGTCGCGCAGCGTGCGGACGGCGAACGAATCCATCACGTCGAGCGCCGTGACGTCCACGATGACCCCGCGCGCCCGAAACCGCCCCACGCGCTCGATCAACGCCTCACGCAGCTGCGACAGATCGGCGTCGGTCAGCGCCGACTGGATGGACGCGATCAGGTAGTGACCCTGCTTCAGAATGGGAACTTCCACACGCCCCCCGTCGACGGAGTGGTGTGCCGGCTCACGCCTTCGGAGTCAGCTCTTCCAGCGGCACGACCTTGTACCCCAGCAGCCGCTCCGCCTCCTCGATGCCCCCCTGCAGATCGCCCACCGTCGCCATCTCGCTCAAGTCGACGCCGATCGTCACGAGTGTCTGCGCGATTTCGGGCGAGAGACCCGTCACGATCACCATGGCACCTAGCAGGCGCGACGCTTCGACCGTCTGCACGAGGTGGTTCGCCACGTTTGAGTCCATGGCCGCAACGCCCGTGATGTCGATCACGACCACCTTGGCGCGGTTGGTCCGGATGGCCCGCAACAGCTGCTCGGTGAGCTGGCGCGCGCGCTGCGGATCGATCACGCCGATGATCGGCAAGATCAAGAGCCGCTCGCGCACCTGCAACACCGGCGTCGATAGCTCCCGGATCGCCTCCTGCTGCTGGCGGATGATGCGCTCGCGCTCTTGCACGAAGCCGACCGCCACCGTGTTGGCGATGCGGTTGGCGGCCGGCTCGTAGGCGTCGAGGATGCGGTTGAGTTTGTCGAAATCCTCGTGGTATTTGCCGAACAGCGAGCGGGCGAGCACGTCGCGCAACAGCAGCACGATTCCGACCACTTCGTGCGTCTCGACCCCTCGCGGGATGATGCGCTCCGACAGGTTGCGCGCGTAGGCCTGCAGGGCCTCGAACGTCCCCGTCTCGAGCGCTTCGACGTAGTTGTCGTACACCGAGGTCGCTTCGGCGAAGATTTCCTCCTCGGTCATCGCCGTGAGCAGCTGGGCTCGCGTGATGCGCCGGGCCCATTCCTCACGCAACTGGGTGCGATTCTGCCGGAGGTGCGCCACCAGCTCGCGCAACAGCGCCGCGGTGGATTCCGTCTGTGCTTGGGAGTCAGGCAGCGGCGACTGTGCGTCTTTTCCTTTGGTGGCCATGGCTGGCGCTCCCCGCCTGGTCGAATGTTGCCGCGGCGCAACAGCAAGGCTAGTGCCAACTTGTTGGATCGGCTCGACTACCGTAACTGACGACTCCCAAGAGCGTTACAAATCTACTCGCTGTACGAGGAGAGCGTCAGTGCAACACTTCGAGGCGCGCGCGTGCGGCTTGATGCACAAAAAAAAGGCGCAGGGGAGCGAGCCACCATCGGGGCCCACCCGCCCGCGCGCTGCAGTCGGGTGGACGCAATCCGCGAATGGTCAGCTCAGTTGGCCCGCTTCCCCGCGTACATGTCCTGCGTATCGTCGTGGCGCGCCGCATCGCGGCACCCACGCTACTACGGGTCCCTTCGCAAGACGGATGCCGCGCGCGGTGCCTTGATTCGTGTTACTCGAGCGGGACGCGGGGCGGCCCCATGTGGTCGGAATGCAGCATCATGCCGCACGAATTGTACGACGCAGTCGCAGCGCCGCCGCGGAGCTTAGGGAGAGCGCCGCGGGGAGCGGCGTGCGGTCCGCTCCCCGCCGGGCTCTGCATCGGTCATTCGCTGACCTCCGGGTTAGGCACACTGTTGCGACGGCTCATCTGCGTGCGACGCTCAGCCGGTGCCGAGCGGGTGCGGGATCGCGACCGCGCGGCGGGGGGTGTGGGGCGAGGTCGCCGCCAGCGGGACGTCGAGCTCGAACCGCTCCTCGTCGCAGAGGACGCGGGCGATGCGTTCGGCCGCCCGGCCGTCCCACCGCTCGATGACCGGTCGCGCCGGCGAGCGGCGCGCCAGCGCCCGCTCGGCGGCCGCGAGGATCGCGTCGCGCTTGGGGAGTACGAGACGGTTCGTGCCGTGGGTGCAGGTGATGGGACGCTCGGTGCTGGGCCGCACCGTGAGACACGGCACGCCCAGGAACGACGTCTCCTCCTGGAGCCCGCCCGAATCGGTCACCACGAGCGCCGCGCCCGCCACCAGGCTGAGCATCTCCATATACCCGAGCGGCTCGAGCACCTGCAGCGGGCCGTCATCCGGGAGCCGGAGTCCGTGCGCCTGGAGGCGCTGGCGCGTACGAGGGTGCATCGGGAACAGGACCACCACTCGCTCCGCCAGCAGGACTAGGGCCTCGACCAGCTCCCGGAAGACGACGGGGTCGTCGACGTTGCCCGGCCGGTGCAACGTCACCATGGCGAACCGCTTCCCGCTCAGCCCGCGGCGCGCCGGGACTTCCAGCGCCAGCGCCTGCGGCAGCGCCCAGCTGAGCGTATCGATCATGACGTTCCCCACGAAGTGCATCCGATCGAGCCCAATCCCCTCGCCGGCGAGATTGGCTGCGGCGTCGCGCGATGGCAGGAACAGCAGGTCCGACAGGCGGTCCGTGACCACCCGGTTGATCTCCTCGGGCATCGTCCAGTCGCCGCTGCGCAACCCAGATTCAACGTGACCGATGCGCACCCCGAGTTTGGCGGCCACGAGGGCGGCGGCCAGGGTGGAGTTGACGTCGCCGTAGACCAGCAGGATCTCGGGCCGGAGCTCCGCTAGGATGGGCTCAAGGCGCTGCATCACTTCGGCTGTCTGGCGCGCGTGCGAACCCGAGCCGACCCCGAGATGGTGGTCGGGCGCCGGGATCCACAGCTCTTCAAAGAACGCGTCCGACATGTCCCGGTCGTAGTGTTGTCCGGTGTGCACGATCACGTGCTCGATGCCGCGCTTCACCAGCTCGCGATCGACCGGTGCGAGCTTCATGAAGTTGGGGCGCGCGCCCACCACGGAGAGAACTCGCATTCGGCTCAGCGCATGTGCGTCGCGATCAGAATCGCCGCTGGGATCCCCGCGAGGATCGCGATGATCCGCCACTTGGATTCGGGGTCGGCGCGCCGGGGCACGATGATCTGATCGCCCGAGCGCAATCCCATGCCGTCGACGGTCGCGCCGCGCGCGATCGCCTCCTGCAGATCACTGCCCGTCACGCCGTCCCGTCCGATCCGGTCGATGCGCGTGCCGGTGAATTTCGCGTCCTTCGTGGGTCCTCCGGCCGCCATCAACGCGTCCGACACCGGGGCGTCGGCCGCGACCGGGTAGAACCCTGGGTGCTCCACTTCGCCCAGCACCGACAGCCGCACCAGCACCTTGGCATGGACGACGGGATCCTTCATGTAGCGTTTGAGCTGGTCCCTGAGGTACGTCTCCACCTGCGCGCGCCGCACCCCCGCGAGCGGGATGGGGCCGATCACCGGGAGCATCAGGGCCGGTCCGGGACCGACCGTGAAGGCCTTGGTGAACTGGCTGTCCCCCTCCACCTCGAGCTGGATCTGGTCGTTGATCTGGAAGTCGCTGGTCGCGGCCCCGTTTGCCGTCTGGGCGGCGGCGGGACCTGCCAGGAGCATCAGCGCCACGAGGCGCACGATCGTCTTGGCTATCATGGTATCACTCGACTGTTACGCTTTTCGCCAGGTTGCGCGGCCGATCCACGTCGCAGCCACGCAGCACGGCGATATGATAGGCCAGCAGCTGCAGCGGGATGACCGTCAGCACCGGCGCCAACAGGGGTGAGCTCGCCGGCACCGCGATCTGGTAGTCCACGAGCCGCCCGAGATCACCGTTGCCCTCGCTCGTAATCGCGATGATGCGGCCGCCCCGTGCCTTCACTTCTTGCATGTTGGATACCACCTTGGCATAGACCGAGTCCTTCGGCGCGAGACACACGACCGGCATGTTCTCGTCGATCAGGGCGATGGGCCCGTGCTTCATCTCCGCCGCGGGGTAGCCCTCCGCGTGGATGTAGGAAATCTCCTTCAGCTTCAGGGCTCCCTCGAGCGCCACCGGGAAGTTGACGCCACGCCCCAGATACAGGGCGTTGCGCGCCTCGGCATAGCGCTCGGCGAGGGCGCGGATTTGGGGCTCCATCTGGAGGGTCCGCGCCACGAGATCCGGCAAGCCCAACAGCTCCGTGACCATGGCACGCCCCTCATCGACCGACATGCCGCGCTGGCGTCCCAGCCACAGGCCCAGCAGCAACAGCGCCACCACCTGGGCGGTGAACGCCTTGGTGGAGGCGACCCCGATCTCCGGACCGGCGTGCAGGTAGATGCCGCCGTCCGCCTCCCGCGCGATCGTGGAGCCCACCACGTTGACCAGACCGATCACGGTCGAGCCCGCCGCCTTGGCAGCGCGCAGCGCCTCCAACGTGTCGGCCGTCTCGCCCGACTGCGAAATCGCGATGGTGAGCGTCCCCGGGATGCGCAGCTCGCGCCGGTAGCGATACTCCGACGCGTACTCGACCGACACCGGGATCTCGCTCAGCTCCTCGAGGATGTGACGGCCGACCAGCCCGGCGTGCCACGACGTCCCGCATGCCACGATCACGATGCGCCGGATGCGGCTGCACTGCGACGGCGTCAGGTTCAAACCGTTGAGGCGCGCCGTCCCCTCGCCGGCGAGCAACCGTCCCCGCAGCGTGCTCCGCACCGTCTCCGCCTGCTCGCAGATCTCCTTCAGCATGAAGTGCGGGTACCCGCCCAGGGCGATGGCGTCGAGGTCCCATTCGATGTCGTCCACCGCTCGATCCTGCTCCTGGGCGTGACTGTCGAGCACGCGATACCCGGACCGCGTCACCACGGCGACGTCGCCGTCGTTGAGGTAGACCACCGATCGCGTATGGGCGAGCACGGCGCTCGCATCAGACGCCACGAGGAATTCGCCGTCCCCGACCCCGAGCAACACCGGCGAGCCGCGCCGGGCGACCACGATCTTCCCGGGATCCGCCTCGGAGACGACCGCGATGCCGTAGGTCCCCTCGACATGGGCGAGGGCCGCCATGACGCGCTCCTCGAGCGTCTCGCCCACGGAGTCTTCGATCAGGTGCGCCAGCGTTTCGGTGTCGGTGTCGGTCGTGAAGCGGTGGCCCTCGCGCTCGAGCCGCGTGCGCAGCACGTCGGCGTTTTCGATGATCCCGTTGTGGACCAGGGCGAGCGTGCCGCTGCAGTCGCTGTGGGGGTGCGCGTTACACTCGGTCGGCGCGCCATGCGTCGCCCAGCGCGTGTGGCCGATGCCGCAGCTGCCGTGCAGCGGCGCCTCCGACAGCAGGTCCCGCAGGCGCGCGATGCGTCCCGCAAGCTTGCGGGTCTCGACCCCACCCCCGTTCAGGACCGCGACTCCGGCGGAGTCGTAACCGCGATACTCGAGCCGGCTCAATCCTTCCACCAGCACCGACGCCGCTTCTCTCGGCCCGACGTACCCGACGATTCCACACATCGCTCACGCGTCCTTTGTTTTGAGTTCCAGTGTCTTGAGTTCCAGCAGTGGCTTCCCCGTGATCGCGAGACCGAACCGGGCGAGCTGGGCGAGCCCGGTCCGGCGCACAAACCCGGGCGGGGCGCGCCGGCGGCGCGGTTGCCCGCGGCGCCAGATGCGACGGAGGCTCAGGGTCCTCAACTGCGCGCTCGTCCGATCCACGTCCCATCTGCTCCCTTCAAGTTTGAGGCCCGGCCGCGTTCCGGCGCCCTGACGACGTCGCTACCGATTCACCGGCACAATGGGTTAGCGATGGTGCGCCTGGCTCGCGCGTGCGGCGCTGCGACCGCGTGTCCGTTGCGCTCGCGCGGCAGGCCCGCCGCGCGGCGGCCGCGCTTTGGCGGC
Organism: Gemmatimonadales bacterium; assembly: GCA_035601235.1. Lineage (GTDB taxonomy): Bacteria > Gemmatimonadota > Gemmatimonadetes > Gemmatimonadales > GWC2-71-9 > AG41. Next base: position 40,062 of record DATNOR010000160.1, read on the forward strand.
GCGACTGAGGCTCAGCACGGCACACGCACGACGGCCCCGTGTTTGCAGATAGCACCAGTGCCCTAACGGGTTATCCCGACACGCTGTTCGGGGGGGAGCGAAGCATGAGCGAGCGAATGCCACAAGCCGGATTGCCGCTGGTCCTACTCGGCGGTGACGGCCAGGAGGCCACGCGGTGGCTGAAGAGCCTGCTGGAAGGCGGCGGCTACGCCGTGCTCCAGGAGCGCTTGGCTCAGCACGTGCTCGAGCGCGCTCGTAGCACGGAGCCGGACCTCATCATCGTCGACGCGGAGCTCCCCGACATGCCGGGCGCCGACCTGTGTCGCACGCTCCGCACCGACCCGCGGGTCTCGAGCAGCACGCCGATCTTGCTCGCCGTGCGTGAACCGGCCAGCCGGGCCCAGCGGCTCGCCGCGCTGCGCGCCGGCGCGTGGGAATGCATCACGCCGCCGCACGACGCCGACGAGATTCTGCTCAAACTCGGCGCCTACGTGCGCGCCAAGCTCGATGCCGATCGCGCCCGAGCGGAGGGGCTACTCGATTCCACGGGACTCTACAACCGGCAGGGACTCGCCCGTCGCGCGCGCGAACTCGGCTCCCAGGCGTTCCGCGATCATGGGCCCCTGGCGTGCGTCGTGCTCGTGGTCGACCTCGAGCCCCAGGACCTCGCCCCGGGTCAGCAAGGGAGCGGCATCGTGGGGCGGTGCGTGCAGGCGCTCAAGGCCTCCGCGCGTCTGTCGGACGTGATCGGGCGGTTGAGCCCGACGGAGTTCGCGGTGTTGGCCCCGGGCACGGACGCCGTGGGAGCGCGCCGGCTCGCCGAGCGGCTGGCGAGCTCTGTGTCCACACCGAACACCACGGGGGAACTGGCGACCGCGGGCTCGACCGTCACGCCGTCGCCTCGGGTCCGCTGCGGCTACGAGGCCGTCGCGAACGTGGGGTACGCGCCGATCGAGCCGGTCGATCTACTGGTTCGGGCCGCGGCCGCCGTCCGCACCGGAAAGACGGATTCCGGGAGCTGGCTGCGGCGCTTCGACGAAGGAATCGGTACCGCCGCTTCTTAGACCGGAACCCGGGGCGACCCGCTGTTCTCGTCCATCGCTTCATACCCCGGCAGATAATAGGAATAGTACCGGTAGGCGCCGCCTGCCGGTACGTCGTTCAGCACCGCTCCGAGCATACGTACCGGCAGCCGCTGCAGCACCTCCAGCTTGGCCGCCGCCACGTCACGGTGGCTGTAGCCCGTGCGCAGAACCAGGGCGAGCGTCCCGGTCAGGGTGCTGAGGATGAGGGGGTCCACTCCGGCAGCGAGCGGCGGGCTGTCGATCAATACCACATCGTAGCCCGACCGCAGGCCGTTCACCAGTGACGTCATCGCCGGCGAGCCAAGCAACTCCGGCGCGTTGTAGGCGCGTGTCCCACAGCCGATCAGCGAGAGTGCCGGGAACTGCGTCGCCTGCACGATGGCGTCGAGCTGCGCCTCGCCGCGCAGGAAGTCGCTCAAGCCGGGCCGGCGGCGCACGCTCAGCCGGCGGTGCAGTACGCCCCGCCGGATGTCCGCGTCGATCAGCAGCGTGCGGTGCCCGCCGTCGGCGAAGGTGTGCGCCAGGTTCGCCGCGATGAACGACTTGCCGTCGCCTGCGCCGGGACTGGTGATCGTCACCAGCAGCGGGGCCCGGCCGCCGTGGGCGTACACGAGGTTCAGGCACACGCCGCGCAGGGCCTCGACGACTTCGTTGACGTCGTCCGGCACGCGGGCGCCGCCGCCCCGGCCGCCACGCGGCAGGTTGCGGAGATGGGGGACCGCACCCAGGATCGGGATTCCCAGTCCGCGCGAGACCTGGTCGGGATAGCGCACCTTGGGGTCGATTCGATCGAGCACCACGGCGCCGCACAGCCCCAGCGCCAGGCTGGCGGCGAATCCCAGGAAAATCACGCGCGGCGCCGTATTCCGCACCGGATCCTGCGGCATGACGGCGTGATCGAGAATGCGCGCGTCGGGAACGGCACTCTCTTCGGCGAGGCGCGCTTCGTCGTAGTTCTTTTGCAGGTTGGTATACAAGTTCTCCGCCAGCGTCACCTGGCGCTGCAGCCGCGCCTCGTCGATGGCGCGCGGTGGGACCGCCTGCAGCGTGCGCGAGTCCGCGGTCACCCGGCGCCCCAGCTCAGCTTCCCGGCCGGAGAGCTCGGCCCGCAGCTGGCGCGCCAGGTTCGGGATCGTCTGCCGTTGCAGCGTGGCGATTTCGCCGAGCCGCTTCTGCACCAGGGGGTACGCGTCCGCGTACTTGTATCGCAGCGCGCGGAGCTCCGCCTGTTTCGTGGTCAGCTCCGCCAGCGCCTGGGTGAGCTGCACGTTCTGCTGCACCGACCCGACGACCGCCAGCGCTTCCGCCGACAGTCCCGAGTCTCCCGACTGCGCCAGCACCCGCTCGAGTGCCTCCCGATCACGCTGCACCTGGTCGCGATCGACCTGCATCTTGAAGAAGCTCGTGAAGGCCGGATCGTCGGTTCCGCCGGCCTTGGGAATCTGCGAGGGCCGCGCGATCGTGTTCACCTGGAACCGCTCCAGCGCCTGTTCGGCGTCGAGCAGGTTCTGGTGCGCCCCCGCCAGCTGCTGGTCGAGAATCTTCGTCAGCTCCGTGAGCTTCTGCCGACGCAACTCCGCCGCGACCTGCACAAAACGCTCGGCGATCGCGTTGATCGTCGAGGTGATGCGTGCGGCGTCCGCGCCCTTCAAGTGCATCCGCAGGAAGTTGCCCGCGGGATCAGTCGCCACCTCGAGCTCGTCACTCAACGCCCGCGCGGAATCGCGCACCGTCGCCACCGAGAACTCGATGGTGCGGCCGGCGGGGATGGTGCCGGCTGGCGGGGCCCAGCTGAACCCCAAGCGGACGCCGATCGAGTCGCCCACAGCCCCGTGCTCCACCTCGACGCCCTTGTCGGTCGACAGCGTGAAGTTCCGTCCCCTGCCGTCCACGGTCAGACGGTACACTCCCGGTCGATACTGGTCCGCCACCCGGAACGTCTCGAGCAGGGGAGCGTCCTCCCGCTCCTTGGGCGTCAGGAACAGGCGCCGGTCGCGCACCACTTGGTCGAGCACGCGGTAGGACTTGAGCAGGTCGAGCCAGGCCTCGGGCTCGAGCGGCTGCCCCGCGCGAATCGGGCCGCGATCCACGCCGCCGCGCTGATCGGGCTGATCGATCCACAACGTCGCCTGAACCATGTACTGCGGCTTGATGAAGCGGGTCGCCGCCAGACCGCCGACCGTACCCAGGATCGTTACCACTGCAATCAGCCACTTGAAGCGCGCGACCGCGCTCCACACGCGGCGCCAGTCGACGCCGGTCTCCGGCTGGGCGAATCCCTGGCCGAACCCCATGTCGGCGCCCACGGGCGGCGCGGCTGCGGGGGCCACGGCGGGCAACGAGGAGCCGGCATGAAGGGGGAGGGGACTGGTGCTCATCGGAACGCGTACCTCCACTTGTGGTGGCAGGCCGCGCCGGGTGACGCGGTCGACGCGCCTTCCCTGTGGCAAGTCCGATACCGCGCGGCACGGAGCCAACACCATCCTCATGCCGCAAATCGGTGCACGGCATCCAGACGCCGGATGCACCTTGGTGCGGGGCCGACGCCTCTAACGACCGTGTGACACTCAGAATTCGTTGTCGTTGTGCGGAGAATCGCTGCCGCTGCGGCCTTGCGACAGGTTGGCCCGAACCCTGCGTAGGGTGGGGTCAACCGGAAATCGAGGACGCCCCGATGTCGATACCGCTTGCTCAAGACGGCGTGACCCCCTCTGGCGAGGGACGGGAAGCGTCGGCCATGCTCGCCATCGGGCCGGAGGCCAAGGCCCGCGTGCGGATTCTGGTGGTCGATGACGAACACACGCTGCGAGAGAGCTGCGCGGCGGTGCTGCGCCACGAAGGCTACGACGTGACCGTCTGCAGCCGGGGGCAGGAAGCCCTCGACCTGCTGAAGCGCCGCGCCTTCGACCTCGTGCTCGTGGACCTGTACATGTCGCAGGTCGATGGCCTTACCCTCCTGCGCACCGCGCTCGGGACCAATCACGACACGATGGTGATCGTGATGACGGGCAACCCCAGCGTCGAGTCGAGCGTCGAGGCGCTGCGGCAAGGTGCCTTCGACTATCTGCCCAAGCCATTCTCCGCGTCGCACCTGCAGGTGCTGATCGGGCGAGCGGTGCACACCCTGCTGGTCGCGCGTGAGACGCGCGAGCAGCGCGATACGCTTGACCAGCTGCAGGTCCATTCGGACAAGATCACGCTGCTGGGCACCGCGCCCTCGTTCCGGCGCGCCATCGAGCTGGCCCGCAAGGTGGCGCCGACCGACGCGTCCGTGTTCATCACGGGCGAGAGCGGCAGCGGCAAGGAGATGATCGCGCAGTTCATCCATCACCACAGCCGTCGCTCCAGCCGGCCGTTCATCGCCGTGAACTGCGCCGCCCTCCCCGAGGGTCTGCTCGAGTCCGAAATGTTCGGCCATCGCAAGGGCGCTTTCACGGGTGCGGTGCGCGACAAACCCGGCCTGCTCGAAGCCGCCAACGGCGGCACGCTGTTCCTCGACGAGCTGATCGAGATGCCGAAGCCGATCCAGGCGAAGCTGCTGCGGGTGATCCAGGACGGCGTCGTGCGACGCGTGGGCAGCGAGACGACGGACGCCGTCGTGAACGTGCGCTTCATCGCCGCCACCAACGGCGACCCCGAGTCGTCGGTCGAATCGGGCGATATGCGGGAAGACCTGTACTACCGCCTGAAGGTCGTGCCGATTCACGTGCCGGCGCTGCGCGAGCGCCCGGAGGACATCCCCCTGCTCGCCGACTACTTCCTGTCGACGTACTGGGTGCGGCATCGCCGCAAGGGCGCCCCGTTCCCGCGTCTCACGGATGCGGCGCTGCGCACGCTGTGCAGTCATCCCTGGCGGGGCAACGTGCGAGAGCTGCAGAACGTGATCGAGCACGTCGCCGTCGTGGTGGAGCCGGGCGCGGAGATCCGCCCCGAGGACCTGCAGCTCACCGGTGAGCCGACCCCGACCGCGGGCTCGAACCCGGCGTCGCTCATCTCCACGCTGCTCGAGGAGAGCTATCACGCCGCCCGCGATCGCGTGATCGCCCAATTCGAGCGCCAGTACCTGACGTGGCTGGTCAACCGGGCGAGCGGCAACATGTCCAAGGCGGCGCGGATCGCCGGCGTCGATCGGACCACGTTGTACCGGTTGATGGAGCGTCACGGCCTGCAGCGCAGTCCGACGGCAGGCTGGGTGGTCGAGCGGGAGTCCGCCCCGGGCGCCGAGTCAGCGGAGCCCGTGGAGCCAATGGACGCGGTGACCGCTGATGCGACCGCCCACAAGGCGCCGGCGACCTCATGATAACGAATACCGCTACCGCCGAGCGGCTCGACTGGCCCGCCGTGGAGACCGCGATCGCGACCGTCACGGACCGGCTCCCCGAACCCGAGCCGGCGCCCCTTCCCGAGCTCGAGCCGCCCGATCTCGCGGCGTGTCTGTCGGGCCCGCACGGGCTGGATCTCGTGGTGGAGCTGGCGCATGACCTGCGCTCGCCCCTCACGTCGATCCTGTTCCTCGCGGAGGCGCTGCAACAGGGCCAGGGAGGACCGGTCACGGCGGAGCAGTCCAGGCAGCTGGGGCTGGTCTACAGCGCCGCGCTGTGCCTGTGCGCCACCGCGAGCGACGTTCTCGAGCTGGCCCGGGGCGGGCAGCGCCTCGTGGACCGCGCGCCGGCGCCGTTCTCCGTGGCGGAAGTGTTCGGGTCCGTCCGGAGCATGATCCTGCCCATCGCGGAGGAGAAGCGCCTCGAGGTCCGCCTAGTGCATCCCGTGCCCGAGCGGCGGACCGGACACGAGCGCGCGCTGTCGCGCGTGCTGCTCAACCTGGCCACCAATGCCGTCAAGTTCACCGACACGGGCTTCGTGGAGATCGCGGCGTTGCCGGTGGGCGCGCGGCGCCTCGAGTTCTCGGTGCGCGACACCGGGAGCGGCATCGACGCCGCGCGGCTCCGCTTGCTGTATCAGCCCGTGCGGCGGCCCCCGGCCGCCCAGCGCGAGCATTTCTCCAGCTCGGGGCTGGGGCTCACCATCTGCCGCAAGCTGGTGCGGGCGATGGGGTCGGAATTGCAAATCGAAACGCGGCCGCAGTGGGGCACCCGCTTCTACTTCGAAGTGGACGCTCCCGTGGGTAGCGCGGCCGCTTGACGCCGCAGCCCCCCGTGGCAGCCGCTCCACACACGACGCCAGGTCGCCATATGACCGCACGCATGGAGAGCCAAAACCGCGCTGGGGCGCGCCCGCGCACGGTCTTTGCGAATGTCTGAGGCCATGAGCACCACTCTCGAACTCCGACCCTCTCGCCCGGCGAGGATCTCGCTGTCGCACCGTGCGCCATTCGGCGCGCTCGACCGCGAGCATGCCGCACGCCGGGCCCTCAACATCGTCGTCGCCGCGGTCGGCCTGGTCGTGGCCTTCCCGCTCATGTTGCTGATCGCCGTGGTGATCAAGCTGACCTCGCGCGGACCCGTCCTGTTCACGCAAACGCGCGTCGGGTTGGACCGCCGGTCGCTCTCGGGAGCCGGGGGGAATACACGGCGCCACACCGACTTGGGCGGCTCGCCGTTCACGATGTACAAGTTCCGCACGATGCGCCCGGCCGACGAGACCAACTCGGCGGTGTGGGCGCAGCCGGAGGACGACCGCGTCACCCCGCTCGGCCGGGTCCTGCGCAAGCTGCGGCTCGACGAGCTGCCTCAGCTCTTCAACGTGCTGAAGGGCGACATGAACATGGTGGGTCCGCGGCCCGAGCAGCCGACCATCTTCGTGTTTCTGCGGGAGCAGATCGAAGGGTATCAGCGGCGCCAGCGGGTTCGCCCCGGCATCACGGGGTGGGCCCAGATCAACCAGGGGTACGACACCTCGGTGGATGACGTGCGCCACAAGGTGCGGTACGACCTCGAGTACATCCGCCGCCAGTCGGCGCTCGAAGATCTGCGCATCATGGCCCGCACGCTGCCCGTGATGCTGCGGCGCCGCGGCGCCTGGTAGGGTGTCGCCCTCGCCGCTAGGCGAGCACCAGCGCTGCCGTCGTCTCCTCCACTAAGCCTCGCGCGATCCGCTCGTCGCGAATCAGGGCGTCGACAAGGAACTTGGTGGCAGTGATCGTACCCTCCCGACGGCGCGCGGACGTGAGCACGCGCAGCACCGGTCGCACGGGCTCGAGCCACACTCGGGCGCCAGTGATCTCATAGAGGCGCAGCCAGACGTTCGCCATGTGGGCCTGGCCGACCGGACAGCACGAAGAGCCGGCGGGCTGCCAGCCGGGTGCGAATCGGTCGGGCAACCGCCCCTCCCGCCCCTGGGCGGCCGCCACACCAGCCGCCGACCGCGCGGCCAGCGCGATAAGCCGCTCGTCTCTCAGCAGGCGACCCCCCTCGAGCAGCCCGCGAATCGCGTCTGCGAGGTCCGCAAGCCCGCGAGAGCGCTCCGGGAAGCGGGCATCCGGCATCCAGCCGTCGTCGTGCTGCAGCCGCGCCACGGTGCGCAGATGCTTCGCCGCTGCCACCCGGAATTCGGGCGCGCCCAGCCGGCGCCCGGCCTCCGCCAGTGCCCATGCGGTTCGCGGGCAGTACGCCACGTCGTGCCGCCACAGTCCGTCCTCGTCGAGCCTGGCGAGGAGGAAGCGGCCCGCCCGCCGGGAGGCCCCAGCGAACACGCCCCACCCAGTCTCGCTGAACGCGGCGACCCACCCCAGCAGGGCCTGCCCCGTTCCGACCACTCCTCCCCGCGCGGCGCCCGACGGCAACTGCATTTCCACCCCCCATCGCGCGGCCTCGCCGGCCCGCTGGGCGAGGTCAGGACGACCGAGATGCTGCGCGGCGAGATAAAACGTGGGGATCACGCGGCCGGTGGTTTCCGGGCAAGCGCACCGCGCGCCGTTAGAGGCGGCGTCGGGGCCTCCGCCGAGTGGGTGCGCCCGCGCGAGCGCGCCGTTCCCCATCGCGTCCTGTGCGCGCATCAGCCAGTCGACCCCGGCGGCAAGGTGTGTCGACCCATCTGCGCTGCGATGGGCGAGTACGCCGTCGCGTGCTGTCATCTCGAACTACACCTCCCCAAGGGTAGGCCTAATGGCGCAACGGCCGTGCCGCCACCAGTTGTTGCGTGAACGCCACGGGGCACCGCGTGACCATGAGCTGTAGGGAGTCCGGGCCGCCACACGACGAGTGTGCTTCTTGCAGAGGTGGCTGCGCGCACCCGCCCAGTCCCGAACAGGAGCAGGCATCTCAGTGACGTCCCCAAAGCCCCCAATCACGTGACCATCTGCGCCGCGCTCTTTTGCGGTCGGTGTGTGCCGTGGCGGGCACCACGCTGAGTCCCCTGGCTCCACCCGAGGAGCCGTCGGTCGTGCAGAGCGAGCCTTCCCCGGCGCGCGAGCTTGACCGCTCGCTGGTGCGGGGTCTCGCGTGGACCGGTACGACGCGCTGGGCCACGCAGATCCTCACTTGGGCCTCGACCTTGGTGGTCGCCAAGCTGTTGGCGCCGACCGACTACGGCCTGGTGGGCATGGCCATGGTCTACCTCGGGCTCATGCAGCTCGTGAACGACTTCGGGTTGGGCCTCACGATCGTGCAGCGCCGGGACTTGGACGGCGACCAGATCGCCCGGCTGGGCGGCTTTGCTCTGGTGATCGGCTGCGTGTTGATCGGGCTTTCGGCGGCCCTGTCCGGAGCGGTGGCGCGGTTCTTCGGGGAGCCAGCCGTCGGACCGATCGTCGTGGTGTGGAGCCTGGCATTCCTTATGGCGGCGGCCCAAACGGTGCCGCGAGCGCTGTTGCGACGCGATCTCGACTTTCGCAGGCTCGCCTGGGCGGATGGCGCGGAGGCGTTCGCGGCCACGGTCACGACGCTAACGCTCGCCGCAACGGGATTTCGCTACTGGGCCCTCGTCTTCGGGACCCTCGCCGGCCGGCTCACGAGCACGATCCTCACCTGCGTGTGGCGACCGCATCGTGTCGCATGGCCGAGCCGCTTCGGCTCCATCGCCACGGCCGTCACGTTTGGCTGGCACGTGGTCGTCGGCACGCTCGCCTGGTATTTCTACGACAACGCCGACTTCGCGATTGTGGGCCGTGTACTCGGCAAGGCTGCGTTGGGGGCCTACACCTTGGGCTGGACGATCGCCAGCATCCCCGTGGACCGCGTGACCGCGCTGGTCGGCAGCGTGACCCTCCCGGTGTTCTCCGCGGTGCAACACGACCGGCCGGCCCTGCAGCGCTATCTTCGCAACCTCACTGAGGCCCTCGCACTCATCACGTTCCCGGCGGCCGTGGGCATCGCCCTGGTGGCCGACGAGTTCGTGCTACTCGCACTGGGTGACCGCTGGCGACCCGCGATCCTGCCGCTACGGCTGCTCGCGCTCGCGGCCGCGTCCAGATCGATCAGCGCGCTGCTCCCGCAGGTGATCATCGCTACGGGTCACTCCAAGCGTAGCATGCAGTTCACGATTCTCGCAGCGCTCGTCCTCCCGGCCCTGTTCTACTTCGGGTCGCATTGGGGAGCCGCGGGCGTCGCGGCGGCCTGGCTGGTGGGGCACCCCCTTCTCGTGATGCCGTTGGTCCTCGTGTACGCGCTGCGTCTCACCGACCTGTCGCTCGGGGGATATCTGCGGTCGCTCCGGCCGGCCGCAGGCGCGACGCTGGCAATGGCCGCCGCCGTGCTCGCCGTGCGCTGGAGCACACCGCTAAGCTGGCCGCTGAGCGTGCGCCTCGCCGCCCATGTGCTGGTCGGGGTCGCGGTCTATGCGGCCGTGGTATACGGCGCACACCGCCGCCGCGTGCAGGCCCTGTGGGCCGTGGTCCGCGCCGTGCGTGAGTGATCCGATGTCGGCGACAGGAGCCAACGTTGAGATAGTGCCTGCTGCAGAGACCGTCGTGACCTGCCTGCCCCTCGTGCAAACGCTCGCCGACGAGCAGGGCTGGGAGGGGCTGCGGGCTTGCTCGCCCGCTGCCTCGCCGTTTGCGGGCTGGGCGTGGCATCGGGCATGGTTCTCCGCCGCTCCGGCGGAGGAGTTGCACGCCACACGCACGATACTGCTGCGTGGTGCGGGGCACGCCGTAGAGGCGATCCTCCCGCTGGCGCTTCGGACGGTCGAGTTTCGGCGCCAGCGCACCGCTGCGCTGACGTGGGCGATCGGCGATCTCGGCTGTCCCGACCACCTGGATGTCCTGGCCCGACCGGAAGCGGACCTCGACGCCGTGATTCCCGCGTTGACGTCCCTCCCGTGGGAGCTGCTCGTTCTGGGGAACTTGGCGCCCGGAGCGCCGAACGCAACCCGGTTGGCGCAAGGCCTGGCGCGCGCCGGCTGCGCGGTTCGCTGGAACGCCGCCTGGCCCTGCCCCTACCTCCAGCTGCCGGCCAGCTGGGACGAGTACTTGTCTTCGTTGAGCTCGAACCGACGTCAGGTCCTGCGCCGCCGCGAGCGCGTCCTACGCCGCGAGCATGCCCTGACGCTGGCCGACTACGACGCCGGCCGACTGGACCAGGGTTGGGAGCACCTGGTGGCCCTCCACAACAAGCGGTGGGGCGCCGCCGGTGTGTTCAACGACCCCCGGATGGATCGTCTGCATCGCACGTTCGCGCACGAGCTCGCCGTGCGGGGGCAGCTCTGGCTGACGACTCTGGATCTCGACGGTGTGCCCGTGGCCGCGTGGTATGGCTTCGCCGACGGCGACACGGTCTACTTCTATCAGAGCGGCCGGGATCCACGCTGGGAGGAAAAGAGCGTCGGCGTCGCGCTCATGGTGGAGATGATCCGCCGCGCCATCGAGCGCGGCTACCGGCGGTTTGACTTCTTGCGCGGCGACGAGGCGTACAAGCGGCAGTGGACCGCGTCGCAGCGCGTGACGCAGGAACTGGTGGCGTTTCGGTCCAGCTGGCGAGGGCATTGGCTCCGCGGCCTCGACTGGGCGGGTCGCCTCCGTGCCCGGCTGCGGGGCGGGGACGGGAGGGACGCGGCCGGATGACCGAGCCGACGCTCCTGATCGTTTCGATCGACACCGAGGAGGACAATTGGCGCCCGCGTCGTGACGGTGTGACGGTCGAGAACATCCGCGAACTGCCACGTCTCGATGGGCTATTTCAAAGACTCGGCGTGCGGGCGACGTACTTCAGCACCTACCAGGTCGCGATCCGCGACTGGGCGGCGCCCATCTTGCGGGAGCTCCACGGCGGCGGAGCGGAGCTGGGCGCACACCTGCATCCCTGGAACACACCACCGCTGGACGAGCCCTTCGCCCCTCGCAACACCATGCTCAAGAACCTGCCGGCTGCGCTGCAGCTCGCCAAGCTCGAGCGTCTCACGGCGACCCTGCGCGAGGCGTTTGGTGGGCGCCCGGTGTCGTTCCGCGCAGGCCGCTACGGGCTCGGCCCCGACTCCGTCACTGCCCTGATCCGCTGCGGCTACCGCGTCGACTCGAGCGTTACGCCGTTCGTGAGCTGGGAGGAGTACGACGATGGGCCCACCTTCATCGGAGCGCCGCTCGACTCATATCGCCTGGCCGGAGGCGCCGACGTGCGGATCCCGCAGCCCGAGGGGCCGCTGGTGGAGCTTCCCATGTCGGTTGGCTACAATCGTCCTCCGTCAGGGGCGTGGGCGAGACTGTACCGGGCCCTGTCGACCCCGGCGCTGCGGCCGCTGCATCTGCGCGGCATCGCGTCGCGCGCGGGAATCGTCAAACGCATTGCCTTGAGCCCGGAGACCGACTCGGTACCCGACATGCTGACGCTGTCACGCCGCCTGGTAGACGCGGGCGTGCGCCATCTCCACCTGTTCTTTCACAGCCCCAGTCTCAGCCCCGGCTTGAGCCCGTTCGCTCCCGACGGGGCGGGCGTCGAGCGGATGTATCGCTCGATCGCGACGTACATCGAGGGCCTCGCCCGCGTGACCGCGCTGCGCTTCGTAACGGTCTCGGAGGCCGCGACCCTGCTCCAGACCGCGCCGTGGCACCACTCCGCTGCCGCGGCCTCCCCCTCTTAGCGGCGCGTTACGCCGCCCGCACGCCTTCGCGACGGGTCGGTTCCCACACGGGGGTGCGTTCGCCCTTGATGGCCCGGACCGAGGCGGACAGGGCCGCCACGTTCCCCACCACCAGATAGGCGGGGAGCGCGACAACCTTGGGCAGGCGGCGGTCCTCGGGCCACCACCACGCCAGTGCGGCGCACAGGCCGGCCGTGGCCGCGAGCCCGGCGCCCCATCGTGCCCACCAGAACGTCTGCGCCAGACACACCAGCGCGACCAACGCCGGCAGGGCCACGTGGGGGATGACCCAGCGACAGACCTTGTGGCTCGCGAGAATCCACGCGAACAGCCCGTGGCGGAACGGGTTCAACAGCGCGCGCTTGAAGTGCAGCGTGTGCCAACCGCGCACGATCGTGCGCACTTTGCGGCGGTATTCCTTCCGGAGCGACGGCACCCGGGGCACGGTGCACACGGCGCCCTCGACGGAGACGGTGCGCAGCCCCTGCTCGCGGGCGAGCAAGGCCGCGGCGAAGTCGCGACTGATCTCCTCCGGCAGGACGCGCAGATGGATCGGTGCGCGAACAGCGTGGAAACATCCCGCCGCCCCCGGGATACCCGCGACGCGCGTCTCGAGCTGACGCACCCACATGTCGTAGCCGACGTACCAGGACTCGCCGTGGTTGGCGTGCCCGTCCACCCGCGCCACGCTCACGTAGTGTCCGGAAGCGACGCCGACCGTGGGATCGGCGAAGCTCGCGATCAGCGCCTTGAGGGCCCCCCGCTCCGGACGGGCCGACGCATCGGTGGTGACGATGATGTCCCCCCGCAAGAGCGGCAGTGCGGCGTTCTCGGCGGCCGTCTTCCCTCCCCGGCGGGGCAGCCGCAGCAGCTCGACGCCCCGGCCGGCGTACTCGCGCACGATGGCGTCGGTCCGATCGGTCGAGGCGTCCGACAACACGAGAATCTGCCGCCGATCCGCGGGATATTCGAGCTGCAGCAGGTTGTCGAGTGTTTGGCGGACCACGGCTTCTTCGTTGTAGACCGGGAGCACGATACTGATCGCCGGCCACTCGGCCGGCAACGCGGCGGGGGGTCGGCCCCGCCGGAAGAGTCCGGTCAGCCCCAGCAACAGCGGATAGCCCACGTAGGTATAGGCGGCAAATGCCAGCGCGATAACGAGCAGCCAAACACAGATTGCGGTCATCCCACACTCCGATAGATGCGTTCGTACCGCTCCAACCAGGGACCGGGGGCGAAGTCGCTCGCCAGCCGCTCGTTTGCCAGCCGCGCCCGGTGCGCTGCCGCCGCCGGATCCGCGTGCACCGATCGGATCGCCTGCGCCAATGCCGCGGGATCGTCCGCTGTGACCAGCAGCGCCTCCGCGGGCGAGACGACGTCGGGGACGCCCCCGACGGCGCTCGCCACGATCGGCGTGCACGCCGCCATCGCCTCGAACAGCACGATCGGCGTGCCTTCCATGCGGGAGCTGAGCGCGAACACGTCGAATGCCGCAAACAGCCGCGCCGCCTCGACCACGTTGCCCAGCCAGCGCACGCGGTCGCCCAAGCCCAGGCGCGCGGCCAGTTGCTCGAGCGCGGGTCGCCCGCGCCCGTCGCCCACGACCGACGCGACCACCGGCAGGTCCGTGAGCCGGGCTAGCGCCGCGAGCAGCACATCGGCGCCCTTCTCCGGTCTGAGCCGCCCCACCCAGCCGAGGTGGAATCGCCCGTCGGGAACGGCGAGCTGCGCGCGTGCCTGCTCCCGTGGCAGCGGAGGCGGGTCGTTCGCGGGCCACGCGTTGGGGACGATGTGCACGCGCGCGGCTGGCACGCCCGTCCGCTCCAGGTCGCGGGCCAGCGGGCGCGACACGGCGACCACGGCATCGAAGCGGCGAAACGCCCGCCGCTGCAGCCGCTCGTAGATCCAGTTCTTCCAGTCGCCCCCGGTGAACCCGTGCACCGTCGTCACCGTCGGGACACCCGCGCGGCGGGCGGCGCCCGCGTCCACCACGTCGACATGGTAGCCGTGGGTGTGCATGACGTCCGGCCGGAGCCGGCGACACAGCTCTGCAATCTCGGTTCGCTCGCGGCCGTAGGCCCGAGGCGGGACCCGGAGCGGAATCGTCTCCACGCCGGCCTGCTCGAGGGGCGCCAGGAAGGGGTGGCGGTCGGCCCCGTTTGTCAGAACGGCGACCACCCACACATCATGCCCAGCCCGGTGCTGACCGGTCGCCAGCGTGTGCACGACGCGCTCCGCACCGCCCACGTCCGCGGGAGCGATGACGTGCAGCACGGACAGCCTGTCTCGCGATGTCACACGACCACCTGGAACAATCTCCGTGCCTGAGTCACCGGGCATGCCGGAGCGGGCGGGTGCTGCGTGGGCGCAACGCCTGGGTGGCTGTGCTCTACAGTCGGACTGGTGTAGACCGGGGCGCCCGCGCGGCCTCCCTCTTGCTCCAGACGCCGACGCTCATGTGCGGCATCGTCGGCATCGTCCACGCGGACCCGGCCCGGCCCGTCTCCCCTGCCCTGATCCGGCGGATGTGCGAGGCGATCCGGCACCGGGGCCCCGACGACGAGGGCGTCCACGTCGACGGGTCCGTCGGCCTGGGCATGCGTCGCCTCAGCATCATCGACCTCGCGGGCGGGCACCAGCCGATCTTGAACGAGGATCGGTCGGCGGTGATCGTGTTCAACGGCGAGATCTACAACTACGCGGAGTTGCGCCGCGGACTAGTCGCCCGCGGACATACGTTCGCGACCCACGGGGACACGGAAACCATCCTGCATCTGTACGAGGAGGAAGGCCCCGACTGCGTCGCGCGGCTGCGGGGCATGTTTGCCTTCGCCATCTGGGACGCCAAGGCGGGGACGCTGCTGCTCGCGCGCGACCGCTTCGGGATCAAGCCGTTGTACATCGCCACCGCGCCCTGGGGGATCGCGTTCGCGTCCGAGCTGAAGGCGCTGCACGCGGCGGGCCTGGTGGACCGCACGCTCGACTGGGATGCGCTCGACATGTATTTCCAGCTCGGGTACATCCCCGCCCCGGCGACGCCGTTCGCGGGCGTCACCAAGCTCGAGCCGGGCCACACAGCGCTGTGGCACTCCCGGCGCGGCGTGTCGACCAGACAGTACTGGGACCTCCCCCGGGAGCGTGTGGCGGCGCCGCGCGACGCGGACGAGCGGGTCAGGGAGTGGCTGGACGAGTCGGTGCGGGCGCACCTCGTGAGCGACGTGCCGGTGGCGGCGTTCCTCTCCGGCGGGCTCGATTCGTCGGCCGTGGTCTCGAGCTGGGCGCTGGCGAGCGACGCTCCGCACGCGTTCACGGCACGGTACTTCGGCTCAGGGGCCGCCAGCGCCGACGAGACGGACCTGGCCCGCCGACTCGCCGCCAAGTACGGCGTCAAACTGACCGAGGTGGACATCCACCCCGACGTGCGCGACCTGCTCGAGCCGATCACGCACGCCCTCGACGAGCCTCATGCGGACCAGTCGGCCGTGCCGACGTGGTTGCTGTCGCAGGCGGTGGGTGCGTCCTACAAGGTCGCCCTCACCGGGATCGGGGGCGACGAGCTGTTCGCGGGCTACCGTCGTCACATCGGTCTGCTGGCGGGAGAGCGCTACGCGCGGCTGCCGCATGCCGTGCAGCGCGGCTTGAGCGGGCTCGCGAACCAGCTGCGTGAGCCGCGTGGCGCGTCGCTGTCGGTCGATCGGTTCAAGCGCTTCCTGCAGCCCGGCAACGGGTCCTCCGCCGATCGGTTTCTCGGGTACGTCAGCAGACTGGCCGACAGTGGGCGACGGCAGCTGTATGTCGCGGGCCTATGGGACCAGTTGCGCGGCCCTCCTGCCGGCGCGCGCTTCCGGGAGCTCCACTCCGCTCACGGGACTCCGTCCGGTCTGACCGCGGCGTTGTATCTCGACTACAAGACCTTTCTTCCCGACGACGTACTGGCGCTGAGCGACCGCTTGGCCATGGCGCACTCGCTCGAGATTCGGGTCCCGTTCGTGGACCACGTGCTCGTCGAGCGGGTGTTTCCGCTGCCGGATCGGACCAAGATCGGCTGGTGGCAGAACAAGCGGCTGCTCAAGCGCGCGCTGCGCGGCCGCCTCCCGCGGCAGCATCTGCGGGCGCCGAAGCGGGGGTTCGTGGGTCCCACCGCCGAGTGGTTGCGTCACGAGCTGCGTGGCGTGATCGAGGACGAGCTCGCACCCGACCGGCTGCGCCGACTTGGGTACTTCGAGCCGGCCATCGTGCGCGGGCTGCTCGACGATCATTTCGCTCGCCGCCACAACCGCGAGGGCATCTTGTGGGGCTTGCTGTGCTTTTCGGTCTGGCACCGGCTGTACGTCGAGGACGGCGCGGCGGTGCCAGTCCCGTGACGCTCCCGAGCGTAGCGCGTACCGGTCCGCGGGTCCACCAAGGCGCGCGACCCGAGGGGCGCCGGCTGCTCCTGATCAGCTACCATTTTCCTCCCAGCCGGGAGGTCGGGGCCGTGCGGTGGCAGCGGCTGGCAAAGTATGCCGTCGAGCGGGGGTGGGAGCTGGACGTCGTCACCCTTGACCCCGCGAGTCAGGTAGCACCCGATTGGGACGCTCTCGCGGACCTTCCGGCCAGGGTGAACGTGTACGGCGTCCCACAACGAGCGCTGCCGGTGGACCGGCTGGTGCAACGCCTGATCGCGCTGCGGCGCAGGCTCTGGGCACGGAGCCCGGCGCGGGGCGCGGCCGTCGCCCGGGTCCGGGCGGCACGGCGATCCGACTCGATCAGCCTCACGGAGCTGCGGTCGCCGCTCCACAGCGCGCGCGATGTTCTGCGGGCGTTTCACGTCTGGCGCGACTACGTCCAGGGAATGACGTGGTCACATGCGGCTGGGCGTGTGGCGCGTCGGCTGCTCCGGACTGGCGCGTACGGCGGGGTGGTCAGCTGCGGCCCGCCGCACTGGGTCCACGATGCCGGGCGGATGCTCCGGCAAAGCCGCGGCCTGCCCTTGATCATCGACATGCGCGATCCCTGGAGTCTTACTCCGGTGCTGCAGGAGCCGGTCGCGAGCCCGCTATGGCTTTTTCTGTCGCGGCGGCACGAGCGCCGCGCCGTCGCCGCAGCCACTCTCATCATCACCAATACCGAGCACTCACGCGACGCGCTGCAGGCCGCCTATCCCGATGCACGCGAGCGTATTATCGCGATCATGAACGGCTACGACGAAGATCCCCTCCCGCCGAAGGAACGCGCCGACTGTTTCATCATCGCCTATGCCGGGTCCATCTACCTCGACCGAGATCCGCATCCGCTGCTCCGGGCAGCTGCGCGCGTCATCCGCGAAGCTGGCCTGAGGCCCGACCAGCTCCGACTCGAGTTCATGGGCGCGGAGACGGGACACAGGCCGACCCTCGCGCAGCTCGCCGAGCAAGAGGGGATCGGGGACTACGTCCGGGCGCACGCCGCGCGTCCCCGCGCGGAAGCGAAGCAGTTCCTTGCCCGCGCAGCGATGCTGGTAAGCTTCAGCGCCGTCGGGAAAACCGGGGGGGCCGACCCATTCATCCCCGCCAAGGTCTTCGAGTACGCGCGGTTCCATGCCTGGCTGCTGGCGCTCGCCAACCCCGGGAGCGCGACCGCGGCCTTGCTCGACGGCACTGGCGCCGACGTGGTTCCTCCCCACGACGTCGACGGGATCGCGGCCGTCATCCGGGCACGCTACGCCGCCTTCGCGCGAGGCACGGCCCCGGAACGACCCCGCCTACCGGAACGCTACAGCCGCCGCGCTCAGGCGCAGCTCCTGTTCGACGAGCTCGAGCGCCGTTTGCCGGCCTGTCACGCTGCTCCGCGATAGATCCGCGCGTAGTGCCGCACCATCGCGTCGATCGCGAAGGCCTGCTTGACGCGCTGCCGCGCGACCGCCGCGTCCTCGACGCGGCGCCGATCGTCGGTCAGGGCATTGCGCCAGGCGGCCGCCAGGGCCGCCGGATCTCCCGCCGGCACGAGGCGGTGTCGGAGCCGCTCGCCCAGCGCCGCAGGTGACCCGCCGACGGCCGTCACCACCGGGCAGACGCCGCTGCTCATGGCTTCCAGCAGGCCGAGCGACGTGCCCTCGCTCCAGGACGACAGCGTGAACACGTCGAACACTGGATAGAGGCGCTCGACGTCCTTGCGCCACCCCACCAGGCGGGCGGCGTCGCGCAATCCTTCCCGTTCGATCACGGCGCTGAGCCGCGCGCGTTCAGGCCCGTCTCCCACGAGCACGAGGGCCGGTGGCGCTCCCTGGGCGTCACTCCAGTCGGCGCGCAACCGCGCGAACGCCTGCAGCATCACGTCGTAGGCCTTGATCGGATCGAGGCGCCCGATGCTGCCGATGATGGGCGCGCCAGCAGGAAGCCTCAGCTCCCCACGGAGCGATCCGTTGACCGACTGCGGCCGGAAGAGGTCCGTGTCGATCCCGTTCACGACCACGCGAATGCGCGAGGGGCGGGGAATCAGCGTCTCGGTCATCTGACGTCGCAGGGCGTCCGAGACGGCCACGACCACGTCCGCCCGCCGGGCGGCGAGCCCGTCGAGCAGCCGGCCCGGGAGCGAGTCCGGGTACGGTCGCCCGTGATCGGTGTGCACGAGGCGCGGCACGCCCGCCCGGCGCGCCGCCAGGGACGCCTTGAACCAGACGCCGCTGTGCGTGTGCACGACATCGGGCGCGAGCGCGCGGATCGTCCGGGTCAAGCGGCGCGGCCAGATCATGGAGAGGTGCGGCAGGGACCGGTCCTGATGGAGCTGCGCGTGCGCGGCGAGGCCCTCCGCGAAGCGTCCGAAGTCGCTGAGCGTCAGGATGTGGCTCTCGAACTGGTCGGGGGGGAGGAGCTGGACGAGGGCGGCGACGAGCCGTTGCAGGCCGCCGTAATCGAGCTTGTGCACCACATGGAGAATCTTGAGACGTCGCGTCACAGGCCCGAGGATCGAATGACGAACCCGTTCTCCGACAACCCCGAGGGAATGTTCTCCCGCGGCACGGCCCAGCGGTTTACGCGCGTGGGGAGGAACCATCCGCCGCCGAGGGCGAGCGCGGCGGTGTAGCCCGCCTCCTGCGCGGCGGTCTCCACGGCCGGCGTTGCCAGCCCGTACGGATAACTCAGCCACGGGATCGCGCTCGTGAAGCGCTCCCGCAGCCACACGAGCGGCCACCTCAGCTCCTCCCGCAGCGCGGCGTCCCTCAGCCGCGCCAGGTTTGGGTGCGTCCACGTGTGCGATCCGAGCGTGATGCCGGAATGCCGGGTGGCGCCCCGCAGCTCCTCTTCCGACGCGACGAGCGCCCATTCCGGAACCGCCGCCGACGGGATCCGCTCGCGCGCGGCCCAGCCGCGGACCTCCTGATCTTTGCCCCGCAGCTCGTCCAGGGCGCGGGCCCGCAGCGCGGGATCCACCCCGCGCTCCGCCGCCAAGGCATCCCACCAGAACGGGCCCTTCCCCACGAAACTGGGAACAACGAACAGGGTCGCGGGAACGCCGCGCTTCGCGAGCTCCGCCACGCCGAGCAACACGGCCCCCCGATAGCCGTCGTCGAAGGTGATCGCCGCCCGCGGACGACGCCCGGCTACCGGCGCGTCGAGCACCTGTTCCAGCGGGACGACGGTGTGGGTGGCGAGCAGGCTCTCGAGCTGACGCACCAACAGCCCGCGCGGGAGGTGGAGCGAGCGATCGCCGAACGCCGGGTAGGAGTCGGGCACGACGTTGTGGTAGGCAAGCACGAGCGCCCGTCGTGCCCGCGCCGCCCGGTGGAGCGCGGGCACGCCGCTCCGCACCAGTCCGGCCTCGAAGCACGCTTTGAGCGCCGCGCGCGCGCTCATCCCAGAGGCCGGGCGACGGCCGAAGGGACCGGCACCGGCGGCCGCGCAAACGACGCGCTCTTCGCGAGCCCCAGCACCATCCCGAGGAGCGTATACAAGTAGGCGGAGTACGCCTGGGAGAGGAAGGAGGCAGTCACCACAAACGCGACCAGACTGGCGGTGAAGATTTGCGCGGTCACGGCAATCTCGGGCAACGGTGCCCGCCGCAATCGCGCCAGCGTTCGGAAGGCGGCAGTCAACAGCGCGATGAACAGGATGAGGCCCCCGACGCCCAGTTCAGCGCCGATCTGGATGAACGAATTGTGCGCCGCCGACCACTTGAAGCCTCGTCCGTAACGCTGCCGCTCGAGGGCTTCGGGAGCGAGCGTGCCCTCTGCCACCGGAAACGCAGCGGCCCCGACTCCGAGCAAGGGATGATCGAGCATGTACCCGAGGCCGCGTCTCCAGACCTCCATGCGCCCGGTCTCCGACTTGCCACTCCAGTTGTAATCTTGCCGCAACTGCAGGATCGACCCGATGCGGTCGAAGTACTTGTCGCTGGCTAGCCCGACGAGCAAGGTCGCGAGCAGCGCTACCGTACCAACGCGTTGCCATGCGGAGACGCCGCGCAGGCGCAGCAGCAAGTATCCCCCCACCGCGAGCAGGCCCAGGAAGGCGCCGCGAGAGCCGGTCTTTCCCAGCGTTACGATGAGGAACACCGTGGCGGCCGCCAGCAGCGCCCGCGACCAGGGCCGCGCCGGCTTACGCCACAGATACAGCACCAACGGAAGCGTGCACACGATCAGCATCGCCAGGTCGTTGACGTCATAGTAAGCGACATCCCGCAGACGACCATCCGCCCCCATCTGCGCGCGCGCCAGGATGACGGCGGAGAACAGCGTGACGCCCCCGAGCTGGAGCCACGCGAAACGGCGCAGGTCGGCGAACCCGCGAACGCTCGCAGCGATCAACAGCATCAGGATCACCGTGCGGACATAGTCCTTGAGCACTTGGTTCAAACTGAGTCCGGGGTATAGGCTCCCGGGAATCGATAGCCCTGCGAGCAGGAGGATGCCGAGCGCGCTGCGCACCAGCGGCACGTCCAGCGTGGCGAGGCGACGGCGGGGATCGCGCCCCAACAGCAGCAGGGTCCCGGCCACGACCGTCATGAGAATGGGTAGCCCATGGATCGCGAGGCTTGGGACCAACTCGTGGACGCGCCACACCTGGAGGGACACGAGGACCATCAGCGCCAACAGCAAGGAGTCCCACGGCAATCGGTGCGAGACGGGGGACTGCACCTGGTTGAGCTGTCCGAAACCGCCGAGCGGCATGGTCATGGCGAGCAGTGTATCTGTCGATGAGCAAGTTTCGGGCTCACAGCCTGCTCCCGTGTCCCGTCCACTAGAAGGCCACGGCCCGTCTCGTGTTGCGCGAGTGCGACAGGCGTGCTGGCCAATGCGCGGACGCCCTCACGGCGTTGGAGCCCTTCAGGATCCCCGGGCGACTGGAAGAGGCGCCGCCTGGCACTCCCGGCGGAGGGCATCGTACAGCTCCAGCATGGGCTCGCCGATGCGCTCCCAGCTATACTGCTGCTCCACGGTGTGCCGCGCCGCCGCGCCGAGCCGTCGCCGCAGGGGCTCGTCACGCAGCACGTCGCACACCGCCTGAGCGAAGCCGTCCGGATCGTCTCGAACCAGAATGTTCCGCCCGTCCTGGGCGGCCAACCCCTCGCAACCCACTGAGGTGCTCACCACTGCCTTCCCCATGGCCCAGGCATCGAGAATCTTGAGCCGGGTCCCTCCGCCCACCCGCAGCGGCACAACATAGCACGCCGCGTCGTGAACGTAGGGACGGACGTCGGGCACGTAACCCGTGAGCTCGATCGCCGAGCGATGGCCATACTGGCGACGGGCGTCATCGGATACCCGGCCGACCCACCGGATCGGCGTCTCACCGTGCAGGGCGCGCACGCGGGGCAGGATTTCGTCATGGAAGAACTGGAGCGCGTCGAGATTCGGGAACCAGGTCAGCTCCCCGACGAACACGAGGCCTTCCTCTCGCCCGACGCCGGGCCGAAACGTGTCGATGTCCACGCCGTTCGGCACGACCGCCGATTTCACTCCAGGTACGATGCGCCCGAGCTCGACGGCGTCGCTCTCAGAAACCACGACATTGAGGGCGCAGCGCCTGCACCAGCGTCGCTCCTCGCGCTCCATCAGGCGAGCCTGGTGTCCAAGGTACTGGCGTCGCCAAGGGTTGCGCTCTACGCCCGCGCGACGGTCGAGTAGGAGTGACTCGACATTGTGGTGGACGCACACGACCGGGGCGGCGCCGACCAGCGGGAGGTAACGCGACAGGGCGAGTGAGTCCAAGTGGATCAAGGCGAAGCGACGTTCCCTGAGCAGCTGCGTCACGCGAGCCCGGACCGCGGCCGAGTCGAACGCGAACGTCGTGTGCGCGCGCTGCCGACCGACGCTGCGGAGGTGATCCCACGCGAGGCGCCAGCGGCTGTGCTCCTGGGGCACAGGAAACGCCTCGACCTCGGCGATAGAGCGCAAGGCCTCGAGCCGCTGGGTAAGGTCATCCGGGGATACCGCCCCACCCTTCCGGCGATAGAAGCACAACGCCGTTACGTCGAACCGACGTGCCAGCATGCGCAGCACATGATAGCTGCGGATTGCCACGCCCGAGTCGGGCGGGTATGGCACGGTCTGGCACAAGAAGAGCAGACGCGGGCGTCGGCTCACCGTCAGCACCCGATCCGCTCGGTGCTCACGACGATGTTGTCGAGGTCCCGCTCCTGTGCGGCGGGCGCTCCGTCGTTCCAGTAATTCTCGAAGAACACGGCGTTGATCCCGTACGCCGTAAAGCCCCCCACGAAGTTCAGGCCGTCCTCGCGCGCCTCGAGGTCGCCGTTCACCCAGTACTCGAACACGCCGTCTGATTGCGCCGGGTCGTTGAGCTTGGCATGAGCCTCGACGCAATACCATTGACCCACGTGGGCCGCATCGCCCAGCGGCGTGGTGCCGCGCTTCTTACCGAGCCAGTGGAACCGGGGAAAGTCGTTGTATTTCGTCGCCCGCACGTTGCCCAGGCCGTCCGTACTGGAGACCGGATCCAGCTGCAGGTAATTCGTGTCGGGTGCGTCACCGCCCCACAGGTGCGCCACCATCGCCTCGGTCCACTTCGAGCTCGTGAAGACCATCGCGCGGGTGAGCTTGTACCCCACCCCTCCTACCCAACCCGGCTGAGAGCGGACGTACAATCGCCAATACAGATTCCGATACTTCGCGGTTCCGGCGTCCACCGGACGAAAATACGGGTCGGGCAGTTTGCCGAGCGCGAGATGGAGCGCGCCCGCCGACACCTGCCCCCGACTGAACCGTGCCCGCATGCCCGACGATCCCCTCACGCCCACGCCCGCCGCGCGCACGAAGCTTCCGGAAGCATCTTCATATTCGAAGTATTGGTGCAGCCGGTCCTGCTCGAAATCGTCGCACCAGACCCAACCCGGCTTCAGAGTCGCGCACTCGTTCACCAGCGGAGGCCTCTCGGCGTGGCTGTCCGCGGGAGACTCCTGGCCTGCGGCCCCGACCGCCGGGGCCCCGATGCCTGCCAGCGCCAACAGGACCGCCGTCACGGACCGGGTCATCGGCCGATGTGGGCCTGTATGGCCGGCTCGACGAGACGCTCGAATAGGTCGTGGCCCTCCAGGCTCAAATGCGGGTCCACAGTCCCATACAGATGGCTGCCGCCTCGCTCGGCGCGGCGGAAGTCGGGTAGCACATCGACCACGTCGAGCCGGTAGGCACCCATGGCTCCGCTGAGCAGGCGCTCCGGCTGCTCGAGATCCACGGCTGCCGCGTCGATCTTGAAGCCCTTCAAGGCCCGGTAGAACGCGGCAGTGTCCACCTGGAATGGAGCGGGAATCAGCACGAACACGGTCGCGGCGCCGCGTGCCAGAGCTAGGTCCCTGATGTCGCGGCAGATCTGCGCGGTGACCGTCCACCGAGAAGAGTTCGCTTCGCGTCGCAGCAGCTCCTCGGGAAAGTATTCCGCCGTCAAGCCGAGCCGCATCCGCAGCGTGGACGCTTGCGTTTTGACCAGGATGAACAGGTGGGAGCGTGCTTTCAGAAAGTCGTTGATCGGATAGAAAACCGCGTCCACGAGCTCGGCGTATGTGATGTGCCGGGGCAGCCGCAGTCGGTGGAACGGAGCGTCGACGGGCGGTCCCGGTGCATACCGCTCGACGCGTCGGGTAACGACGTCATTCCCCAGGTACACGGACACGAGCACGACGTCGAACCGTTCGCGAGCAAGCTCGCGCCGTGCTTCCATGAGGTACTGCGGCGGGTCCCAGCCCCCGACACCGCTGTTCCGTACGGCCACAGTCTCGCCCAGACGCGTGCCTAGGCGCGCCTCCAGCAGTCCCGCGAGGCTCTGCTCGTACTCGACCTGCAGCGCCTCCATGAACGAGTCGCCCAGGAGAAGGACCCGTCGCTTGCTCTCGACGCGCCCAGCGCGTCCGACGCGGAATCCATCGCCGTCTGTGAAGACGTGCACCGTGCGCTCGCCGGTGTTGATGGTGGTGGTGACGTCGGGACGATGGATCCAGCCCAGGGTATCCACGGGCTGCCAGATGTCCGGACGCTTCACGATGAGCTGCTGCGGCGCGAGGATACGCACCGACACCTCGCCTACCAGGTACGCCAGCCCCAACGAGGTGCACAGCATCACGCTATTGACCAAGGCGCCGCGCAGTCTCGCAGCGAGGGGGGTGGACACGACGCCGTCGGAAGCGAGGGGGATGGAAGGCGCGGACACGTGAGTGGGGCGACGCAACGGGCGTGCCCGGCCGCAAACGATGGTGTCAACGGCAAGCCGCGTAAGAAGAGCAGCACTTGTCGCGGACACGCCACATCCGTGACGCAACGAGCGCATCGCCTGTGCGCGCCCACTCGCCGCGGATCTGGCACCCGCCGTGCAACAACGCCAGGCGACCATGCCCGACTGCTACGTTCTCGGTATCTCGGCGTTCTATCACGACAGCGCCGCCTGCCTTTTGCGGGAAGGCGAGATCGTCGCCGCCGCGCAGGAGGAGCGTTTCACGCGCAAAAAGGGGGACGCGGCTTTTCCGCTCCAGGCTGCCCGCTACTGTCTCGCCGCAGGAGGCATAACTGCCTCCGACCTTGCGTACGTCGGCTTCTACGACAAGCCGCTCACCAAGTTCGAGCGGATCCTCGAGACGTACCTGGGCGTCGCCCCCCGCGGATTCAGCCAGTTCCGCATGGCGGGTCCCTTGTGGATGAAGGAGAAACTGTTTCTCGACCGCGAAATCCGCCGCGCGCTCGCCTACGACGGCGAGATTCTCTACGCCGAGCACCATGAGTCCCACGCCGCCAGCGCGTTCTTCCCATCGCCGTTCGAGGATGCCGCCATCCTGACGATCGACGGAGTCGGGGAATGGGCGACCGCGGCGGTCGGCGTCGGCCGGGGCAACGATTTCGAGCTGCTGAAGGAGCTGCAGTGGCCCGATTCGCTTGGGCTCTTGTACTCGGCCTTCACCTACTTCACGGGCTTCAAGGTGAACTCGGGCGAGTACAAGGTCATGGGTCTCGCGCCCTACGGAGAGCCCAAGTACGTGGATCTCATTTATCGCGAGCTCGTGAACCTGCGGGAGGACGGCTCGTTCACACTCAACCAGAAGTACTTCGAGTACCTGACGGGCCTCACGATGACCAACGGGGCCTTTTCGCAATTGTTCGGCGGTCCGCCCCGCGTGCCCGAGTCCAAGCTGACGCAGCGGGAGATGGACCTCGCCAAGTCGGTCCAGGTCGTGTGCGAGGAAATCATGCTCCGCATGGCGCGGACCGCGCATCGTGAGACGGGGCTCGAGAACCTCTGTCTGGCGGGCGGGGTGGCGTTGAACTGCGTCGCCAACGGGCGGGTCCTGCGCGAGGGCCCGTTCAAGCGACTGTGGATCCAGCCGGCCGCGGGGGACGCCGGCGGCGCCCTGGGCGTCGCGCAGCTCATCTGGCACCGGTACTGCAAGCAGGCCCGCTCGGTGACGCCCGGCACCGATGGCATGCGCGGGGCCTATCTGGGGCCGGACTTCACACCCGACGAAATCGCGGCCTTTTTGCAATCGGTCGGGGCCCCCGCCGAGCGGCTTGATCGCGACGTGCTCCTGCGACGCGTGGCCGAGCTCCTGGCCGGCGAGAAGGTCATCGGGTGGTTCGACGGGCGGATGGAATTCGGGCCGCGCGCGCTCGGCGCCCGCAGCATCCTTGGCGACCCGCGCAGCCCGCGCATGCAGGCGCAGATGAACTTGAAGATCAAGTTCCGCGAAGGGTTCCGCCCGTTCGCGCCCAGCGTGCTGCGGGAGCGCGCGAGCGACTACTTCGAGCTGGACGTCGACTCACCGTACATGCTGCTGGTCGCTCCGATCAAGGCCGCCCGGCAGATTCCTATGACGGACGGCGAACGGCAGCTCTGGGGGATCGACCAGCTCAACGTCGTGCGCTCGGACATTCCGGCCGTAACGCACATCGACTATTCGGCCCGCGTCCAGACGGTCCGCAGGGAAACGAATCCCAACTACTACGATCTCATCAAGCAGTTCGAGCGTCTCACGGGGTGCGCGGTACTCGTGAACACGTCATTCAACGTTAGGGGCGAGCCGATCGTCTGCACGCCGGCCGACGCGTATCGCTGTTTCATGCGAACGCACATCGATCACCTCGTGCTGGGGCCGTTTCTGCTGGACAAGACCCGTCAACCCGCCTGGAAAGAGAGCGGTGAGTGGCAGCAGGAATTCCAGCTCGACTGAGCACCGCTGAAGGGCGTCGCTTCGGACTGGCCGTGGGGGGCGCGTTTCTGGCGCTCGCAGGCCTGGCCGCGTGGCGCGGGCATTCGACGGAGGCGCGGGTCTTCGCCGTGCCGGGCGGCGTGCTCGTCGCGGCCGCCTTGGCGGTCCCCCGCCGGCTCGGACCGGTTCAGCGGTTCTGGATGGCGCTCGCGACGGCCATCTCCAGCGTGACGACACCGGTGATCATGGGAATCATCTACTTCTTGATCGTGACGCCGACGGGGTGGGTGCGACGGCTCGCGGGCGGCAATCGGCTCACCCGCACACGTAATGCGACCACCTTCTGGGTCGAGCGCCATCCCCACAGCAGGCGGCGCATGGACATGGAGCGACTATTCTAAGGAGGCGGTATGGCTCATGCGAGTCTCGCGCGGGAGTTCTGGGCCTTCATGCGGGTCAGAAAGAAGTGGTGGCTGCTGCCGATCATCGCGGTGATGCTCGTGGTGGGAGGCCTGCTCGTCTTCGCTCAGGGCTCGGTGTTGGCGCCATTCATTTATACGATCTTCTGACGGCCCGCCCGGGCGTGCACGAGCAGCGCGCGCTGGTCCTCGGAGCGGGCGAGCTCGTGCAGCTCCGCGAATCCCGCACGAGCGAGCGCGTGGCGCAGCTCCCCTTCCGACGCCGCCGGGTAGAGGAGATAGACATCCCCGGCGGGTCGCAGCACGCGCTGCACGTCGCGGAGGAGCGCCTCAGGGTCGACAACGCCGAGCGGGACGAACGTCGCGACCACCCGGTCGAACGCGCCGTCCGGAGTGGGCAGCCGGCGCCGATCCCACGAGTAGAACTCGAGCTTGCCCGGCACCTCGCGCAGCTGCTTGGCGAGCGCGATCTGGGCAACCGATAGGTCGAGCCCGCAGACGTACGCCCGGAGGGCACGTCGCCACGCCTCCTCGGCAATCCACCCGTCGCCGCACTCGACAAAGAGAATCCTGTCCCACGCTTGGATTATCACTCGATCGAGCACGAGAAGATCGAGACCCCGGCGAGCGGGGAGTTCGACGGTGCCGAGCGCAACCGGTTGCGACGTCATGCCGCCGTACGCCGCAATGCCCGTGCCCAAGGCGCCTGTTGCGCCTCGTCAACAGAGCGGTCGCTCGGCTACGGCGAAGCGCTGGCAGTCCCGATCGGATAGTTCGTCGCCTGCACGAACAGCGTATACACCACGAATGGCGCGAGCCCGTTCTGGAGGTACGTAGCGCCGTCCCAGAACAAAAGCCCGGCGGCGGATCCGTTCGTCGTCCCCATGTACGTCCAACAGGGGCTGTCGATCACCTTCGCACCGTTGACCCAGATCGCGATGGTCCCGCAGTTCCTTGCCGTGTAACGATGGTAGCGATACACCACATCGTACACGCTCCCCTCGTGCAGCGAAGGGTACGTGCCGGGCCAGGGGTAGGTGTGGCCGTTGACGTTCCACATCTCCGGCTCAGAAAAAAGACCGATGTTCCCGTCGGAGCACGGCCCGATCTGCGACATCGCCCACCCGTTCCACGCGCTGCCCGCCTGTCCGTACACCGACTTGTGCACCTTGAATTGCGAATTGGTGTTTTTTGTCGTGTCACACGACGTGCCTCCGACTGCGCCAGCGGCCCCTGGTCCGAATACGAACCGGACCTCCTCGAAAAGGTCGCGATCCAGAGACGGGTCTTTGGGGAGAGTGGACAACCTGCCCTGACCGAACCATGCCTGCAGCGCTGCGGCTCCCGTGCCAGGCGGGACCGTGCACTTCATGGAGTAAGCACTGCCCGGGTCGGTGTAGTCCGTACTCTTTATGCAGCTCCCGCCACCGTACGCGTACACGTCGAGCGGACCGGTCGTCCCGTCGTTGAAGTTGGTCCGGTAGTACGTCACCTGCGTCGGCGGCGGCGGCTGGTGCGGCTGGACGCCGCACTGCGGGCCGGTGGCGTCGTCGCACGACAAACACGCGGTGCCGAGGCTCGCCAACAACGCGATCATGGCAGTGTGGCCCAGAACCGCGACGAGGTTCGTCCTCGGGCCCATTGCAAACGTCCCTCCACTGAAATCGCGCTTCGTTCTACACCGACCTGATCACGAGTTCGCCGGCAGGTTCAGGCTGCGATGTTGCGTCGGGTCTACAGGTGATGGATGCGGGCGGGTACCACTAAACTGTCGGGCCGCCAGCGCGAACAGCAATTCCGCGCTGGCGGCCCCTAATCACTGCGTACGACAGCTCGCCCGGCGTGTTACCGGCTGGCGGTGCCGGCCCCAATCGGGTAGTTGGT
Source organism: Gemmatimonadales bacterium (assembly GCA_035601235.1). Classification (GTDB taxonomy): domain Bacteria; phylum Gemmatimonadota; class Gemmatimonadetes; order Gemmatimonadales; family GWC2-71-9; genus AG41. Next base: position 69,025 of record DATNOR010000160.1, read on the forward strand.
CGCCTGAGCGAGCAGATTGTACACAACCAAGGACCCCAGCCCACTCGCCAAGTACGTGGCTCCATCCCAGAACAACAGGCCCTGCGCCGACCCGTTCGTGGTTCCCATGTAGCTCCAACACGGGCTGTCCATCACCTTTGCCCCGTTCACCCAGATCGCGATCGTGCCGCAGCCCTGGGCTGTGTAGCGATGGTAGCGATAGACCACGTCGTACACGCTCCCTTCGTGGAGGGACGGATACGTGCCGGTCCACGGGAACTCCTGGCCGTTGAGGTTCCACAT
>DATNOR010000161.1:0-14733 GCA_035601235.1 Gemmatimonadales bacterium
TAGCGAGGATGGACCCGCAAGTTAAACGCTGTCCGTTGGGCGGTGCCTCTATAAGTGCGAGACCATATGTCGGAACGGAGGACGATATGCGCGTCTTGGGCGTAGTCGCGGGACTGGTACTTGTTGCCCGCTCCACGCAGGCGCAAGCATCAGCCGAACAACTCGCGCGGTGCGCTGCCATGCCCGTAGCAGCAGTTCGTCTCCAGTGTTATGACGCGCTCGCAAAGCCCAAGCCCGATAGCACACGAGGTACGCCCCGTGAGGTTCCTGCCGGTGCGAGCACGATCGAGAATTGGGGTATGTCCGTCGAAAGCGATCCGATCACCGATCAGAAGGGTGTGACGTTCGTTTTGCAGGCTGAGGGCGCAAGTTCGCTGAACCCGCCGACGCTCGTCATCCGCTGCAAACGCGGAGAACTGAATGCTTTCTTAGCGACGGGCGACTACCTCGGCGACGGCAACGACCGTGTTACGATCCGCTTCGGCAATGAACCAGCCGTGCAGGAGCGCTGGAGCGAGTCGAGCGACCATACGGCTTTGTTCCATCCAGGCGATCGAGCCAAGGTGGAGGCATTCGTCAGAAGGCTTGCCCAGCACGACCGCGTTGCGTTTCAGGTGACACCTTACGAGAAGGGACCGGTGGCGATGGTCTTCAGTCTTGCGGGGATCGGCAAAGTGAACCAAGAACTGTGGGCGATTTGCCCTTCGCAAGCGAAGTAAGAGACGAGCGTAGTCAGATAACAACACAGCAAGCGGTAATAACTGTGGTGGCGACGAAAGATTGGGGCACGGTCGAGTCGCAACCTGGGGGAAGGTGCGCGACGCCGGTGCCGGAACTGTGCTAACGGGAGGTGTATCGAGGCGTATTGAGGGGTAGCATCCCCCGAGCTAAGTGCCCGTCATTCCTCACCGACGCGTTTCCGTGTCCCCCCTCGGGAGTCCCGAAGATACCCTATCCCAGTCGCCAGGCGAGAATGGCGCCCGCGACCACGTAACGCACCGTGTCCATGAGGCCGACGACGAGCTCTGGTTTCGGTTCACCCCAGCGAAGCGGGTAGGCCACGAGCAGGCCGATCAGAAGGAACAGCAGCCACCAGCCGCCGCTTCCCAGCGAGTCGAACCACAGCGACCCGAGGAGCGTGACAACCACCGCTTCGAGCAGACGTCCCGTAACGGCGCGGCGGCTGTACGCCCATACGAGATACCGCCGGCCGCCGGCCGCATCGCCACGATATCCGAACGGCGGGGCCACCACGAACCACACCGCGACCGGCAGCCACGCGAACACGAGCCGCGTGAGCGTCACTGCCTGCCGCGCGCCTCCGGCGCCACGTACCCCGGGCCGCGCAGTCCCCGCCCCGGTCGGGCGGCGGCGAGCTTCCCGTGGTCGAGCACCTTCTGGCCGTTCACGAACACGTAGGCGAAGCCCACCGACGGCTGGTGCGGCTGCTCGAACGTCGCCTTGTCGGCCACACTGGCCGGATCGAACACGGTGATGTCCGCGGCCATGCCCGCTTTCAAGAGACCGCGATCCGAGAGCCCGACGCGCTGGGCCGCGAGCGAGGTCATCTTGCGCACCGCGAACTCGAGCGGGAACAGCTTCAGGTCGCGCGCGTAGTGGCCGAGGATGCGCGCGAACGTGCCGTAGGCGCGCGGGTGGGCGGATTGCGCGCCGAACGGGCCGTCCGGCGCCACGCCGCCGAAGTCGGTGTTCACCGCCACCCACCACGTCTTCATGGCCGCCTGGACATCGGGCTCGCTCATCACGGCGTACACGGCGTCGGTGCGATGTCCCTGCTCGGCGAGCACGATGTCGAACAGCGTCTCGACGGGGTCGCGGTGCCGCTGGGCGGCGATCTCGCCGATGGTCTTGCCCTGGAGGTAGCGCAACGAGTCCTGGAACGTCCCCGTGATCAGGACGCCGGCGCCGCCGCCCGCTTCATAGTAGAAGCTCTCGGTCCCCTTGGGGTTGACCATCTCGTCGCGCAGCCGGGCACGGGTAGCGGGGTCGCGCAACCGCGCCAGCAGGGAGTCCCAGCCGCCGCTCTCGGCCCAGGACGGAATCGACGCGTCGAGCGCCGTGGCCGCGCGGGTGTAGGGGTACTGATCGGCCGTGACGTCGAGCCCGGCCGCCCGCGCCGAATCGATGCGCGCGAGGATTCGGGGCATCTGACCCCAGCTCTTGCGCCCGGACACCTTCAGATGGGAGACCTCCGCCGGGATTCCAGCGTCTCGGGCGATCTGGAACAGCTCGTTCAGCGCGTCGTCGATGCGCACACCCTCGTTCCGCATGTGCGACGCGTATATGCCGCCGTGCCGGCGCGCGGCCTTGGCCAGCGCGATCAGCTCGTCGGTCTTGGAGTAGCTCGCCGGCGCGTACTCGAGCGCGGTCCACACCCCCAGCGCACCCTGCCGCATGAGCGTGTCCACGAGAGCCGTCATGCGCTCGAGCTCCGCCGCCGTGGGCGCGCGGTTCGCCTTTCCCACCACGGCGAGGCGCACCTGGGTCGCGCCCACGAAGGTGGCGATGTTGAGCGCCGCGCCCTGCTTCGCCAGCTGCGCGAAATATCCGTCCAGATCGCGCCAGTCCTCGCGATAGTGCCATTTCTTCATGGCATCCGAGTCGTCCCGGACGAGCTGATCGGTCAGCGGGGCCACGGAGCCCCCCTCGCCCGTGACCTCGGTCGTGATCCCCTGGGTGATCTTCGAGAACACGCGGTTGTCGATGAGCGCGTTGATCTCGGACTGGCCCATCATGTCGATGAAGCCCGGAGCGACGACCAGCCCGGCCACGTCCAGGGTCTCGCGTGCCTGGGCTCCGCCCAGGAACCCCACGGCAGCGATGCGATCACCGCGGACGGCGACGTCCCCGCGGTAGCGCGGATTGCCGCTGCCGTCCACGATCCAGCCGTTCTTGAGAAGCAGATCGTAGCCGCGTTTCTCGTTTCCCGTTTCCCCTTTCCCGCAGGCAGCGATGATCGCTGCAGCCACGAAGGCCAGTCCTATCTTGTCCACGTTCTCCTCAGCGAATCGGGTTTGACGATGCGTCCTCGTATCATGACGAACGCGATGCGCCGGGTCGCGGCGATGTCGGCCGCCGGGCTGGCGTCCAGCACGACCAGATCGGCGACCTTGCCGGGTGTGAGCATACCCAATGAGTCGGCGCGCAACAGCTCCGCACCCTTGCGCGTGGCGGCGGTGATGGCTTCGACCGGGGTGAAGCCGGCGCCCACCAGGAGGCTCATTTCTTCGTGCAGCGACAGGCCCGGCACCAGCAGCTGGTTCGCGGCGTCCGAGCCCGCGGCCACGAGCCCGCCCGCGCGCTTGAACTCGCGTACGAACTGGTTCTGGCGCGCGCGCGACCGGCGGAATGCCTGCAGGTCGCCCGCGCGCCAGCCGCTGCGCCGCAGCAGGCCGGCGACGTCGCGCACGCTCGTTGCCGTCGCGGGCACATCCTCCATGCCGGGGCGCGACAGCAGCGTGGGGTTGTCGAGGCGGGAGAGCATCTCGTGCAGCACCAGCGTCGGCACGATCCCGACGTGGGTGGCGGCGAGCCCCCGGGCCACCCCCTCGAGCGCGGCGGAGTCGAGCAGCGCCCATCCCTCCTCCTCCAGCGTCCAGCCGCGCAGGAACTCGTCATGCGCCCGCAGGTAGGGGCCCGGGTTGCGGCTCGCGGCCTGCACGACGCCCGCCATGTGCTCGAGTGACGCGACGCCGGCCCGGGCCGCCGTCAACGCGTCGATCTTGCCGAGGTGCGCCGCCACCGGAAACCGCAACGTCGATGCCTCGTCCACGAGCGGCGGCAGTAGGTCGGCCGTGACCTTGGTGTAGATCTTGACGAGGTCCGTCCCCGCGACGGCGCGCTGGTCGACCGCCTTGCGCACGTCGGCACGACTGCGTACCGCGGTCGCCGTGGGGTAGGTGGGCGGCGCGCCGTCGATCATCGCCCCGGACGTGAACATGCGCGGCCCCAGCACCGAGCCGAGGTTGAAATCGTTCTTGAGTGCGATGGACGAGTCGGTGCCCGCTGCGCCCAGGTCCCGCACCGTGGTGACGCCCCAGGCCACGTAGCGCTCGGCTGCCCACCGCTCCACGTGGGCGTGCGCGTCGACGAACCCCGGCACTACCGTTTTCCCGATCAGGCTCAGCCTGAGGGCGCCGCGCGGCACTGGGACCTCGTTCACTCGCGCCACGGCCTGGATGTGGCCGTCCTTGACGAGAATCACGGCATCCGTCACCGGCGCCCGCCCAGAGCCGTCGATCAACGTCGCCCCCTCGAGCGCGATCACGCCCGTGCCGGAAGGCTTGCAGCTGGCCAGCGCCAGGACCAGCAGGAAACCGCGATGCGGGATGCGGGAAGCGGGATGCGTCACTTCGGATCGGCCGACGTGTGATCGTGCAGGATCTGCCAGCGCGCACCGCGCTTCTGCAGCACGAGCGTGAACGGCCCGCTGGCCGTCACGGAATCGCGCCGCAGCAGCTTGAAGCGCGCCGTGCAGAGCGCGAGGTCGGGCGCGAGCGGGCGGACGCGAACCTCCTCGAACGCGAGCGAGTCACGCGACTTGCCGGGGGCGAAGTACGTCTTCTGGTAGCGGTCGAACAGCTGCTGCCAGCCGTACACCACGTGGCCGGCGGAGACATAGCTCGTGAGCGAGTCGTGCGCGTAATCGCTCATGAAGCCCGCGAGGTCGCCCCGATTCCAATCGGACGCGCTGCGGGAGAGCATCGCCCGGATGTCGACCTGCGGGTCTCCGGAGGGCGGGGCCGCACAGGCCGCCACGATCATCGCGCACCACACAACCCGCACCACGCACCTCCCGAGTTTGGGTCCCTAACGTAGCACGGGAGCGTCTCGCGGAGATGGACCCCACCATCCGAAAGACGCTCCCGCGGTGTGTCGTCGACGTGTGCTAGCGGCGACGCCGTCTCGCCGTTTTCCTCCGTTTCGCCTTGCCGCCACGCTTCGCCTTGGCGCGCGGCCGCTTCTTCGCGGCCCGCTTCTTCGCCTTGGGTCTCGCCGCCTTCCGCTTGGCAGCAGGCTTCCGCCGCGGCGATCCCATCGGCTCATCCATCATCGGCGCTGGTGTGGGCGGCGTCGGGGGTGCCGGCGGATACAGCGGCTCCATCATCCCGGGGCCGGTCCAGCTGCTCTCCGAAAAATCGGTTGGCTCGAGCATCGGACGATCTCTCCTCTGCTGGTTGTCGGTGGGCGTGGCCTATAGCTTACCGCGGGAATGCTGTCACGCAAGTGCGCCGCGTCGCCACCGCTGGACCAGGCTCCCGTGCGGGCCCGTCGCGACAAGTTAGCTTGACAAGGGCACTTACGAGCACTTACGTTCGCGCCGCTATGATCGTTCGTCGCCTCCTGTTCAGTGTCGCGCTGGCGTGGCCCGGTGTCGCGCTCGCGCAAGCCGTCACCGAAGTCCAGGTTGCTCCGCCCTCGGTCACGATCAAGGTGGGGGAGAAAAACGGGCTCCTGGCTACCGCCTTCGATCGCGTCGGCAATGTGATTCCCACTGCACGTGTGATCTGGTCGTCCAACAACGTCGCGGTCGCCAAAGTCGACAACAACGGCACCGTCACGGGAATAGGCGGGGGCGTCGCGATCATCGAGGCGCGGGTCGGGGCTCGCAAGGGCACGGCGGCGGTTCAGGTGGTGGGCGGTCCTCCGGCGGCCGCCACCGCAGCGAACCCGCCCGCGGCGCCCGCTCACCCCGCCGGGGAGCCGGCGGGGCCCCCCGGACCGGATCCGCTCGCGGGCCAACCGGCCGGCACCGGTCCGGCAGCGGTGCTGCGCATCGAGCCTCCGACCATCTATCTGCTCCCCTCGGAGAACACGCGCGCCGCGCCCCGCGCCCTCAAAGACGACGGCGCTCCCGCCGCGCCGGTGCCGGTCACATGGAAATCGCTCCGGCCCGACATCGCGAGCGTGGATCAGAACGGCGTGATCGTGGCACTCGCGCCGGGACAGGGCACGGTGCAGGTGACGAGCGCCGGACTCACCGCCACGGCGCCCGTCGTGGTGCAGCAGAGCGACGTCGCGGTGCAAGAGCCCGTCCCCTTGGTGATGTCGCCCGGGGACGTTGACACACTCCACGTCACGGTGCCGACACAAGGCGGGCGCCTGGTCAGCGCGCTCGCGCTGCAGTGGTCCACGGCGGATGCGAGCGTGGCGCGGGTCAACCTCACGGGCGTCGTGACGGCGGTGGCGCCGGGGCACACCACGCTCACAGTCGCGGGGCTGCTGCAGACGAAGGCTGTGGAGGTCGTGGTGCATCGCACCGTGGAGCAGCTGGCCGTGAGCCCCACGTACAAAGTGGAGGTCCCCCTCCCGATTCAGGGGACCGTGAAGGTCACGGTGCAGGGGCTCGCAGTCGACAAGACTCCAGTCCCCGAGGCGCAATTCCGTTGGACCGTTGCCGACACGTCGCTCGCGGGCTTCGATCCTGCATCGGGCACCCTGACCGGAAAGCGTGCCGGAAAGACCACGCTCACCGTGAAGGGCCCGGGTCCGGGCCTCACCGTCACCTGGCCGATCCGGGTGATCGCGGCGGGGCTCAAGCTGTCGGCGTCCCGTTTGGGGGTGCCGCTCGCCCGGCGCGTGCCGCTGCGGTCGAGCTTCGCCGACGAATCGGGGACGGTGATCGGGCCGGCCACGGGCGTGACCTGGGCCTCCGACAATCCGTCCGTCGCGACCGTGAGCGAGGACGGGACGGTGACCACGGCCGCATACGGGCACGCCCGCATCACCGCGACCGCGCCGGGCGGGCGGCACGCGGTCGCCGAAGTGTTCGTGCAGGGCGAGATCGTGGTGGCGAGCACGCGCTCCGGACGCTACCAGCTGTATGCGGCGGAGCGCGCCAACCTGGCGCAGCTGCGCAAGGTGATGGACGACACGGCCACGGCGACCGAGCCCGCGTTCTCGCCGGATGGCTCCCGCATCGCATTCACGTCGACCCGCGACGGGCAGCCCGAGGTGTACGTCATGGACGCCGACGGGACGAACGTCGCGCGGCTCACCAACTCGCCCGGCCTGGACGGCGACCCATCGTTCAGCCCCGACGGCCAGGTGGTCGTGTTTCACTCGCAACGCACCGGCCACCGCCAGATCTACCTCCAGCCGATCACCAGCTCCGTCGCGGTGCCGCTCACGCAGGAGCCGGCCGACAACTCGCAGCCGAGCATGTCGCCCGACGGCGAGCTCATCGCCTTCGTGTCGAACCGCGACGGCAACAATCACGTCTGGCTGATGGCGAAAGACGGTACCAATCAGCATCCGTTCACCCGGGGCCCGCAGGCCAAGGAGAGCGCACCGCACTTCCTGCGCGACGGCACGCTCGCCTATCTGGTGGAGCAAAAGGAGGGAGGGCGCACCACCACCCAGGTGGTGAGGGCCGATGTGACGACGGGGAAGGTCGCGCCGCTCGCGGGCACGGATCTGATGGTCACGGATTTCGCGGTCTCGGGGGTGGGTGACCTGCTCGGCCTGGTGGTGGCGGTTCAGAAAAACGTGTTCCGCGTGTACATCCAGCCGATCGGCGCGAGCGCCGGCGCGCCCGTCGCGATCCCGACCAGCGGCGCCGAGCAGATGGTGTCTCCCGCGTTCATGCCGTAGGGGGAGGGGGAAGAGGGGCGCCCTCGCCATGCGTGCCTGGGTGATCCACGCCACCGGCGGCTTCGACCAGCTGCAGCGGGGCGACGTTCCCGAGCCGCCGGGTCCGGGCTCGCTGGGCCCGCGTCACGTCCGCGTGGCGCTGCGCGCCGCGGCGCTCAACCACCTCGACTTGTTCGTGGTGCGGGGGCTGCCACACGAGTACCAGTTCCCCCACATCGTGGGCGCCGATGGCGCAGGTGTCGTGGATGCCGTCGGGTCCGAGGTCCGGTCGGTGCGACCGGGCGACCGGGTCATGATCAACCCGGGAATCCCCGACTATGCGTGCGAGTACTGCCGCGCCGGCGAGCAGTCGCTGTGTCGCCGCTACGGCATTCTGGGCGAGCACCTCCCCGGCACGATGGCGCAATACGTGGTGGTGCCCGAGCAGAATGTCGCCATCATCCCGACACTCGCGACACCGCTCACCTGGGCCGAGGCGGCGGCATTTTCGCTGGTGACGCTCACCGCCTGGCGCATGGTCGTGACGCGGGCGCAGGTCGTCGCGGGCGAGACGGTGTTGATCTGGGGCATCGGCGGCGGCGTGGCGCTCGCGGCGCTGCGGATCGCCAAGCTCAAGGGGGCGAGAGTGATCGTTACAAGTTCCAGCGACGCCAAGTTGCAAGAGGCGCAGAAACTCGGCGCGGACGTGACCCTCAATCACACCACGCAAAAAGTCTCGCAGGAGGTTCGCGCCGTCACCGACAAACGGGGTGTCGACGTCGTGATCGAGAACGTGGGCGAGGCGACCTGGGAAGAGTCGCTGCGCTCCCTGGGGCGCGGAGGCCGACTGGTGACGTGCGGGTCCACAACCGGGCCGCACGTCACCCTCGACCTGCGCCGGCTGTTCTGGTATCAGTGGAGCATCATGGGCTCGACCATGGGGAACGACGCCGAGTACCGCGAGATCGTGCGCCTGCTGGGCGCGGGCGAGCTGCGCCCGGTCGTGGACCGCGTGTTTCCGTTCGGCGAGGCACGATCTGCGTTCGAGCGGCTGGAGCGGGGGGAGCAGTTGGGGAAGATCGTAGTATCGATCGAGGCGTGACTGGGCCAAAGCCGGGCCGCGGCCCCGCTTCGCTCTCTGTGCTGCAGCACAGTACTGGCCGGGCCCAGGCTTTAGCCTTGGGGGAGGATGGCGTCAGTCCATCAACTCAGGGTCAACTCGGCTCCCCTAACTGCCGTCTCGAGCCCCAGTTACGGAGCGAGTCCGCGTTGCCTTTCCTGTGCTAAGTGGTTATGTTTTGGCAACTTAGGCAGTTTCGGCGTCACCGAGCCCCCAATCCCTAGACCCTAGCCCCGGCTTCAATGACCGCACCCAACGCCCGCGAACGCATCCTGCCGCGCCTCATCGAGGATGAGATGAAGGAGTCGTTCCTCGACTACTCGATGAGTGTGATCGTGGCGCGCGCCCTGCCCGACGTGCGCGACGGGTTGAAGCCGGTGCATCGCCGCATCCTGTACGCCATGAACGAGCTGGGGCTCGTACCCGGCCGCCCCTACAAGAAGTGCGCGACGGTCGTGGGCGACGTGCTCGGCAAATACCACCCCCACGGCGACGTGGCGGTCTACGATTCGCTGGTGCGCATGGTGCAGGAGTTCTCGCTGCGCTACCCGATGGTGGATGGCCAGGGGAACTTCGGCTCGGTGGACGGGGACTCGCCGGCCGCGTACCGCTACACCGAAGCCCGTCTCACGCGCGTCGCGATGACGACGCTCGAGGACATCGACAAGGACACCGTCGACTTCGTCCCCAACTTCGACGACCGGCTGCGGGAGCCGACGGTGCTTCCGGCGCGGTTGCCGAACCTCATCGTCAACGGCTCAGCGGGTATCGCGGTCGGGATGGCGACGAACATTCCTCCGCACAATCTCGGCGAGACGGTCGCGGCGATCACTCACCTGGTGGACCACCCGGACGCGTCGATCAAGGACCTGCGGAAGTTCATCAAAGGCCCGGACTTCCCCACCGGCGCCATCATCTACGGGCGCGAAGGCATCAAGGAGTGCTACGAGAAGGGCCGGGGTCGGATCGTGATCCGGGCCCGCGCCAACGCCGAGGAAGTGAAATCCACGGGGCGGCAGCAAATCGTCGTAACGGAATTCCCCTACCAGGTCAGTCCGGAGCGCGTGCACGATCAGATCCGCGATCTCGCGGTGGGGAAGAAGCTCGAGGGAATCTCGGATTTACGGAACGAGTCCGACAAGGACGGCATCCGGTTGGTGATCGAGCTCAAGCGCGACGCCGTGCCGATGGTGGTCCTCAATCAGCTGTACATGCACACGCAGATGCAGGTGACCTTCGGCGCGATCATGCTGGCGCTGGTCGACGGGGCGCCCAAGGAGATGGCCCTGAAGGAGCTGCTCGAGCACTTCATCGAGCATCGCCACACGGTCATCACGCGCCGCACCGAGTTCGAGCTCAAGCGGGCGCAGGACCGCGAGCATATTCTCGAAGGCCTCAAGATCGCCGTCGACCACATCGACGAGGTGGTGAGGATCATCCGCAAGGCGAAAGACGTGCCCACGGCCGACGCGGCCCTGCGCAAGCGCTTCAAGCTGTCCGAGAAGCAGGCGGCGGAAATCCTCAACATGCGGCTCGCCCGGCTCACCGCCCTGGAGATCACCAAGCTCGAGGAGGAGCTCAAGGAAGTCCGCAAGTTCATCAAGGAATGCAAGGAGATCCTGGCGTCCAAGCCGCGGCGCCTCAAGATCCTCAAGGAAGAGCTGGCGGAGCTGGCGCACGGCTTCGGCGACGAGCGCCGCACCGAAATCGTCGCCGACCAGGGCGAGTTCTCGATCGAGGACCTGATCGCCGAAGAGGACATGGTCATCACCGTGTCCCACGCCGGCTACATCAAGCGGCTGCCGGTCTCGGCCTACCGCCGCCAGCGGCGCGGCGGCAAGGGCGTCATCTCCGCCCACACCAAGGAAGACGACTGGGTCGAGCACCTGTTCATCGCCTCGACCCACGATTACGTCATGTTCTTCACCCAGCAGGGGCAGTGCTACTGGCTGAAGGTGCATGAAATCCCGCAGGCGGCGCGCGCCGCGCGCGGCAAGCCGATTCTCTCCTGTATCGCCATGAAGCCCGACGAGCGGCTCGCGTCGCTCGTGCCGGTGCGGGAGTTCTCCGAGGACCAGTTCCTGCTGTTCGCCACCAAGCAGGGCGTCGTGAAGAAGACGGTGCTCTCGGAGTTCGGCAACCCGCGCTCGGTGGGGATCCGCGCCATCAACATCGAGAAGGGCGATGAGCTGATCGACGTGCAAGTCACCGACGGCCGGAACGACATCGTGCTCGCCACCCGGCACGGCATGAGCATCCGGTTCCACGAGAAGGACGTGCGGGACATGGGTCGCACGGCGACCGGCGTGAAAGGGATCGAGCTCGACAAGAAGGACCACATGATCGACATGGTGGTCGTGCGCCGGAAGTCCACCCTGCTCACCGTGACCGAAAAGGGGATGGGCAAGCGCTCCGAGCTCGACGAGTACCGCGTGCAGCACCGCGGGGGACGGGGCATCATCACCTTGAAGCGGGCGGACAAGACCGGCGACATCGTCGCGCTCAAGGAAGTACTGCCCGACGACGAGCTGATGATGATCACGAAGAAGGGCATCATGATCCGGGTGCCGGTCGAGGGGATCCGCATCTCCGGCCGCAACACCCAGGGCGTGAAGGTGATGAACCTGACCTCGGGCGATCTCGTGGTGGACGTGGCCCGGGTCGTGAAGGAAGACGAGGCTGACGACGGCGAGGGCGACGCGGACGAAGAGCAGAAGGCCGCGCCTAAGCCCAAGAAGAAGGCCAAGAAGAAGTAGCGTGGTCACCGCCCAGGACGTGCGGGAGGCGGCCGCCGGGCTCGCCGGCGTGGCGGTGCGCACGCCGCTGCGCTTCGTCGAGCCATTGAACGCCTACCTGAAGCTCGAGAGCCTCCAGCCGATGGGCGCGTTCAAGCTGCGGGGGGCTTACACGGCGATCAGCCGTCTGCCGCAAGCCGCCAGGCGCAAGGGGGTCATCACTTACTCGAGCGGCAATCACGGCCAGGCCGTGGCGTACGCGGCGCAGCTCGTGGGCGTCCTTGCGGTCGTGGTGATGCCCGAGACCGCGCCCGCCGTCAAGGTGGCGGGCGTCAAGCGCTGGGGAGGCGAGGTGGTGTTTGCGGGCCGGACGTCGGAGGACCGCCAGCAGCGGGCGGAAGCCATCGCGACCGAGCGCGGGCTCGCGATCGTGCCGCCATTCGACCACGCGGACATCATCGCCGGCCAGGCGACCGTAGGCCTGGAGATCGCGCAGCAGCTGCCCGACGTCCGCACGGTGGTCGTGCCGGTGGGCGGCGGCGGGCTCATCGCGGGCGTGGTCACCGGGCTCGCCGCGGCGGGAAGCGAGGCGCGGGTGTGGGGCGTCGAGCCCGCGGGCGCCCCAAAGCTCACCCGCTCGCTCGCCGCGGGCCGGCCGGTGCGGCTCGACCGCACGGCGAGCCTCGCCGACGGGTTGATCACCCTCAGCGTGGGGGCCGTTCCCTTCGCGCACTTGACCGCGCAGCGCGATCGGCTGGCGGGAGTCGTACTGGTGGAGGATGACGCGCTGCGCGAGGCCGTGCAGTTTCTCTGGCGTCACGGCCACCTCGCGGTGGAGCCATCGGGCGCCGCGACGACGGCCGCGCTCCGCTCCGGCGCGGTTCGGCCCGTCCCGCCCACCGTGCTGGTCGTGAGCGGCGGCAACGTCGACCCCGCGCTCCTCGAGGATTGAAGGCGCTTGAGCCCCGAAGCCGCCGCCAAGATCCTCGTCGCCGACGACGACCAGTCCCTGGTCCGCACCCTGACCTGGATCCTCAAGGAAAACGGCTACGACGTGGTGGTCGCCCCCGGGGGCGAAGGGCTCATCGGCAAGCTCGAGGAGGAGCGTCCCAATCTGCTGTTGCTCGACATCATGATGCCCAAGGTCGACGGCCTGCAGCTGCTCGCCAAGATGAAGGCCGACGACCGGTTCCGCGACGTCCCGGTCCTGATGATCTCGTCCATGCCGCCCGAGGAGGCGACGGTAAAGTCGCTCGGGCTCGGTGCCGCCGACTTCATCTCCAAGCCGTTCCGGGTGCGCGAGCTGCTGGCGCGTGTGAAGGCGCACATCCGCTCGGCGCAGGAGCTGGCCCACGCCCGCGATGAAGCGCAGAGCCGGGCGGCGATCGTCGACATCCTGCACGAGGTCACCGACTCCCTCAAGCCCGACGAGATCTACCATATCCTGGTGCGGCGCGTGGCCCGCGTGCTGCAGATCTCCAAGTGCTCGATGGTGCTCGCCAAGCCGGGAGACCAGCTGGGCGTGGTGGTGGCGGCGTACGAGAACCCCATGCTCCGCAACCTCGAGATCGAGCTGGCGCGCTATCCCGAGATTCAGCGCGCGCTCACTGGCAGCCGACCGGTGCTGGTCGAGGACGTCTCGACCGATCCGCTGTACGAGGCCGAGCGGGTGCGCTGGCAGCGCGAGGGCATCACCGTCCCGACCCGCTCCGCCGTGGCGCTTCCCTTCTCCATGAAGGACCAGCAGCTGGGCGTCTTCTTCCTCCGCACCACGGGTGAGGACCCGCCGCTCACCCGCGCCGACGCCGGGTTCACCGAGACCGTGATTCGCACGGCTGTGGCGGCGATCGAGAAGGCCTACGATTTCGAGACGGCGGTGTCGGACAAGAAGCGGCTCGAGAAGCTGGCGGCGACCGACGCCCTCACCGGCTGCTTGAACCGGCGCGCGCTGTCGGAAGAGCTCGAGGCCGAGCTCGATCGGGCGCGCCGCTACAACCTGGCCCTCACCATTCTGCTCGCCGACATCGATCGGTTCAAGCTCGTGAACGACACGCGAGGCCACATTGCGGGCGACTCCGTCCTGCGCCAAGTTGGCGAGATCCTGCGCCGCGAAGTACGCTCGGTCGACCAGGCGGCGCGGTACGGCGGAGAGGAGTTCGTGGTGGTCATGCCCGAGACGGCGCTGCACGGCGCCGCGCTCTTCGCGGAGCGGCTGCGGCGCCGCGTCATGCACCACGACTTCGCCGATCCGGGAGAGGATCCTCTCAACCTGACGATCTCGATCGGGCTGGCGTCGTTCCCCGACGACCGCGTCACGAGCGCCGACAGCTTCGTGGCCCTGGCCGATCAGGCCCTGTACCGCGCCAAGAACGAAGGGCGCAACCTGGTGCGTCAATGAGCGAGCGGCGCTGCCCCAAGTGCGGCACGGTGTACACCGATACCGCGCGCTTCTGCGCCCGCGACGGCAACATGCTGGTCGAGGTGCAGGCGAAAACGCCTGCCCCTCCCGGCCCCTCCGCCCCCGGCACCGCCGCGCGCACGCCCAGCAAACCCAAGCCGGGGCTGGAGCGCGCCTCCTCGCTCTCGGGGCACGTCCTGGACTCGCGCTACCAGGTCCAGAAAAAGCTGGGCGAGGGCGGTATGTCGTTCGTGTACCTGGCGCGCGAGGTGGCGACCGGACAGGACGTCGCGATCAAGGTGCTCTCGCCCAAACTCGCCACCGACAGGAGTTCGGTCGAGCGGCTGCGGCGCGAGGCCGGCCTCGCCATGCGGCTCGACCATCCCAACGTGTGCCGCATCCTGCGCCTGGGTGAGTCCGAGGACGGCCTGATCTACCTCGTGATGCCGTTCCTCAAGGGCGAGCTGCTCTCGGACCGCGAGGTGAAGGCCGGTCCCATGCCGGTCGCCCCCGGGATCGCCGTGCTGCGCCAGGTATGCGCCGGGTTGCACCACGCGCACGAGCTGCAGATCGTGCACCGGGACCTGAAGCCCGAGAACATCATGCTCGTAACCGACGAGCCCGCGGGCGATCGGGCCGTGGTCATGGATTTCGGGCTCGCCAAGGAACGCCGCGCCGACCCGGCCATCGCCAAGCTCACCGCCACGGGCATCATCCTCGGTACGCCGGAGTTCATGAGCCCGGAGCAGATCCGCGGCAAGCAGCTCGACGCGCGCTCCGACATCTACGCGCTCGGGATCGTCGCGTTCGAGATGTTCACGGGAAAGCTCCCGTTCCACGGCCGCAACGCGCAGGAGATGATGATCGCGCGGTTGCGCGGCCGGCCG
>DATNOR010000162.1:0-48129 GCA_035601235.1 Gemmatimonadales bacterium
TCAAGTTCAACTATGAGCAGCAGTCGATCACGCGCTAAGCGTCCCCTGGAGATGACAACGGCGGCGGGCGGCTCGACTGCAAGTGCCCGGCGGTGCGCCACTTACCGTGCGGCACGCCGTCTGCCTACGCACCTCCCAAACCGCCTCCCGAGGCTTCCATGCCGCGCTCCTCGCGATACATCCTCGCCGTCGCCGGCGTTCTGGGCATCGCGTGCCAGAACAACACGACGAACGTTTCCGGCTCGCTCGCGCCCCCGCAGAATCTGGGCTATCAGCTCGATGCGAGCGGGGATCCCAACGCGCCGGCCGGGATCCTGCTCGTGTGGGAGGACCTCCCGAGCGCCGACCGCGCCGCCCTCGCGTTCTACGGCGTGTACTCGCGGGCCAGCACGTCGGGTTCGTTCCAGCTGCGCGGCGAGACCAGCTCGAACACATTCCACGACAACGGCGTGCCCCAACTCCAGTATGCCGTCACCGCGGTCGATCTGAACGGTGACGAGAGCGACCGGTCGAACATCATCACCGTCGATGAGCGGCTGCGGCTACAGGCTCCCGATACACTCGGCTCGATTTCGCTGAATCAGGCCATCCATCTCGGGTGGGCCGACAACGCGGCCCAGGACACCACTTTCAAGTGGTATCGGGTGTACAGCGCGAGCTACAATCTCGACGCCGACTCGTGCGGGACCTGGTACCTCGAGGGAGAAACCGTGTCCAACGAATTTCTAGCCTCGCTGCTCACCAACGGCGCGCCGCGCTGCTTCGGCGTCTCGGCGATCAGCAAGCAGGGCTACGAGAGCCTTTGGTCGCCGTTGCGCCAGGACACCCCGCGCCCCGACGCGCGCAACGTGCTGGTGTACGCGTTCGAATCGCAGCCCGCCCAGTCGGGCTTCCGGTTCTGGAACGACGGCAACGGCAACGGCATCGGCGATCCGGGCGAGCTGGGCCTGGTGCAGGCCGGCAATCGCACCGACATCGACTTCTGGGTGCATCTGCAGGCGAGCGACTCCACGCTGTGGATCGTGCCGGAGTTCGCCGGCGACAGCATGCAGCTCTACAGCACGCAGCCCATCGCCGACTTGACGTCGATCGACTTCGCGCCCGCGGGCGGCTATACCCGCAACATGTACCAGGCGGTGCCCGGGTACGGCTACGTCTTCCAGCGCAACGAGGCCGGCGCGTATCACTACGCCGCGCTGCGAGTCACCGCGGTCAGCCGGCAGTACGTCATCTTCGACTGGAGTGCACAGACGGATCCGGGGAATCCGGAGCTGGCCCCCCCGAACCGGCCGGCGACGAGTGGGCGGGCAGTAGCATCGAGATAGCTGCCTAGACGGGAAGACGGATAGACGTCGAGCGGTGGTTAGGCACGAGTGAGCAGCTAAGCTGCCCCCTCGCCCCTAGCGACCGCTCGACGTCTACCCGTCTATCCGTCTACCTTGGCGCTGCTCACTCCTCGTCGTACCTTCTCTAGCTCACATGCCGACCTCTGTTACTCTGGACGGCCATTCCTTGTCCATCGCGGACGTCGTCGCCGTCGCACGTCACGACGCAGCCGTGGCCATCGCCCCGCAGGCTCTGGCGAGCGTGGGGGCGTCGCGCCGGGCGGTCGAGAGCGCGGTCGCGCGGGGCGAGACGATCTATGGCGTCAACACGGGGTTCGGCAAGCTGGCGCACGTGCGTATCAAGCCCGACCAGGCGCGCGAGCTGCAGCTGAACCTGATCCGCAGCCACGCGTCCGGGGTGGGGGAGCCGCTGTCGGTCGACGCCGTGCGGGCGATGATGTTGCTGCGCGCCAACGTCCTGCTGCGCGGAACGAGCGGCGTGCGCGCGATCGTGCCGGAGCTGATCGTCGGCATGTTGAACGCGCAGGTGCATCCCCGCGTCCCCTCGCAGGGGAGCGTCGGGGCGTCGGGAGATCTCGCCCCCCTCGCGCACCTCGCGCTCGCCATGATCGGGGAGGGGGAGGACGGCCCGACGCTGCGAGCCAAGCGGCTCGAACCGATCACGCTGGAAGCGAAGGAGGGTTTGGCGTTCGTCAACGGCACCCAGGCGCAGACCGGGCTGGCGGCGTTGCTGGTGCACGACGCCTGGGTCCTGTGGCGCACGGCGCACGCCGCCGCCGCGATGAGCCTCGAGGCCGTGCGCGGCACGCCGGCGCCGTTCGACGCCCGGATCCACGAGGCGCGTCCCCACGCCTTTCAGCAGCGGTCCGCGGCGCTGCTCCGCACCCTGCTCGCCGATTCCGAGATCCGCGAGTCGCATCGCGAGAACGACCCGCGCGTGCAGGACGCGTACTCGCTGCGCTGCACGCCGCAGGTGTTGGGGGCGGTGGGAGAAGGCCTCGCGCTCGCCGAGCGCCTGGTGACGACGGAGCTCAACGCGGCCACCGACAATCCCCTGGTGATCGACGGCGACATCCTCTCGGGAGGCAATTTCCACGGCCAGCCGATAGCGCTCGCGCTCGACGTGATCGGGATCGTGCTCGCCACGCTGGCCGGGCTCGCCGAGCGCCGGCTCGAGCGGATCGTGAACCCCGACCTGTCGTCCGGGCTGCCCGCCTTCCTGGCCCGGAATCCCGGTCTCGAATCGGGTTTCATGACCGCACAGATCGCCGCCGCGGCGCTGGTCGCCGAATGCCGCGTGCTGGCCACACCGGCGAGTGTGCAGTCCGTCCCCACCGAGGGGAACCAGGAGGACGTCGTGCCGATGGGCATGACCGCCGCATGGAAGGCCGAGCGGATTCTGGCCAACGCGACGCGCATCGTGGCGATCGAGCTGCTCGCGGCGGCGCAGGGGCTCGAGTTTCTGCGACCCCTGAAGCCGGGCCACGGCGTGGCCCGCACG
The DNA here is from genome assembly GCA_035601235.1 of Gemmatimonadales bacterium. Lineage (GTDB taxonomy): Bacteria > Gemmatimonadota > Gemmatimonadetes > Gemmatimonadales > GWC2-71-9 > AG41. The sequence goes on from DATNOR010000162.1 coordinate 2,848, forward strand.
CTCGCCGCGCTGCGTCGCCTGGTGCCGCCGCTCACCAGCGACCGTCCGCTCAGCGGAGACATCGAGCGCATCGCCGCGGGACTGCGCGACGGGACGTTCGATCCGGAGGCGGCATGACGGGGCCGAGGACCATCCGCGCCCCCCGCGGGCCCACGCGCAGCTGCAAGGGATGGGTCCAGGAGGCCGCGCTGCGGATGTTGATGAACAACCTCGACCCGGAGGTGGCCGAGCGGCCGCAGGACCTCGTGGTGTACGGTGGCACCGGGAAGGCGGCGCGCGATTGGCCCGCGTTCGACGCGATCTGCCGCACGCTGCTCAAGCTCGGCGACGACGAGACACTGCTGGTGCAATCCGGCAAGCCGGTCGGCGTGTTCACCACGCACCCCGAGGCTCCGCGGGTGCTGATTGCGAACGCGAACCTGGTGGGGCGATGGGCGACCTGGGACGTGTTTCGCGAGCTCGAGCGCCAGGGCCTGATCATGTACGGCCAGATGACCGCCGGCTCGTGGATCTACATCGGTACCCAGGGCATCCTGCAGGGCACCTACGAGACCTTCGGGGCCGTGGCGCGGCGCCACTTCGCGGGCTCGCTGGCCGGCCGGCTGGTGCTGACGGGCGGCCTCGGCGGGATGGGGGGAGCCCAACCGCTCGCCGCCACAATGAACGACGGCATCTGCCTCGCCGTCGAAGTCGACCCGGCGCGGGTGCAACGTCGCCTCGAGACCCGTTACCTCGATCGGTCTACCGCATCCCTCGATGAGGGCCTCCGCTGGTGCGAGGAGGCGAAGCGTCAACGTCGGGCGCTCTCGGTCGGGCTCGTGGGTAACTGCGCGGAGGTGCTCCCGGAGCTTGTCCGACGCGGCTACGCCCCCGACGTCGTAACCGATCAGACCTCGGCCCACGACCCGCTCAACGGCTACGTCCCGGCGGGCCTGACGCTCGCGGCGGCGACGGCATTGCGGCGCAGCGCCCCCGAGGAGTATCTGAAGCAGTCGCTCGCGAGCATCGCGCTGCACGTGCAGGCCATGCTCGCGTTCAAACGCCGTGGCGCCGTGACGTTCGACTACGGGAACAATATCCGAACCGAAGCCAAAGGAGCCGGTGTCGTGGATGCATTCGAGATACCCGGCTTCGTGCCCGAGTACATCCGGCCGCTGTTCTGCGAGGGGAAGGGGCCCTTCCGCTGGGTGGCGCTCTCGGGCGATCCGCGCGACGTGGAGCGCACCGACCGGCTGGTGCTGGAGCTCTTCCCCGAGGAGCGCCACCTGCGGCGCTGGATCGAGCTCGCCCGGGAGCGGGTCGCGTTCCAGGGACTGCCCGCCCGCATCTGCTGGCTGGGGCAGGGCGAGCGCGCGCGCTTCGGGTGCGCCCTGAACGACCTTGTGAAGCGCGGCGACGTGGCGGCACCGGTCGTGATCGGTCGCGACCACCTCGACACGGGCTCGGTGGCCTCGCCTTTCCGGGAGACCGAGGCGATGCGGGACGGGTCCGACGCGATCGCGGACTGGCCCATCCTCAACGCGTTGCTCAACACGGCGTCGGGCGCGGGCTGGGTGTCGTTCCATCACGGCGGCGGCGTGGGTATCGGTAACTCGCTGCATGCGGGGCAGGTGAGCGTCGCGGACGGATCGCCCGCGGCGGGGCGACGGCTCGAGCGCGTGCTCACGAACGACCCGGGGATCGGCGTGGCGCGGCATGCAGACGCCGGCTATCCCGAAGCCCTCGAGACCGCCCGCCGCGAGGGGATCCGCCTCCCGATGCGCGAGGCGGGCGACTGAGCACCCTCCTCGTGGGAGCGCGGCAGGTGGTCACCTGCCGCGGCCCGGCGCGCGCCCGCCGCGGTCGTGAATTGGCGGACCTGGAGGTGTTGCAGGACGCCGCCGTGTTGATCGACGGCGAGCGAATCGCCTGGGTCGGTCCGCGCTCCGAAGCTCGCGACGTCCATTCCGCATCCCGCATTCCGCAATCCGCAATCGACATAGTGGAGGTGGCGGGCGTGCTCTTCCCCGGTTTCGTGGACTGTCACACGCACGCGGTGTTCGGCGCCCCCCGGCTCGACGACCAGGAGCGCCGCGCGCTGGGCGAAGACTACAAGGCCATCGCCGCCCGCGGTGGCGGCATCCTCCAGTCGGTGCGTGACGTCCGAGCACGCCGCGAGGAGGACCTGCTCGCGCTCACCCGCGCGCGCGTGGCGACGCTGCTGGCGCACGGCAGCACCACGATCGAGGTCAAGTCGGGTTACGGCCTCGCTCCCGCCGCCGAGCTGAAGCAGCTGCGGGTGATCCGTGACGCCGCGGCGTCGGGACGGGCGACGCTGGTCCCGACCTTCCTCGGCGCCCACGAAGTCCCGCCCGAGTTCCGCGACCGGCGCGCCGACTATGTGCGCCTGGTGTGCGACGACATGATTCCCACGGTGGCGCGGGAGCGGTTGGCCGTCGCGTGCGACGTGTTCTGCGAGCCGGGCGTGTTCGATCTCGCCGAGACGCGCACTGTTCTCGAGGCCGCCGCTCGGCACGGCCTCGCGGTGAAGCTGCACGCCGACGAGCTCGACGGCTCGGGCGGCGCCGAGCTCGGCGCCGCCCTCGGTGCCGCGTCCGTCGACCATCTCGCGGGCATCTCCGAGGCCGGGATTCGGGCCCTCGCGGCGAGCGACACAGTGGCGGTGCTGCTCCCCGCCACCCTCACGTTTCTGGGCAAGCACAAGCACGCGCCCGCCCGGCGGCTGGTCGAGGCCGGTGCCGCGGTGGCGCTCGCCACCGACTTCAACCCCGGGTCGTCCCCCACGGTGAGCCTGCCTCTGGTCATGGTGCTGGGCGTCTCGCAGCTGGGCCTGCGGCACGCCGAGGTCGTCACGGCCGTGACAGTGAACGCGGCTGCGGCCTTGGGCCTCGCCGGCGACCGCGGCCAGATCGCGCCGGGTTTTCGCGCGGACCTCGTGTCCTACGGCGTGTCCGACTGGCGTGAAGTCGCGTACTGGCTGGGCGAAAATCTCGTAACCGCCGTCTGGACAGGAGGTTCCGCTTGTCCGCCCTCCCCGGCGCCGGTATCTTTAGGGCTCCATGTCCAAGCTTGAGAAGCAGAAGGAAAAGGCCAGAAGCCTCGAGACCAAGGACCCCCGGGGGGCCATCGAGGCGTGGCTGGAAGCGCTGAAGGCACAGGAGGCAGAGGCGGAGCCGAACCCGGACCTCTCCATCTTTAATCGCATCGGCGACCTGTACCTCAAGGTCAAGGACCCCGCCCAGGCGGCCGACTACTACGACCGGGCGGTGGACAAATACGCCGAGCTCGGCTTCCACAACAACGCCATCGCGATGTGCAACAAGGTGCTGCGCAACGCGCCGGCGCGACAGACGACCTATCTCAAGCTCGCCAAGCTGTATGCGGCCAAGGGGTTCATGGCCGAAGCGAAGCAGAACTTCCTCGACTATGCCGAGCGGATGCAAAAGGTGGGGAAGATCCATCAGGCCTTCGCGGCGCTGAAGGAGTTCGCCGACATCTCGCCCGAGAGCGCTCATCTGCGGGAGCTCCTGGAGGAGCACCTGCGGATGTATGGGGATCTGGAGCGGCGGCCGGTCGCTAGCGCCCCGGTTGCGGCCAAGCCCGAGCCCCGGGATGACCCCGCGAAGTCCGGGAAGCGCAAGTCGTCGAGCCTGGTGTTCCTGGACGTGGACGAGCCGCCGGCGCCCAGAACTGGGCACACGCCGCGCACGGCGCCGCCGCCGAAGCCCCCGCCCGTGCCGGAGCCGGAGCCCGAGCCTGAGCTCGAGCCGGAGCCAGTTGAGGGGTTGATCGAGCCGGTTGCAGCCGAGCCCGATGCGTCGCTCGGCATCGAATCCACCAGTCTGGTGGAGGGGCTCGAGTCGACCGTACCTTCCGATACGCTGGAGGGTTTCGAGACAACGAGTGCGGAATTCGGCGACGTGCGGGTGGACCCGGCCGACATCCCCTCGCTGCGGGAGGATGTGAGCGCCGATGACGTGGCGCCGATCGCGGAGCTCGAGCCGACGGTGACCGAGGACGCCAGCGCAGCCGAGGTGGAGGAGGAGCTCGAGCCGCTGCTCGACGTCGAGATCGAGTTACCCGAGCCGACGGTCCCGAAAGCGACCCCGCGCGTGTCCCCGGTGACGCCGAAGCGGCCCGGCGCTCCCGCGGCTCCTCCCGCGCCTGCGCCCCGTCCCGCGGTCGGGCCGCCGCCCCGGGTGACCGGACCCAAGCAGCCGGCCCCCAAGTTCGAGCCGCCCCGCGCGGAGCCCGCCAAGGTGAAGCCGGTGGTGCCGAAGCGGCCCCCAGCCCCGCCCCCCGGTCGCAAGACGGTGGTGGAGGTCCCGCCCCTCGAGCTGGAGCCGGATTTCGATACCTCGGCGACCGATGAGGTGCACGAGGTCGACGATCAGCCGCTCGCGATCGACGAGGCGACCGCCGACGACACGCCCGCCGCGTTCATCCAGACCGAGGCCGACACGTCGATCACGCCGGCGGGGCGCCGGTCCGCCGCGATCGATCTGGGGCTCGACGGCGTGGTGAACCAGGGCACGGACCGGGGCTCGCTCGTCTTCGCGAACATCGAGGCGACGCCGACGCCGCCCACGATCGAGGAACTGGAAGCGCGGGTGGCCGACGATCCCGACGATCCCGAGGAGCACCAGGCGCTGGGCGAGGCGCTGATCGAAGCGGGAGAGCGCGAGCGCGGCATCGAGGAGCTGGACCACGCCACGACGGGGTTCGAGAACCGCGGCAGGCTGCCCCACGCGCAGGATCTCGTGGACGAGATCCTGCGGCTCGATCCCAACAGCGTGCGGCACCGCCAGAAGCAGGTGGAGTTCGCGTTCAAGTCGGGTGACAAGGTCAAGCTGATCGGCGCGTACCTGGAGCTGGCGGACACGCTGCTGCGCGGCGACCTCCCCGACAAGGCGCGTGCCGTGTACCAGCGGGTGGCCGAGCACGATCCCGGGAACGAGCGCGCCACTGCGGCGCTGGCGATGCTGGCCCCGGTGGCGCCGCCGCCGCCGCCGCGCAAGGCGAAGGCGCCGGTCCGCGGCGCCGAGCAGAAGACCGCGGCGCGCGACGCGAAGCTGAAGGTGCGTGATGAGGCCGTCGACTCGGGAGAGTTCGTGGACCTGAGCGCGATGATCCTGGACGAGGAACTGCCCGAGCGCGACACGCGCATGAAGGTGGCCGACGAGGAGCCGACGGGCGACGAAGAGCAGGACTTCCAGGATATGCTGCAGCGCTTCAAGCAGGGCATCGACGAGAACATCGACGAGGCCGACTTCCAGGCGCATTACGACCTGGGTGTGGCGTTCAAGGAGATGGGGCTGCTCGACGAGGCGATCGCCGAGCTGCAGAAGGCGCTGCGCGCACCCGAGGGGAAGCTGCGCAGCTCGGAGGCCCTGGGCGTGTGCTTCGTGGAAAAGGGCGCGTACGTGGTGGCGGAGTCGATTCTGCGGCGCGCGCTCGAGCTGCCGGCCTCGGGCGATCAGGAGCGGCTCGGCATCCTGTACTGGCTGGCCCGGGCGCTCGAGGAGCAGGGCAAACGGGTCGACGCGCGGGACCTGTACGGGCGGGTGTTCGCCGTGGACATCCGGTTCAAGGACGTGGGCGCGCGCCAAAAGGCGCTCGCCAAGGCGAAGTGACGTGAGCCAACAACTCGCCCGCGCCACCCTCGGCGACATCCAGCGTCCGGTGGCCGAAGACCTGGAGCGCGTGGCGGACGAGCTGGGGCGCATCATCGCGGCCGCCTTCCCCGTCATCGCGGAGGTCAACGAGCACTTGCTGCGGATGAAGGGCAAGCTGTTCCGGCCGACGCTGCTGTTGCTCGCGAGCCGGGCGGCGGGCGCGGACGAGCCGCGCGGCGTGACGCTCGCGGCGGTGGTGGAGTTGATTCACCTCGCCACGCTGGTGCACGACGATTCCGTCGACCACTCCGTGCTGCGCCGCGGCATGCCGACCATCAACGCGCTGTTCTCCCACCAGGTAGCGGTGATCATGGGCGACTACCTCTACTCGCGCGCCATCATCGAGCTGGTGCGCCTGGAGGACCTGGAGCCGCTGCGCGTGTTCGCGCGGGTGACGAACGAGATGACGGTCGGCGAAATGCGCCAGCTCGAAGCGCACGACAAGCTCTCCTATGGGGAGGAGCAGTACGACCAGCTGATCAAGGCCAAGACGGCGTCGCTGCTCTCCGGCGCGTGTGAGGTCGGGGCGCTGCACGCGCCCGCACCGTATCGCGAGGCGCTCGCCCGGTTCGGGATGCGGCTCGGGATGGCGTTCCAGATCGCGGACGACCTGCTGGACTACACGGCCGCCGAGGCGGTGACCGGAAAGCCGTCGGGGCTGGACCTGCGGGAGCACAAGGTGACGCTGCCGCTCATTGCCGCGCTGGGCGACATGGCGCCGGCCGACCGCCGGCTCGTGGCCGAGCTGATGGGGACCCCCGAGCCGCCCGACGCGCTGGTGGCGGAGGTGATCCGGCGCGTGGCCGCCGCCGGCGGCCTGGACTACGCCCGCCGGCGCGCGCTGGAGCTGGCGCAGCAGGCGGAGGCGGAGCTGGAGGTGCTCCCGGCGTCGCCCGCCCGCGACGCGCTGCGCGACAGCATCGCGTACGCCGTGGAGCGGCGGAACTAAGCCGTGGCGCAAGGCCCGCGCAGGCCGCTATTTTACTTCGGAGTGCTGGCCACCGGCTTCGTGGTGGGAGGATTCCTGCACTCGCTGCTGCGCCGGTTTCTGCCGCAGGGGCCGGCGAAGGATATCTTCACCTGGGCGGTGACCCCCACGCTGGGACCGATTCACATGGACCTGCTGGTGGTGTCGGTCACGCTCGGGCCGATCGGGTTCGACGTATCGCTGCTCGCGCTGGTGGGCGTCGCGCTGGCGTACTACGTCGCCCGGTCGATCTTCTGACGCGAGGCGTCTATGTTCGGGGATCTGTCGTTCAGCCACATCCTGATTCTCCTGCTCGTGCTCGTGCTGGTGTTCGGCGCGAAGCGGATTCCGGAAATCGGATCCTCCCTGGGGCAGGGGATCAAGGAGTTCAAGCGGAGCCTCAAGGAGGCCACCGGCGATGATCCATCGCCGCCGCGCAGCGTGCAGCCGCCCGCCGCGTCGGGCTCCTCGGTTCCCTCGGGTGGCGATCCGAAGCGCTTGAGCGACTAGCTCTCGCTCGCGGCCGCCGCGGGACGGAAGATCTCGTTGCGGCGGTCCACGATCGTCGCCTGCGCGCGCAGGGCGGCGAGGTACTGCTGAATGCGCGCCTGCTCGATCGGTCGTATCAGCGTCTCTCGCTGCTGATCGCGTTGCTTCTGCCAGGCGGCCGAATCGGCGTTCGTCCGGGCGATCCCCTGCAACAGGAAGAACCCCGTCTCGCCGGCGATGAGCGGACTGCGCTCCCCGGGGCGCAGCGCGAACGCCGCCCCCAACACGACGGGGTTACGAGTGAACTCCGGCGCGGCGGTCACCCGCGTGAACGGTCCCTCCTTCTCGGCGCGCAGGCCGTGGGCGCGGGCGGCCGCGAGCAGATCGGTGGCGTCGCGCAGCTCCCGCGCCACCTGCTCGGCATGCTGCCGGGCCAACGTCTTTTTCTTCTCGTGGCGCGCCTCGTCGAGCACGCGGGCGCGCAGCTGTGCCAGCGGCGGCACGCCGGCCGGGTCGAGGGAGTCGAGGCGGAACACGTAGCTGGTCCGCGGCCCGTCGATCACCGGGCTGGTTTCGCCGGCGCGAGCGTCGAATGCCCAGACGCTCACGTCGGGCACGGGACCCTCGGGGAGCACGAGGCGCTCGCCCTGCACGAGCTTGGGCGCCCGGGCAAGCGGCAGGTTGAGCAGGTGCGCGGCGCTGTCCAGCCTGCGACCATCGGTCTGATCCCCCGCGCGCTTGTCGAGCGTGTCCGTGCGCGCGTCGATCGCGTCGAGATGCTGCCCCTGGGGCGCGATCGCCACCAGGATATGCCGAGCGTGGACCGAGTCGCCCTTCGCAGCATCGATGCGGATCAAATGGTACCCGAAGCTCGACAGCACCGGCTCGCTCACGACGCCCACCGGGAGCGAACGGAGTCCCGCGACGAAACGGGGGTCGAAGCCCGGTTGGGTGCGCTTGATCCAGCCCAAGTCGCCGCCCCGGGGCCCGGTTCCCGAGTCCGACGACTCCTTCTTGGCGACGTCCTCGAACTTTGCCTTGCCGCCGGTGATCTCCGCCCGCAGGGCCCGCACCCGTGCGAGCGCGGCGGCCGAGTCCCGGGCGTCCGGGGCGCGCGGCTGCGCGACGTAGCTGAGCCACGCCGCGGCTGGTCGCTTGAAGTCGTTCTTGTGGGCCTCGTAGTACTGCCGCAGCTCGGCGTCCGACACCGGCGCGAGCGAGTCGGGCACGTCCTCGGGTCGCATCGCGAGCACCGCGACGGTCACCGCTTCGTGCTGATCACGCCAGATGCGCCAGAGCTTGGCATCGGAGACGTACACGTCCGCGGTGAGGTATTCCTGCAGCTTGCGCTGGGGGAGATAATCGCGGTACAGCTGCTCGATCTGGCTGGTGAACTCGGGTCCCGCGCTCGACAGATAGCGCTGCCACTTGGTGATGTCGAACTGGCCGTTGGTCTGAAAGGTGGCCTCCTGCAGCACCTGCTGCAGGATTTGCGGGGGCGGCCCGCTGCGCGCCGCCCGGATGATCTCCTCGTCCGACACCGTGATCCCGAGCCGCCGGTACGCGCGCTCCAGCAGGATGTTGTGTATGAACTGGTCGGCGACCTGGTTCTGGACCTGCTGCTCGTCCTCGCGGCTCAAGCGTGCCCCCCCCTGCTGCCGGCGGTACTGCTCGAGCGCCGCCTGGTATTGCAGCTGGAACGGCTGCGACCGCACCACCTCGCCGTTGACCTTGAGCACCACGTCTTTGCCACCGCCCAGGATGTCGGTGACCTGACCGATCGCGAGCCAGGCGATGAACGAGATGGCCAGCACGTAGAACACTGGCTTCACGATGGCGCGCATCGAGCGCATCATAGGGACTCAAAACTCCGAGTAGAGCACGTGGGAAGGGGCTTAAGTCTAAGAACGACAACGGGAAAACTCAAGCGATTCGAGTCGTTTCCAATTGACAGCGCGCCCGAGCAAACACTATCTTCGTCCAATTCCCACAACCACTTAGGCCGTGGCCTACACCAGCGAGATCGAAAAGCTCGAAAAGCGTTGGGCCGAGAATCCCAAGGGACGGAACTTCGCGCCCCTGGCGGACGCCTATCGCAAAGCAGGAGAACTAGATAGAGCGATCGAGCTGTGTACGGCGGGTCTCGAGCTGCACCCCGACTACGTCAGCGCCCACATCGTGTTCGGGCGCTGTCTCATGGATCAAAAGAACGACCCGGGCGCCTCCGATGTGTTCCGCAAGGTCCTGGCGCTCGACCCGGAAAATGTGCTGGCGCTCAAGATCCTGGCGGAGATCGCGGAGCGCGGCCACCGCTACGACGAGGCGGTGGATTGGCTGACGCGGCTGCTCTCGGCCGACCCGATGAATGGCGACGCGGCGGAAGCGCTGACGCGGGCCAGGAGCAGGGCGGCGCGATTCACCGGCCATTCGAGCCCCTCGCCGGCCGCGCCACCGGCCCGCGCGGCCGCGCCCGAGCGGGTGGTGCGACTGGTGCCCGAGCCGGCGCGCGCGCCTTCGTTCACGCCCAAGGCGACTCCCGCCCCGCCCCCCCCGCACCCTCCACCCCCGCCGCGTCGAGACTTCGTGGTCGAGCACGAATCCGAATCCCGGGTCGCGGACGCGGTGCCGACCAAGTCCGCTCCGCCAGCCGGCGAGATCGAGACCTACGACGGCACGCTCGATTTCAACTCGGTGGCTCACGACGCCGCCAAGGCTGAAGGGCTCGAGGTGCAGGAAGAGGTGGAGCTCAAACCGCAGGACCTCGTGGTCGAAGGGCTGGCGCACACCCAATACGAGAGCGGGCTCGCGCCGCCGCCCGAGGACGAGCAGCCGACGATCGACTTGCCGTTGATCATGCCCGACGACGTGACCGCGGAGTCGGGAGGGGGAGGCCCCGTTCCGGCAGCCCAGCGGGCGCCCGTTGCTCCGGGGGGCGCCGCTCCCGCGATGCCGGCCGCCGTGACCCTGTCCGACGACGATGGCGCGGCCGACACGGCGGCGCTGTCGCGCGCCGAGCCGGTCGTCACGGAAACCATGGCGGAGCTGTATCTGCGACAAGGACACCGGGACGAGGCGCTGCGCGTCTATCAGGCGTTGCTCGCCCAGCGACCGGGGGACCCGCGGCTGCGGGCGCGCGTCGCCGGCCTGGCGTCGGGCGACTCGCGAGCGAGCGGCGCGGAGACGGGGGAGTCCGTACCGACCTTCTTGCGGAGAATCCTGGCAGCCCGGCCGCCGGCTCCGGGCTCGAGCGCACCGCCCGATCCGGAGCCGTTGCCCGCCCTCTGGTCCCCGGGTTCGCCGCTCGACGGTGCGTTCTCCATCGCGCCGCCCGAGCCCGATCCGGCGCCCGAAATCGTGGCGCCCGGCGAGGCCAGCCGGCCCGCCGCTGACACCATCACGCTCGACGCGGTGTTCGGCGAGGAGGCCCCGCGGACCCCTGCGGCGGGGGACGCGAGCGCGCCGCCGCCCGTGGAGCCGGCACCCGCGACTCCGCCCCCGCCCGGCGGGTTTTCGTTCGACCAGTTCTTCAGCCCGCCGCCCGCTCCGGCGGCCGGCGCCCCTGCGTCAGCCGAAGCAGGCGCCGCGCCTGCCGGTCCGGCCCGCGGCTCCGGGTCGAGGGGCCGGCCCCCGATGGAGGACGAGGGCGACCTCGATCAGTTCCAGGCCTGGCTCAGGGGCCTCAAGTCCTAGTGCACATCGCCGTGCTGAACGGCCCCAACCTGAATCTGCTGGGCGAGCGCGAGCCGGAGTTGTACGGGCGGACGACGCTGGCGGAGATCGAGGCGCGCACGCGCGAGCGGGCGCGCGCGCTCGGCATCGACGTGTCCTGGACCCAAACGAATCACGAGGGTGAGCTGGTCGACGCGATCCAGGGGCTGAAGGGCAAGGCGGACGGGCTGGTCATCAACGCCGCGGCGTACACGCACACGAGTCTCGCCGTACGCGACGCGCTGCTCGCGGTACGCCTGCCGTTCGTCGAAGTGCACCTGTCCAACCTGTTCGCCCGCGAGCCCGAGCGACGGCGCTCGATGCTCGCGGATGCCGCGGTGGGCATGGTGACGGGGTTCGGCGCCGAGAGCTATCGGCTGGGACTCGAGGGCCTGGTCGGCTATCTCCAGGCCCGCCATGGCGCCTGACCGGCGGCGCTCGCGGCAGGAGGCGCTCGTCCGGGCGTTCGCCGCCGAGGGGCTGGACGGGCTGCTCGTCGCGTCGCGCGCCAACATCCGCTACCTCACCGGGTTCTCCGGCTCGGCGGCCCTCGTGGCCGTGACGCGCGGCGACGTGCTGCTCGTGACGGATTTTCGCTACGACGAGCAGGCCCGCGCCGAAGCGGGAGCGGTGGCGCGCGTCGAGGTCGAGGGCACGAGCGTGTGGGACCGCTTCTTCCGGGAGCTCGCGACGCTCGGGCCCCTCACGGAGATCGGGTACGAGGCGCACGCGCTCACGGTGCACGACGCCCGCCGCTTCGCCGAGGCGGGCAAGCCGTGGCGCTGGAGGCCGGTCACCGAGCTGGTGGAACGGCTGCGCGCGGCGAAGGACGAGGGTGAGGTCGCAGCGATTCGCGGGGCCGCCCTGCTCGCCGGTGAGGCCCTGCGGCGCACGCTGGCGCAGGTGCGTCCCGGCATGACCGAGCTGGCGATCGCCGGTCTGCTCGAAGGGGCGCTGCGCCAGCTGGGGAGTGAGGGACACCCCTTTCCGACCATCGTGGCCTCGGGGCCACGCAGCGCGCTGCCGCACGCACGCTCGAGCAGGCGCGTCGTGGCGATGGGCGAGTGGCTGCTGTTGGACTTCGGGGCGCAAGTCGACGGGTATTGCGCCGACATCACGCGCACCGTGGTCGTGGGCGCCCGCGCCAGCGAGCGGCAGCGCGCGCTGTACGGGGTGGTGTACGACGCGCAGCGGCGGGCGCGCGGCGGCGTGCGCGCGGGAATGAGCGGGCGGGACGCCGACGCGCTGGCCCGGGAGCCGATCGCGGCGCGCGGTCTGGGAGAGGCGTTCGGGCACTCGCTCGGCCACGGGCTGGGGCTCGAGGTGCACGAGGCGCCCCGCCTGTCCAAGACCAACGTCGAGCCGCTGCCCGGCGGCGCGGTGGTCACGGTGGAGCCAGGCGTATACCTGGCGGGCGAGGGCGGCGTGCGCATCGAGGACGATGTGCACCTCCCCTCGGACGGCGGCACGGCGGAGCTGTTGTCGGACGGGCTGACGGACCTCGTGGAGGTCGTGTAACTTTGGACCCTATGCGGCGCGACCGGGAGACATGAACCTCGACATCATCGCCCAGCTGGTGCAGATCCTGAGGGATGCGCCCGAGCTGGGAGCGATCGAGGTGCGCCGGGGTTTGTTCGGGTCCTGGTCGGTGGTGCGGCTGACCAAGGCCGGCCACCAGACGAACGCCGGCGGTCAGCACGTGGTCGTGGCGCAAGCGCCCGTCGCGGAGACGGCGGCCTCCCCCTCCTCCGCAGCAGCCCAGCGGGCGCCGGCTGCTCCCGGGGCGGGGGGGGCCGTCTCGGCTCCGTCGCAGCTCCTCGAGATCAAGTCGCCCATGGTGGGGACGTTTTACTCCGCTCCGGAGCCGGGCGCCGGGCCCTACGTCAAGGCGGGCAGTCGCGTGGGGCCGCGGCAGGTGGTGTGCATCATCGAGGCGATGAAGATCATGAACGAAATCGAGTCCGAGGTGGCGGGCGTGATCCGGGAGGTGCTGGTGGAGAACTCCCAGCCCGTCGAGTTCGGACAGGCCCTTTTCCGAGTCGACCCCCATGCCTGAAGCTCCCCACAGCGGCCAACCGACTTTCAACTTCAAGGCGGCCATCACGCTCATGGTCCAGCGCAACGCGTCGGACCTGCTCTTGAAAGTGGGCCGGCCGGCGACGATCCGGGTGAACGGCGAGCTGCTGGCGCTGGAGAGCGCGCCGCTCAAGCCTGAGGAGCTGAAGTCGCTGGCCGAGCAGATCATGACCCCGCGGCAGGTGAAGGAGTTCGCCGAGCACAAAGAGGCGGACTTCGCGATCGGCGTGCCGGGGGTGGGTCGCTTCCGGACCAACGTGTATCAGCAGCGCGGCACCGTGGCGTTCGCGTTCCGGGCGATTCCGTATGAAGTCAAAACGATCCGCGACTTGAACCTGCCCCCGGTGCTCGAGGAGATCGGGCTGCGGCCGCGCGGGCTGGTGCTGGTGACGGGCGTGACGGGCTCGGGCAAGTCGACGGCGCTGGCGGCGCTGATCAACCACATCAACACCAGCCGCCGGGTGAACATCATCACGATCGAGGACCCGATCGAGTTCCTGCACCGCGACAACCTGTCCAACATCTCGCAGCGCGAGGTGGGGAACGACACGCTGTCGTTCAATGCGGCACTGCGCCACGTGCTGCGCCAGGCGCCGGACGTGATCCTGATCGGCGAGATCCGTGACATGGAGACGCTCGACACCGCGCTCAAGGCGGCCGACACCGGGCACCTGGTGTTTTCGACGCTGCACACGACCGACGCGACCCAGACGATCAACCGCGTGATCTCGTTCTTTCCCCCGCACCAGCACGACGAGGTGCGGCACCTGCTCTCGACGGCGCTGCAGGCGATCGTGTCGCTGCGGCTGGTGCCGCGCAAGGACGGCAAGGGTCGCGTCCCGGCGTCGGAAGTGCTGATCAACACCGCCGCCGTCCAGGAGAACATGCGCGACCTGACGAAGTCGCTCTCCATTCCCGACCTGATCGCCCAAGGCTCCGTGCAATACGGCATGCAGAGCTTCGATCAATCGCTGTTCCACTGGTACCAGCAGGGCATGGTGAGCTACGAGAGCGCGATCTTCTACGCCACGAACCCGAGCGAGTTCGCGCTGAAGGTATCGGGGGTCGATTCGGGGGATAGCCAGTCGTTTGGCGGGACCACGGCCGCGGCGGGCCTGCGCGGCGACATCACGCCCTGATGTTCAAGAAGGTGCTGATTGCCAACCGCGGGGAGATCGCCCTGCGGGTGATCCGTGCGTGTAAGGAGCTCGCCATCGAGACGGTGGCCGTGTACTCCGAGGCGGATCGCGACAGCCTGCACACGCGCTTCGCCGACGACGATGTGTGCATCGGGCGGGCGCCGGCGCGCGACAGCTACCTGAACATTCCCCGCATCATCGCTGCGGCCGAGATCACGGGGGCGGACGCCCTCCACCCCGGCTACGGCTTTCTCGCCGAGAACGCCGAATTCGCGGACATCGTGCGTACGTCGAACATCACCTTCGTCGGTCCGACGGGCGACCAGATCCGCCAGATGGGCGACAAGGCGGCGGCGCGCAAGCTGGCGCAACGGCTCAAGGTGCCCACGGTGCCGGGCTCGCCCGGCGCGGTGGAGGACGCCGACGCGGGGCTCAAGCTGGCCGAGAAGATCGGTTTTCCGGTGATCATCAAGGCGGCGGCGGGCGGGGGCGGGAAGGGGATGCGCGTGGCGCAGGACGGGGAGCAATTCCCGCAGGCGTTTTCGCTCGCGAAGCAGGAAGCGCTGGCCGCCTTCGGCTCGGACGAGGTCTACCTGGAGAAGTACCTCGCGCGGCCGCGCCACATCGAGATCCAGATCATGGGCGACACGCACGGGCGGATCATGCACCTGTGCGAGCGGGACTGCTCGGTGCAACGGCGCCATCAGAAGCTCGTCGAGGAAGCCCCCAGCCCGGTCGTGGACGCGACGCTGCGCCAGGACATCGGCGACTCGGCGGTACGGCTCGCCGAAGCGATCGGCTACGTGGGCGCGGGGACGATCGAGTTCCTGCTCGACGAGGACGGCGCGTTTTACTTCATGGAGATGAACACGCGCATCCAGGTGGAGCACCCGGTCACCGAGATGTGCACCAACTTCGATCTCGTCAAAGAGCAGATCCGGGTGGCCGCGGGGGAGCCGCTGTCGTTCGTGATGAACGGCAACCGGCTGCGCGGGCATGCCATCGAGTGCCGCGTGAATGCGGAAGATCCGGCGCGCAATTTTCAGCCCAGTCCCGGGACGATCACCGCGTACCACCCGCCGGGCGGACCGGGCGTACGCGTCGACACCCACATCTACGCGGGCTACACGGTACCGCCGTTCTACGATTCCCTGCTCGCGAAGGTGATCGTCCACGGCAACAGCCGGGCGGAGGCGCTGGCCCGCATGCGCCAGGCGCTCGACTCGTTTATCATTGAAGGCGTGACCACGACCATTCCCTTCCTCAGTCGGGTCATGCGCCATCCCGACTTCGTCGCGGGCCGCGTGGACACCAAGTTCCTCGAGCGCGAGCCGCAGCTGCTCCAGCCCCCCGCATGAAGATCGACGTCTACTTCACTCCGCTCGGCCTCGGCACGGGGGATCTCGCCGGCCGGGGCGTGGTCGTCATCGACGTCCTGCGCGCGACGACCACCATCATCACGGCCCTGGCGAACGGCGCCAAGGCGGTGATCCCCGCCGCGACCTCCGAGGAGGCGGTCCGCCTCGCCTCGAACCTCGAGAAGGACGGCGTGCTCCTGGCCGGTGAGCGCCGCAGTGTGAAAATCGAAGGGTTCGCGCTGGGCAACTCGCCGCGGGAGATGGTGCCGGCGGCGGTGGCGGGCAAGACGATCGTGCTCGCCACCACGAATGGGACGCCCGCGCTGGTCGCCGCGCAGGGCGGGGAGCCGGTGCTGGTGGGCGCCCCCGTGAACTTCAAGGCCCTGGTCGAGCGCGCCCGCGCGCTGCTCGTCGAGCCGCGCGATCTGGTGATCATCTGCGCCGGCCGCGAGAAGCAGTTCGCCATCGAGGATGCCTATACGGCGGGCCGCGTGATCAAGGGCGTGAAGAAGGGTCTCCGCAAGCTGGCCCTGAACGACGCGGCCCGCGCGGCCCTCGCCCTCACGGACGAGCTGAGCAGCTGGACCGAGGCGCTGGAGCGCTCGGACGCGGCACACCAGCTCGGCGAGGTCGATCTGGAAGAGGACGTCGCCTTCGCCGCCCGGCCGGACCGGTTCGGCGTCGTCCCCACCTACGCGGACCGCCGCATCACATGAACGCGAAGGCGCGCCAGGAGCTGATCGGTATCGGCGCCCTCGTCGTCGGCCTGTTCCTCGGACTCACGCTGCTGCGCCTTCCCATCACGGGGAGCTGGGGCGACCACATCGGCACGCTGTTGTGGCGGACGCTCGGTGCCGGCTCCGCGGTGGTGCCGTTGCTGGGCATCGGGTGGGCGCTCGCGGCATTCGAGCGCCTCGGCAGCCTCTCGTGGGGCCGAACGGCCGCGCTCGGCGCGGGCCTCGTGCTGCTGTTGCCCTACGGCATCGGCACGCTCACCGGCGCCCGCTTCCCGGCGGACTATGCCGCGTGGAGCTCCACCCAGCGGCTCGTCGGCGTGGCGCCCGCGCTCGTGGCGCACGGCATCCATCAGGCGGTGGGCACGGCAGGAGGAGCCCTGGTCGGCCTGTTCGCGCTCTCGGCGCTGGGGATCCTCACAGTCGGGTGGCATCCGCTGGTCGCGTTGCGGACACGGGAGACGGGAATCGGGAAGCGGGATGCGGGAAGCGGGATGCGGGATGCGAAGGGCGGGATGCGGGATGCGGGAAGCGTGATGCGAGACGCGACGAAGCAAGAAAAGCCTCAGCGCGTCGCCGCGGACGAGGAGCGGGACCGTAGGGTCGCGGCGCTGAAGGAAGCCAAGGCCCGCAAGACCAAAGCCACGCCTCCCGCATCTCGTATCCCGCATCCCGCTGAAGGGGTTCTCATCCCGCCAATCGATTTGTTGAACCCCGCCCCTCCCGAGGACACCGACGCCGGGCTGGTGCAGATCGAGCAGATGGGCCAGAAGCTCATCGAGACGCTGCAGACGTTCCGCGTGGAAGGCTCGATCGCGGGTCGCACGGTCGGACCGGTCGTGACCCAATACGAAGTGGCGCCCGGCCCGGGCGTGAAGGTCGGACGCATCGCCTCCCTGGCCGACGACCTGGCCCTCGCGATGCGGGCGCCGTCGCTGCGCATCGTGGCCCCCATCCCGGGCAAGGCGGCGGTCGGGATCGAGGTGCCCAATCCGATCGCCCGCATGGTGCACGTGCGCGAGCTGATCGAGGGCGCCGATTACCAGCGGGCGAGCCGCGCGCTGCCGCTCGGCCTGGGGAAGAATCTCGAAGGCGAACCGGTGGTCGCGGACCTGGCCAAGATGCCGCACCTCTTGATCGCGGGCGTCACCGGCTCCGGCAAATCCGTCTGCATCAACACCATCATCACGAGCCTGGTCTACACGCACCCGCCCGAGCGGCTGAAACTCCTGATGATCGACCCGAAGATGGTCGAGCTCTCGATGTACGAGAAGCTGCCGCACCTGGGTCTGCCGGTGGTGACCAACCACCACAAGGCCGCGAGCGTGCTCAAGTGGGCGGTGTGGGAGATGGAGCGGCGCTACCGGCTGTTGCACGCGAACCACGCGCGCAACATCGTCGACTTCAACAAGAAGGTCGATGACAAGAAGCCGCTCAAGGGGCCGCGCGAGACGCTGGCCACGCAGGCGGGAATCCAGAAGGAGCTGCCGCTCGACGGCGAGTATTCGGGCGGGGTCGTGCCCTACATCGTGCTGATCGTGGACGAGCTGGCGGACCTGATGCTCACGGTGCAGGGCGAAATCGAGACTCCCCTCGGCACGCTGGCGCAGAAGGCCCGCGCGATCGGGATCCACCTGGTGCTGGCGACGCAGCGCCCTTCCGTGAACGTGATCACCGGGCTCATCAAGGCCAACTTTCCCTGCCGCGTCGCCTTCCGCGTGTCGGCCAAGGTGGACAGCCGCACCATCCTGGACCAGAACGGGGCGGAAACGCTGCTCGGCAACGGCGACATGCTGTTCCTGCCCCCCGGCAAGAGCGAGCCGATGCGCGTACAGGGCGCCTTCATCTCAACGGAAGAGACCGAGCGCCTGATGGACTGGTACAAGGCGCACGCCGAGCGTGCGGCGGCACCCGCGGGCGCGAGCATCGACGAGCAGGTCACGGCACTCGAGGAGGCCGAGAAAGCGGAGGACGAGGGACGCGGGACGGGGGAGGAGGGCACACCCGGCGAACGCGACTCGCTGTTCCGTCAGGCCGCCGAGGTGTGCATTCAGAATCAGCTCGGCTCCACATCGCTGCTGCAGCGGCGCATGAGCATCGGCTACGGGCGCGCGGCGCGCATCATCGATCAGCTCGAGCTCGCCGGCATTCTCGGCCCCGCCAATGGGTCCAAACCGCGCGATGTGCTGGTGGGGTTCGATGAGTTGGATGAGATCTGTCGCGCCTAGGTCGATCCCTTTTGAAACCCCCAAAAACCGAAAAATCCCCAAAATGACTTGCGTCGCCGGTCGTGGTGATGTACTATCGCTGCGGTGCGGCGGGGCTGGGCAGATGCGGGGACGCAACGAAGATAGTGTCACGATGACACGGATCGCAAAAAGCGCAGTTCATCATCGCTGCTCAGAGCAAACCCGTCGAAAGACGGTGACGCAGAGTCACGGGACTACGGCGACGCGACGTCGCTAGGTCCGCCGGGCCGCCAGCGAATCGACCATCAGGTCTCGCGGCGGCTCTTCCATTTTCATGCGCCAGCCCCAAAGAGACCCCGACGTAGGCTAACGCAACCGGGGCCCAGCATGCCGTTTGGATTCAAGCTGTCGCATCGTCTCTCGTTGACCAAAGCGGCGGTCGTGGATTCTCCCTCCCGCCGCGTACTCTCTACTCCCCCCCCTCCATCCGCCTCCGCGGAGCAGAAACCATGACCTTCAAGCACAAGCTGGCGTGCCGGTTGGCGCTCATGAAAGACCGCGCGTGGCCCGCCGCGGCGCTCGCCGCCGTGGCGGTGCTCGGTTGTGAACGCCCGGTCGCGGTCACGGACCCGGGTGCAACGCTCGCCCAGTTCTTCGTCACCCCGCAAACGGCCACCCTGCAGCAAAACGCCACTCAGGACTTCACCGCGGTCGGCTTGACCACCGCGGGGGACACGGCGTCGATCGACGTGGCGTGGAGTGCCACCGGGGGCGCCATCGACACGAGCAGCAATCATGGCCGCCATTACGGTCACTATCACGCGACCGCGTGCGGCGACTACACGGTGACCGCCACCAGCAACCCGGGAGGCAAGAACGCCCTGGCGAGCGTGAGCGTTCTCTGCGCCGGCGCCGTCCCCGTGGATACCGTGCTCGTCAGCCCCCCCACGGCCAGCCTGACGGCGGGGAATACGGTCCAGCTGAGCGCGCTGGTGGAAGACTCCGCGGGGAATCCGCTCGCGGGGCGGGCCGTCACCTGGACGAGCAACAGCTCGGGCGTCGCGAGTGTGAGCGCGAGCGGGCTCGTGCAGGGAGTGACGGCGGGTAGCGCCACGATCTCCGCCACGAGCGGCGGCAAGACGGGCACGGCCGCCATCACCGTGCAGGCCGTTCCGGTCGCGTTGGTCACGGTGAGCCCGGCGTCGGTCACGGTCCTGGTCGGACAGACCGTGCAGTTGACCGCGACACCCAAGGACGCGGGCGGCAACCCGCTGGCCGGGAGAAGCGTGGCGTGGTCGAGCGGCAACGCGACTGTGGCCACGGTCAGTGGCAGCGGGCTCGTGACGGCGCGGGCCGCGGGCTCCACCACGATCACCGCGACGAGCGAGGGGCAGAGTGGCACGGCGTCGTTGACGGTGAGCGTCGTACCAGTCGCCTCGGTTACCGTGAGCCCGGCGTCGGCGGGGCTCTTCGTCGGGCAGACCGTGCAGCTGACCGCGACGCCGAAGGATTCGGGGGGGAACCCCCTGACCGGGAGGAGCGTGGCGTGGTCCAGCGGCAACACGACTGTGGCCACCGTCGGCACCAGCGGGCTGGTGACGGCACGGGCCGCGGGCTCGACCACCATCACGGCGACGAGCGGGGGACAGAGTGGCACGGCGTCACTGACCGTGACCGTCGTACCAGTTGCCTCTGTGACCGTGAGCCCCGCGTTGGCGAGTGTTGCCGTGGGGAGCACGCTGCAGCTCAATGCGACCGCCAAGGACTCAGCCGGGAATCCGCTCAACGGCCGGACAATCACCTGGACGACGAGCAACGGGGCAGCGGCCGCGGTGAGCGCCTCCGGGCTCGTGACGGGTGTGACTGTGGGCAGCGCCACGATCACCGCGACGAGCGGGGGCAAGAGCGGCACGGCCGCCATCGTGGTGACGGCGGCGCCCCCGCCCGGCAGCTGCGTCAGCGCCTGCCACTACGTCGATGTGGCGAGCGGCAACGACGGTAACGCGGGAACCAGCACGGCTCCCTGGCGCACGTTGCAGCACGCGGCGGACGTGACCAACCCCGGCGACACGGTCATCGTGAACGATGGCGTGTACACCGGCGGCGGCAACGTCGTCACCATCAGTCGCAGCGGCACCGCCGCGGGTTGGCTCGTGTTCCGGTCGGCGAACCTGTGGGGCGCCGTGATCGACGGCCAGAACAACGCCTCCGCCGTCGGCATCGAGATCAACGGGAACTACGTCCGGGTCGAGGGCTTCGAGGTGCGCAACACCGGCCGCTACGGCATCGACGCGTATGGTGGGTCGGAGAGTGTCGGCGGGAACCACGATGTCGACGTGGTGCAGAACCACATCCACGACATCGGGCACATCTGCACCGGGGATGTGGGTGGGATCGTGGGCGTGGACGCCTACTCCGATAACCTCACCATCGAGCGCAACGTCGTTCACGACGTGGGGCGGCTGGGACCGGGCGAGCAGGGCTGCGTGGAGCCGAACGCCAACTGGCAGAACCATGACCACGGGGTCTATCACGGCATCGGCAACAACGTCGTGATCCGCAACAACGTGTTCTACAACTTCACCCACGGTTGGGCGATCCAGCGCTACAACGGCAATGGCGCGGTGACGACCGGGCTGACGATTGTGAACAATACCTTCGCCTTCCCGAATCCGTGGCGCGACGGTCAGATCATCATCGCCACGGGGGTGACCAACCTGCTGATCGCGAACAACATCTTCTACCAGCCGACGACGGCCGGCGTCTGGCTCGACACCGGCGGCCTGACGAACGCGACGGTGTCCAACAACATCGCCTTTGGAGCGGTGGCGAGCACGGGCTCGGGTGCGACACTCTCGGCCAACATGAACAACACCGATCCGCAGTTCGTGAACGCCGGCGGGCTCGACTTCCGGGTGCAAGCGGGGAGCCCCGCGATCGGGGCCGGCCTGCCGTTGACGATGGTGCCCAACGACATCACCGGCGCCCTGCGTCCTGCCACCGGCGCGTATACGATCGGAGCGTACGAGTTCAAGTGATCTAAGTGAGGGCCGCCGTCCTCGGTCGGGACCGGCGGCCCTTGGCCGACCCACCGTACCTGAGCCCGGGTCGCACCGCCCAGCCCAGGGGGAGCTCGCGAGACGCGAGCTTTTCCCTGGGCTGGGACGTTTGCGGCCCAGCCCACCGGCTGTGGAGGGCACGCCACAGCCCCGGTCCGATCCTGTGGACGCGGCGGTCGGCATAGTTCTTGACCGCTTTCCCTGGGATGTTGGTGCACCGACTCGAACCCTGGGACACTCTCGACCGCGGGCTCCCCGCGGGGGTGGCGGCGCGATGTGCGGGATCGTAGGGATTGTCGGCCTCACGCGACCGGTCGACGTGGCCGCGCTGCAGCGGATGAACGATCGCCAACGGCATCGGGGGCCGGATGGCGAGGGGTTCCTGCTCGCGTGGCCGAACGGCGGAGGGAACCGGTTCCGGCACGCGTTTCTGCCCCACACCAACCGGTGGGACACAGCCACTCCCGTCACGGTGGGGCTGGGACACCGGCGCCTGGCGATTCTCGATCTGTCCGACCGGGGCCTGCAACCCCTGACGGTGGGCGACTCCGACGTCTGGATCGTGTTTAACGGCGAGATCTACAATCATCAGGAGCTGCGCGGCGAGCTCGAGACGCTGGGGCATTGCTTCACCACACGCACCGATACGGAAGTGCTGCTGCAGGCCTACCGGCGGTGGGGCGAGGACTGTCTCGGGCGGCTCGACGGCATGTTCGCGTTCGCCGTGTGGGACGGTCCGCGGGGCCGCCTGTTCTGCGCCCGCGACCGCCTCGGGATCAAGCCCTTCTACTACGCGACCCCTCCGGGGGCGTTCATCTTCGCCTCCGAGATCAAAGCCCTGCTCGCCTACCCGGGCCTCGAGGCGCAGCCCGACGACGAGGCAGTGGTGGGCTTCCTGGTGCACGCCAATTGCGACTATGGCGAGCGCACGCTGCTCACAGCGGTGAAGGCGCTGGCGCCGGCCCACGCGCTGACGCTGGACGCGGCGACGGGGCGGTTCGCGCCCCGCGCCTACTGGCGGCTCGAGCCGGCGGCGCAGAACGGGACAGGGGACGCGACCCGGATCGACGGACTGCGCGACCTGCTCCTGGCGACGACGCGGCGGCACCTGATCAGCGACGTGCCGGTGGGGAGCTGCCTTTCGGGCGGGCTCGATTCCTCGACGGTCGTCTCACTGATCGGCAAGATTTGGCGCGAGCAGCCGGACGCGGCCCAGGCCCTGGGAGACTGCTTCAACACGTTCACGGCGTGCTACGAGCAGCGGGAGGTCGACGAGCGGGAGTATGCGCTGGCGGTGGCGCACTCGGTCGGCGCCAACCCGCACCTCGTGTTTCCCGCGCCCGACGACTTCCTCGAGACCTTCGCGCGCATGGCGTGGCATCAGGACATGCCGTTCGGCGAGATGACTTACTACGCGCAATGGCGCGTGATGCGGGCCGCGAAGGAGGCGGGCGTGAAGGTGCTGTTGGACGGCCAGGGAGGCGACGAGGTGTTCGGCGGCTACGCCAAGTTTCGCTACGCCTATCTCGCCTCGCTGCTCCGGTCGGGTCGGTGGATCGGGCTGGCGAAGGAGTTCGGCGCGACCCTGCTGCAGGGCGATCGCTACGTGCTGAACATCCGGAACGGGTACCGCTACCTGCCGCGGCAGCTGCGCCGCGTGCTGGGCGTCGATTCGCTGCTCCGCCGGGCGCTGCGCGGCGACTGGGATCGCGCGGTGATGGGCGAGAGCACGCCCGCCACCCGCTGGTGGCGCTATGCGTCGCACAACGGAGACGGCGCGTCGCGCGCCACCGTGATGCAGCGGATGCAGGTGGACGACATCATGGTCGATACGCTGCCGATGCTCCTGCGGATGGAGGATCGCTCGTCCATGGCGTTCTCCCTCGAGGCGCGCGTGCCGTTGCTCGACCATCACGTCGTGGAATACGGCGTCTCACTGCCCGACCGGCTCAAGATCCAGCACGGCTGGAGCAAGTTCGCCGTGCGCCAGGCGCTGCAGGGGATCATCCCCGACAGCGTGCGGCAGCGCAAAACCAAGCTTGGGTTCGCGGTCCCGGGTCGCCAGTGGCTGACGCGGGAGCTGCGGCCGCACGTCAGCGCCCTGATCGAGGACTCACTCAAGTCCGCGAAGTACGTCGATCCCGAGGTGTTGCGGCGCTGGTACCGCGAGTCCGCGAACGGCGGGCGCGCCCAGCGCGCGGAAGCCTATCTCGGCCTGTTCCGCCTGTTGTCGCTGGAGATGTGGATGCGGGCCTTCAGCATCAGCTAGTCGCAGGAAGCGCCGGCCCTTCGAGCTCCGTCCCCCAGGGCCAGTCGCCGTCGCCGCGGTTCACGTGCACGGCGTGACCGGCGGGATCGGCGGCGAACACGAGCTCTGCGAGCGCCGGGGAGGGCGCGAACAGCCACGACGAGGGGCCACGCAGGAAGCCGGCCTGGGAGAGCGCGCGGCGCCAGGCGCGGTGGCTCTGGTTCGAGATGATCAGGTCCACCCGGCGCTCCGCCAGCGCGTCGCTGCCCGCTTGCACCACGGCCGCGGCGTCTTCCGGTGCGGCAAAGCCGTCCACGATGGTCCCCACGCGCATCCCGCCGAAGTGTTCGCTCGACCCGGGCAGCGAGTCCTGCACTACGGCCCAGCCGATGGTGCGATCGCCACGCGCGATGCGCAGCCGGGTGAACGTGCTGCTCTCGGGCGGATACGTGGCATTCAGCGCCGCCGCGTCCCGGCCGCCGACGAACGAGTAGCGCGGCGCGTTGGCTGCCCAAATCGCGTCCGCCCAATCGTCGAAGCGCGGCACCAGGTCGATTCGCACCGCTGCGCGCCGGAGCGCCCGAGCCCGCAGCGCCAGGCCGGCGAGCGTCAGACCGAGCCACCCCAATCCCGTCACGCGCGCGAGGTCGAGGGCCCAGCGGGCGCCGGCGCGTCGCCGCGCGTAGCGCAGCTCGCGAAAGAATCGGGCCGGCCGGACCGGCTTGAAGTAGAACGGGACCGACGTGAGGCGCCAGCCGAGCGCGTGGACGAGCCGGGCGATCGGCCGGTCGCGGCCGACCATGCCGACCAGGAAGAGCAGCGGCTCGTCCTGGAGCGCGGCCTGCAGCAGGCGGGGAGCCACCAGCGCATAGGTGGGGTCGATGGTGCCTTCGGAGAGCGGCCAATAGAAGCTGCCCACCCGCCGGGAGGCGGCTCCGCCGGTCCCGCGCCCCACGACGGCGTCTTGCCGCTTCAGCACGTACGCGCCACGCACCGCGTCGTCCTCGAGCAGCAGGAAGTATTCCTGCCACACCGGGACGCCATCGGCCTGAGGCAGCCAGTCGGGGACGGAGGTCTCGGGGAACCGCCAGGGGGCGCCGGCGCGGGCCAGTCGCTGATTGAAGGCACGCACCGCGAGTGCGTGCTCCGGGGCGAACCGCACGGCGCGGCGGCGCCCGGCGCGCGCGGGCCCCGAGGTGGTCAGGGGCGCTCCGTCACCGCGTCCCATTCGCGCGTGGTGCGGGCGACGTAGGCCCGGTACAGCGACGGCAGGGCGGCGCGCGCCGCGACTTTGCAGCGGCGCACGAGCAGGGCGCGGCGCCAGCCGCGAAACGCCGCCAGTGCGGCGATGCGAGCGGACGGCGTCGCGGCCTTGACGATATAGCGGCCCAGGATCCAACATCCGTGGACCCGGCGCGGCGCGAGCCACGGCTCGGACGTGAACAAGGCGCGCAGGCCGGCGGCCGCGGCCGACTCGAGCACCTGCGGCGAGATATCGCCTCCCGGGACCGCGGCGGTGGCACAGCGCTCCCCCACTACCTGAGACAGCGTGTCCGTGCTGATGTGCCACTCCTCGAGCATGCGGCGTGGCGACAGGGCGTTGAAAATATCGGGGTGGGTGTGCGAATGGCTGCCGATCAGGTGACCGCTGCTCCGCAGGTGACGGACGTCGGCGGCGGTCAGGAAGGTGCGGCCGCCGAGCAGGTTGGTCACGATGAAGAAGTGACCGCGCCAGCCCCGCGCGCGCAACACGTCGCCGATGTGCAGCGCGCTCTTGCCGCCATCGTCGAATGTGAGCAGCAGATGGCGACCGGGGGCGGAGAGATCGATATCGGTGACGAGCCGCGGCGCGCTCGGTGCCGCCGTGATCGCGTCGAGATCGCGGGCAAATCCCGCCACCGTGTGCTTGAAGGGCAGGGCACCGGCACGCTGAAAGCCCGAGACGAAGGGATCGTCGGTGACGTCGTGAAAGCCCAGACCGGCGATCTCGAGCCGCGACGTCATGGCGCGCCTCGCGCGGCGGCGACGGGCG
Organism: Gemmatimonadales bacterium; assembly: GCA_035601235.1. Classification (GTDB taxonomy): domain Bacteria; phylum Gemmatimonadota; class Gemmatimonadetes; order Gemmatimonadales; family GWC2-71-9; genus AG41. The sequence continues at coordinate 28,522 of DATNOR010000162.1, forward strand.
GGCGACGCTCCGCGGCCACCGCCGGCCCGCCGTTACGAGCGCCCAGGACCGAGCGGTACACATCGATCACCTGCTGCGCCAGCCGACGCTCGTCCAGGTCCTGCACCGCGGGGCGCCCGGCCGCCCGGATCCCGCGTCGCAACACCCGCTCGAGCGCCGCGGCAATCGACTCAGGTCGCTCATCCGGGCAGAGCTCGCACCCGGCGACGCCGCCGATCCGTTGCGCGACGTCGCCGACCGGCACCGACACCACGGGCAGATCGCACGCCAGCGCTTCCTTGACCGCGTTGGGCGAGCCTTCCTGCATCGATGTGAACACGAGCGCGTCGCACGCGTTCATCCAGACCGGCACGTCGCGGTGTCGCACGCTCCAAGCGACCACCAGGTCGGCCGGCAGCGAGCGCTTGAGAATGTCTACCGCCTCGCGCGCCAGCGGGTAGCGTTTGCGCTCGACCGCGGGATTGCCGACGAACAGCACCAGGCGCTTGTCGAGCGGGAGGCCGAGGCGCGCCCGCGCCTCCTCTCGCGGGATGGGACGGAACTGGTCCAGATCGAGACCGGACGGGATCACATGGGCCGTAACCGAGCGGGGCAGGAACGCCTTCATGTGCTCCGACACGACGATGCAGGCGTCGGCCGCGCGCGCCACGAGCTGCGACAGTTTCTGTAGCACCTTGCCGGCCGGAGTGATCCGCAGGTTCCGCCCCACGATGCCCTGCAAATCGTCGCCCCGGAACGTCACCACCAGCGGCAGCCGCTTGGGAAGCGCCACGAGACCGCTCTGCCCGAATTGCGCGTGCACGAGGTCGTAGCGGTCGCGCGTCGTGCGGCGCCGCGCGCCGATCCAGGCGCGCAGGTAGTTCGCGGGCCGCATCTCGGAGGTGAAATGAAACACGTCCACGTCGACCCCCGCGGCCTGGAGAAACTCGACCTGACGTCTGATGAACGTGGTCGTGTATCCCGGGCGATCCGGTGGCGGCCACGCGCAGGTGAGCATCAGCACCCGGATCGGGCGCCCGTTGCTCGTCATCGCGGCTTGAACGCTTGGATGAGCACGTCGCGCACTCCCTCTACCCACTCGGCCACGGCCGGCCACTTGTCGCGCCGGTCCCACACTTCGAGCCGCGTGCCGGCCGGCTGTCGGCCAAACAGCTCCTGCAGACCGCGGGCCACCGAGGGATAGGCCCCGGGGTAGCCGCGGGGCGGCCCGGCCACGATGTAGAGAAAGCGCTTCACGTCTCCCCAGAGCCAGCGCACCGTGACGCCGGCGCGATACTCCTGCGGGGGCGCGACCGGCTTGCCTGCGAGCAGGTCGACCCAGAGGCGGGGGAAGTCGCACCCGGCGTCGATCGAAAGCTGCAACGACCCCCAAAACCGCCCGTTCACCTCCATGAGCCAGGGGGGATTGACGCCATCGTCGCGAAACTCGACCATCGCCGGCCCGTGCCACCGCATGGCCTCGAGCAGCTGCTCGGCGCGCGAGCGCAGTCGTGGCTCGACCGCCACCGAGCGCCGCAGGCTCGAGCCGGAGCCCGACGGGCGAATGTCCCGGAGACGCTCGTGGGCGAACCAGGCGACCGGCCGCCCGTGGTCGCACACCGTGAACACACCCTTGCCCTGCCCGGCCACGAAGCGCTGGATCACAGGCCAGTGCCGGCCCTGGCGGCGCGTCAGGACCGCCTGGTCGAGCTCGGCCGCGCTGGCCACATAGCACAGCCCGGGGTCGGGAATGAGCCCCGTGCCGTTCCACGCGGCGGTGAAGCGGGGTTTCACGATGCAGGGATACCCGACGGCATCGGCGGCAGAGCGGCATTCCTCGAGGGTGGTCGGATAGCGCGTGGGCGGGATCTCGACGCCGCACGCCTCGGCCAGCCGCAGCGTCTGCGCTTTGTCGAACGCGCGCAGCGCCAGCGGCTCGGGCGCGCACCCCACGACCATGCCGAGGGCTTCCCATTCAGCCCGCTCCACGTTGCAGAGCTGGCACGCCAGCTCGGTGAGCGGCAGGACGATGCGCACGCCGTGCGCGTGCGCCCAGGCGCGCGCCGCGGCGAATCCCTGGAGCGTCTCTTCCGCGTGCCAGCAGGACCCCGCGCAGTAGCGCGACCAGGCGGCCAACGGCCAGCGGCGGTGACTGGCCACGAAGACGGTGTAGCCCGCCCGTCCGAGCGACCGCACGCACGCGAGGGCGGCATTCGAATAGCCGTCCAGGACGAGGACGCGATCCGGGACCAGCCGTGGCGGGTGCGCGTGGCCGCTGACCGTGCCGGGCCGGAGGGGGGGGCGGCGGGTTTCCCGCACCTGCTGCTCCTTGAGCGATTGCTGAGCGCTGCTCAGTCGTGACACGCGGATCTCCATAACGATGCGCGCGCGATCCGCCCTGTAACGGTCGCGTACCGGTCCCTGCGTTATCTGCAGCTATCGTGCAGCCCGGCTGCGACGTCGCGTGCCTCCCGCAGGCTGGGTACTAATTCGTTGCGCCATCAATCATTACGCCGCGGGGCCTGGGCGATGGCCGCGTGCCCGACAGACCACGCTGTCGCCGGTAGGCCACACGCCACGTACGCGAAGACGCCCGTGCCGCCATCACTTGCGACGGTTGCGCGCGCTCGGGACTTGGATTCCCGACCGATACCAACCGGACACGCGGTTGCAGCGACGGAAGCGGCACCCAACTTGCGCGCCCGTGAGCGAAGCGACGACAGCCGGCTGTGGGTTTCGTTCCGGCGGGAGATGTGGCGTGTTCGCAACATCGTGACGACCGGGTGTGGCTTCTGTGTGGGAGATGTGTGTTGAATTGTGGACGAGCGTGTTGAACCACGCATGACGCTGCGACTGGCGGCGCTGGGGCTCGTGCTGCTCGCCAGCACGGGGGTCGGGGGCGGCGCAGGCAGCCACTACGTGTCGCCATCCGGCTCGAGCGCGGGTGACGGCACGCTGGCGCGACCGTGGGACCTGGCGACGGCACTCGGTGGCGGGGGCGGCCGGGTCGCGCCGGGCGACACGATCTGGCTCCGGGGAGGCACGTACCGTGGGGCGGTGGTGAGCAGCGTGCACGGCGCCCCTGGGGCCCCCGTGGTGGTGCGGCCGTATCGCGGCGAGCGGGCGGTGATCGACGCGGCGGGCGCGACGTCGTCGACCCGGCGCGGCGACCTGTTCGTGGTCACGGGCGACTACGCCGTGTACTGGGGCTTCGAGCTGATGGACTCGGATCCGGATCGCACCACGGACACGCGGCCGAACATGGTGGTGAACGACGCGTCGCACACACGCTACGTCAATCTGATCGTGCACGACGGCGGGATCGGGTTCTACACGTACGCCCCGCCCGTGGACGTGGAGGTGAGCGGCTGTCTCTTCTACAACAACGGGTGGGAGGTGCCGCGTCAGGCCAACGGGCACGCGATATACGCCAAGAGTAATACGGGTCCCCTGGTCTTGCGCGACAACATCGCGTTCGATCAGTTCGGCTACGGTCTGCACGTGTACACCGAAGCGCGCAGTGGTCTGCTGAACAACATCCGCCTCGAAGGCAACATCGTCTTCAACAACGGTACCCTCTCGGCGAAGTCGGGGGCCGCGAACATCCTGGTGGGAGGGCGCGCGCGTGCCGACGCGATCGTGGCCCAGGACAACCTGGCCTACTTCAGTCCTGGCGTGCCCCAGACGAATGCGGTGTTCGGTTGGCGGAATGCGCTGGGCGTTCGCAACGGAACGCTCACCCTGTCGCGCAACTACCTCGTCGGCGGAAACGTGGTGCTCGACCTGCACGCCTGGGAGCGTTCGGAGGTGAGCCACAACACGCTGTATGGTCCCGGCGCCCGACCCGTGGTGGCGCTCGACGCAACGGTCCCGCCGCTCGATGCCACGAATCAGGTGCTTGTGGCGCCGCCGTCACAGGCCGCGGTGTTCGTGCGCCCCAACGCGTACGAGGCCGGCCGGGCGAACGTGGTCGTGTACAACTGGGCGCGCCAGGACACCGTCGCGGTCGCGCTCTCGGGAGTACTGCAGCGCGGTGACCGGTATGCGGTATACAACGTGCAGGACTTCTTCGGGGCCCCGGTCGCGGGGGGGGTGTACGCCGGCGAGGCGGTGCGCATCCCGATGAAGGGCGTGGCGCCGCCGGCACCGATCGGGGGCGCTCCCCAGCCGCCGCCGCCCACCGGGTCGGCGTTCGGCGTGTTCGTGGTGATGAAACGATGAGCGACTCGCGACGATCGACGACTGCGTGGCTCGTGATGCTGGCGAGCCTGGCCGGCTGCGGGCACGACAACTTGGTCCAGCCACCCCCGCCGCCACCGCCACCGCCGCCACCGCCTCCTCGATCGGTGGTGCATTACGTGTCGCCGACGGGATCGGCCACGGGCGACGGGACCAGCGCGCAGCCGTGGGATCTCGCCACGGCGCTGGCCGGCGCCGGCGGGAAGGTGCAGCCGGGCGACACCATCTGGCTGCGCGGGGGCACGTATGTACCGACGGCGCCGCTGGTGAGCAACGTCGCCGGCGCCCCGGGCGCGCCCGTCGTGGTGCGGCGCTACGCGGCGGAGCGTGCGGTCCTGGACGCCGCGGCATTCTCGTCGGATACGGTGCGCCGCGATTTCTTCATCGTACGCGGCAATTACACCGTACTGTGGGGCCTCGAGTTCACGGACTCCGATCTCAACCGCGGGACGGCGAGCCGGCCCAACCTGCTCGTGAACGACGCGTCGCACACTCGCTACGTCAACCTGACCCTCCACGACGGGGGCATCGGGTTCTTCACCTACCCCAATCGCAGCGACGTCGTGGTGACCGGGTGCATCGTGTACAACAACGGCTGGTCGGTCACGGGCGTCGGGAACGGGCACGGCCTGTACGTGAAGAGCGATGCGGGGCCGCTGGTGCTGCGCGACAATGTGCTGTTCGACCAGTTCGGTTTCGGGATTCACGCCTACACGGACGCGACCGACGGGCTGCTCAACAACATCACGGTGGAAGGGAACACCAGCTTCAACAACGGGCTGCTGTCGGGCAGCCCGAGCGGCTCGAACGTGCTGGTGGGCGGCCTGGCCCCCGCGGACGGCATCGTCGTCGATAGCAACATGACGTATTTCAGTCCCGGGGTCGCGTTCCCGAACATGTGGCTGGGGTGGTCCAAGTCGCACGTGGTGAACGGCTCGCTCCAGGTCCGCGGCAACTACGTCGTCGGTGGCGCCGCCGTGTTCGACGTGCACGCGTGGCGGTCGGTCACGGCGAGCGGCAACACGCTCGCCCCCGGGGGAGAAGGCGAGGTCGTGCGGCTCAACGACTCGAGCACCACGGACGCCGCCGGGTACAGCTGGGGAGGGAACGCGTACTACACCGATCCCGCCGACACCGCCTGGAGCTACCACGACACGACCTACACGTTCGCGGCCTGGCGGGCCAAGACGGGTCTCGGCGCCACGGATCAGGCGATGGCGACGGGGCCGGCGGCACCCGCCGTCTTCGTGCGACGGAACCCGTACGAGCCGGGCCGGGCCACGATCGCGGTGTACAACTGGAGTCACCTGCCCAGCGTTCCCGCGAGCGTCGCGGGCATTCTGCAGTCGGGACAGGCCTACGCCGTGTGGAGCGTGCAGGCGCTGTTCGGGCCCCCGCTCGTGAGCGGTGTCTACTTGGGCGGCACGATCGATCTCCCGATGACCGTGCGACCGCCGCCGGTGCCGGTCGGCATGGCGACCTCGCCGGCGCCGGCGACGCTGCCGGACTTCGACGTGTTCCTGCTCACCCGCGTGTCTCGGGGCGCGCTAACGCGACAGCGGTAACGCCGCGAGCTCGGGGCTGAGCTTGCGCGGTCGGAGCACGTGGTCTCGCAGCCCCAGCAGGAATCCCACGCCGTAGGCGACGTGCAGCACGGGGAACACGAGCGTCAGCGCGGCGGCGACGCGCAGGCCGTGGCGCGGCGCCGCGGCCGCGCTGGCGGCGAGCACCGCCGCCGCATACGCTGCCGCGATGCCCGCCCCCACGACGGCCGCGGGTCGCCACCAGAGGGCGGCGAGGCCGCTCCCCGCCAGGGTCGTGAGGAACAGGCTCGGGATGAGCTGCCGCAGCGTCATCACGCGCCCCACCTTGCGCGCGACGAGCGGCTTGAAGTAGCCGTACTGGAAATACATGCGCCACAGCTGCCGGAGCGACGTGCGGGCGACGTAGTAGGCCCGCGCGGTGGGCATCAACAGCACGCGACCGCCGCAGCGGATGAGGCGGTGGTTGAACTCGTCGTCCTGATTCCGCACCAGCTCTTCGTCGAACAGGCCGGCGCGCTCGAACGCCTCGCGCCGGAAACAGCCGAACGCCACGGTGTCGACCCAGCGGGGCTCGCGCGCCCCCACGCGGAAGTAGGAGTTACCCACGCCGAGGCGGTGCGCCAGGCCCAAGGCGATGGCGTGCGCCATCGGCGTGTCGGCGCCGGGGAGCGTTTCCAGCACGCCGCCCACGTTGTCCGCCCCGCGCTCGAGCAGGGCGCGCACCAGGATCGGGAGGTAGCTGGCCGGATAGATGACGTGAGCATCCATGCGCACGATCACCTCGCCGCGCGCCGCCTCGATGCCGATGTTCAACCCGCAGGGCGCGATGCGCCGCGGGTTGTCCAGCAGCCGGATGACCGGGTGGCGCGCGGCATACGAGGCGACGATGTCGCGCGTGCGGTCGCTGCTCATGCCGTCCACGACGAACAGCTCCATCCGGTCGGCGGGATAGTCGCTTGCGAGGATGGACTCGAGGCAACGGCCGAGATGCTGCTCCTCGTTGCGGCACGGCACGATCACGGAGACGAAGGGGGTCGGGCGAGTCATGAGGTCCCTGCCGCGGCAGCCTGAGGCCAGGCGTGGAAGGTGGCGGTGTGCCGGCGAAGCCGCGCGCCGAGCGCCGCGAGCGGCCAAAGCCCGAGGCGCCGGGCGGCGGCCCAGTCTTGGGAGACGAGCGCCCCAGCCAGCTGACGGGCGTGCACCCGGCCGGTGACCCAGAGCGCGGAGCAGTGAAACCCCGCGCGATCGAAGCGCGCGCGGCGAGAGAGGCGCGGGCCCAAAGCCCGGCGCGTGTCGCGCGTGAGCAGCTCGCCGCCCAGGAGACGGGCGTGGATATCGTGGACGAGGTGGAGGTAACAGGAGAGTCCGCCCCGCACGCCGAGCGCGCGCGCCGTCGTGATGATGTCGTCCCAGTCGAGGTCGCCCCGGCGGACCGTGGCAATCGTGTGCACCACATCGGTGAGATGAAACGCGCGCCGGGCGACCACCTTCTCCACGCCTTGCAGCACGAGCTGGTCCTCCGGCGCGGGACAGGCGCACTCCAGCCCGTCGAGCGCCACCGTGCGGCGAGTGCGGAACAGCCGGGCGACATAGGCGGCGTGCTGGCCCGCGTGGCCGAGCCGGCCGTGCCGGATATCGAGCACCAAGTCCGTACCCGCGACCCCGAACACCGTGCTTCCTGCCAGGCGGTGGCCGAGGGTCGACCGCTGCGGTGTGACGGCGAGGCCCTCGAGCAGGGAGCGATCGACGGCGACGTTGTCGGCGAGCGTCAGGACATCGAGATCGTCCCCGACGTCGGGAAAGCGATCGCAGGCCTTGGGGAGGAGCCAGGGGACGTCATGGCGCACGCTGGACGCGTGGATCTGGGCGAGCACCTCGAGCGCCGCCCGGGCGCGCGCCCGCTCCCGCTCCACCGTTGCGACGAAGCGGCGCGGCGGATGCACGCCGCCGGCGGCCAGCCGGTCGGCGAGACGCACCAAGACGGCGTTCTGCTGTGCCAGCGGGGCGAGGAGGCGCCAGTCGATCTCGCCGAGCCGGTCCGCGGACACGGGCTCTCCGAGCAGCACGCGGAGCGCGAGCCCGGCGAGCCGCTCCTCGCGCGTCACAGCGCTCATGCGGCCAACCGCTCCCCCACCAGTTGGGCGACGGCCTGCTGCGCGGTGTGCAAGTCGTCGTTCTTGATGACCAGGGCTCCCCGCACCCAGGGGAACACGGTGTGATACGCGAGCCAACGGCTCCGCAGATACTCGACGGGATAGTCGCGCTTACGCGCGTACGATTCCTCCGGGCCCACGTCGAGCAGCACGGCCAGGTCAGGGGTGGGGGTGAGCCATTGGAGCAGCCGCAGCACGGCCCAGTGGCGGCCGTCGGCGACGTCCACGAGCGTGTCGTAGAAATAGCGGTCCATGATCACCACGCGCCGGCGCAGGAACTCGTGATACAGACGATAGACGAAGAAGAGCAGCAGGTCGAGCGGGTAGATCACGCGTCTCAGGAGCCTGCCCCAGAGCAGGGCGTCGCGGACGCGGCGCAGCGCCCCGGTGCCGCCGTTCCGGGGCGGAGCGCCGCCGAGCTGGTTGCGGAGCCGCCGGAGGTAGGCGTACACACCCACGTGGTCGTTCATGTGGAATACGACGACCCGCCGGTGCTGCCGCTCGAGCGTCTGCTGCAGCCAGCGCACCAGGGTGGACTTGCCGGCGCCGTCCAGGCCCGAAAATGTGATCAGCATTGGGTCACCACGACAGGCCGTGGTCGGCGAGCCAGAGCTCGAGGGCCAGCAGCGTGAAGACGCGTTGATACAGCCCGCCGCGACTGATACTGCCGCCGCCACTGCCGTTCTCGGGGCGGGGGCGTCGGAACGCGTCGAGCCAGCCGCGCACCAGCGCGTCGTCCACCACACAGCGGGTGCGCGCCCGCGGCGAGAGCAGCAGGTCGTCGAGCGCCGCGTGCACCCGGTGCCCCACCATCACGTCGAGCGGGATCGTGAATCCGTGCTTGGGGTGTCGCGCCACCTCGCGCGGCAGCCAGCGGCGCGCCAGGGTGCGGAGCACCAGCTTGCCGGAGCGGCCGTCGGTCTTGAGCCGGTGGGGCAAGGTGAGGCCGAGGGCGACGACGTCCTCATCGAGCAGCGGCACCCGCACTTCGATGCTCGCCCGCATGCTCATCATGTCCACCTTTCTGAGCATGTCCGACGGCAGGCTGACGCGGAACCACGTCTCCGTCATGCGGCGGGACAGCTCTTCCAGGTCGCCGGCGGCCGCGGGGTCGTAGCCGTCGTACAGGCGATACACGGGGGCGAGTCCGTCGCGCGCCTCGGCGCGCACCAGCGCGGCCTTCTGGTCCTCGCTCAAGTAGTTTGCGAGGCCGGCGAGTAGCACGCTGGAGTCGTTGAGACCCGCTTCCGCGAGCGTGAGCGCCTTCGTCACCTGCCGGCCCCAGTTCTCGGTCCAGTGGGTCAGGGCGCCGGTGGTGCGCCGCGTGGCGCGTCGCAGCCACGCCGGCAGCGCCGACGCCCGCATCAGGTGGTTGGCGCGCCAGAAGCACGCGTATCCTCCGAACACTTCGTCGCCGCCGTCGCCCGACAGCGTGCAGATGATGCCCCGTTCCCGGACGGCGCGCGAGATCCAGTACATCGGCACCAGGCTGGTGTCGGCGAACGGTTGATCGAAGTGCCGCACCAGGCCGAACAGCGCGTCGGGAGAGAGCGCCGAGTCGGAGAGATCGATCGTATGGTGCCGGGTGCGGCAATGGGTCGCGGCGGCGAGCGCGGCGTCGGTTTCGTCGTGTCCCTTGTCGGGGAAGCGCACGTTGAAGGTGGTCGTCGGGCCCAGCCCGGCGCGCTCGTGGGTTGCGACGACGAGCGAGGAGTCGATGCCGCCGGAGAGGAGCGCGGCGACCGGCACGTCGGCCACGGACTGCCGCCGGACCGCGGTGAGCAGCCGGTCGGCGAGCGCCTCGACGGTGTCCTCGAGCCGGCGCTCCGGCCGGGGCGTGGCGACCACACTGTCGTAGCCGGCGAGGTGCGTCCCCTCGGGGGCGATGGTGAGGACGCTGCCGGGCGGGAGGGCGCGCACGTTCGCGAAGCCCGTGGCCGGCTCCGGCACGTAGCCCAGGCCGAGGAAATCGTAGCAGGCCTGGCGGTCGAGCTGCGGGACGAAGCCGCGTCGCGCGACGATGGCTTTGATCTCGCTCGCGAACAGCCATTCACCGTCCCGCTCCGCATAGAACAACGGCTTCACGCCGTAGCGGTCGCGCGCGAGCAGCAGGCGACGCCGCGACCGGTCGTAGATGGCGAACGCGAAAATGCCGCGCAGCGCCTGCACCAAATTCGCGCCCTCCTCCTCGTACAGGTGGACGAGGATCTCGGTGTCGGAGGTGCTTTTGAAGACGTGCCCCCGGCGGGCCAGGGCGGCGCGCAGGTCCGCATGGTTGTAGATCTCGCCGTTGTAGACGACCTGGATGCCGCCGTCCTCGTTGGTCATCGGCTGTGCCCCGCGGGGCGAGAGGTCGATGAGTGCGAGACGCCGGTGGACCAGCTCGCACTGCGCGTCGGCGTAGCGGCCGGCGCCGTCCGGACCGCGATGGCGCAGCAGCTCGTCGGCCCGCGCGGCCCACCCGGGGTCGGGCGCCAGTGCTGCGGCGTGGAACCGCCCTGCCAGGCCGCACATGGCCTAGGCGCCTCTCGCCGCGAGTGCCGGGCGGCGTCCCGCCGCTGCGCCGTGCGCGAGCACCAGCCACAGGATCTTGGAGGCGATCCAGGTGCCGCTCATGGTGCCCGTCAGAATCGCGAGCAGCATGGCGAACGGCAGCACCCCGCGCGTGGTGCGCCGAGCGCGCCAGGCGCTCGACACGCAGAGCGCGAGCCCGATCAAGAACGGGATCGTGCCCGCCACGCCGGTGCTCGTCAGCAGCTCGAGGATCAAGTTATGCGCGTCGCGCTTGATGTAGCCGGGGTCCTGCAGCCGGCGCTCCAGCTCGTACTGGTTCTCCACCGGACCCCAGCCCAGGGCCGGCCGCTCACGGATCATGACGAGCAGCGCCGGGTAGATCCGCTCCCGGCCCGCGAGTGTTCCTTCCTCGAAGGTGGCGGAGAACCGATTGCGCATCGCTTCGGAGCGGTACGCGGCGAAACCGAGCAAGCCCAGCAGAACCAGGGCGGCGGTGGCATTGCGCACCCGGGCCCAGGCGGTCGGGCCGGTGAGCAGGAACATCATCACGCCGGTGGCGAGCGCGAGCAGACCGCCGCGCGACCCCGTCTGCACGATCGCCACGGCGATGAGCACGACCATTGGCCAGCGCAGCGCGACCGGCCCCCGACGCCTCGGGTCGCGGGAGCTCGGCAGCGCGAGCGCGGCGAGCAGACCGGCCGCGAGGATCAAGGCGCTCAAGTTCGCGTTCTGTCCCAGCGCCGTGACCCGATAGCCCCCGGTCCAGAGGGCGCGCTCCGTGCTCGCGAGGCCGGCCACCTGCAGCACCGCCCGCAGCCCACACGCGAGGGCCAGCGCCCGCAGCGCCCCGATCCGCACTGGCTCGTCCGTCAAGAGGTTGACGGTGGTCCAGAACAACAGCAGCGCTTGGAGCATCTCGAGGAAGAACTTGCCGACGGAGAGCTCGTGGCTCGCCAGATTCACGAGCGCGGCCGCGACGAACACCCAGAGATACAACGCGAACGCCGTGAGCGGGGCCGGGAATCGCCGGTACGCCGCGCGTCGGTGGAGCAGCGTAGCGAGGAGGAACACGCAGCCCACCAAGGTGGGGACCTCGATCGGGATGGACCGCTGCGGCATCTCGAAGGGGATCGAAAAGATGTACGCGTACAGCGCCCAGCGCACCACCGGCTGCACGCCGGAGCGCGCGCCCTGTAGAGACGCCGGCGCCCGGTCCGGCGGCGGCCGCCGCTCGGTGGGCGGCGCGAGCGGAACCGAGAGCACGGGTGGCACCGTCACCAGCCGGGCGCGGGGAACAGGGCCCGCAGCCGTGTCAGGACGAGGCGACGGCCCTCGCTCGATGGTCCGCCGAAGAGCGCGAGGACGAACGCGCCGGTGGCCGTAAGCGACACGCCCGCGCCCCAGACCACCCAGTGCGCCGCGTGCAACCGCTGACCGATCCACAGGGCGGCGGCGAACAGTCCTACGGTGACGACCGCGAGGCGGGCGGCCTCGCTCGGGCCGGGCCCGCCACCGCCCCCGAGCGAGTCCCGCACGAGGAGCGGGTAGGCGGCCGACTGCACCGCGCGGCCGCCGAGCAGGCCCGCGCACAGGCCGACGGCGCCGAACAGGCGCGTGAGCGGCACCGCCAGGGCGATCGTCACGAGCGCCGCCCCCGCGCCCGCGAGCACCCGGGGGCGGGGCTGCAGCGCGGCGTCGATGACATACGCGTCGGTGCGGATGAAGACGGTTTGCACCGCCGTGAGGATGATGAGCAGGTCGAGCCACGGCCCGCCGTAATGCTCGAGTCCCACCCACAGGCCGAGAAAGGAGCGGTTCCAGCACAGGACCGTCACGCCGACCGTGGTGGCGAACAGCCAGGTGAGCGTCAGGAGCTCGCGCCGCACCGCGCGTGCCCGGTCCCGCTCGCCGCGGCCGATCAGACCACCCAGGCCCGGCATCGCCGCCCCCGCCGCGAACACGTGGATGCCGATGGCGGTGCGCGCGGCGTAGCCGGTGAGCACGTAGGTGGTGACCATCGCGGGCGAGACGACCCAGCCGAGAATGATCACGTCGCAGGCGAGCAGCAGTTTGGCGACCGCCTCGCCCACGGTGAGCCACGCGCTCATCGACAGGAGGGGCATGACGTCGGCACGGCGCGGGCGTGCCACGCCGAACCAGTGCACGTAGCGCCGGGCGAGCAGCCAGAAGAGCAGGCCGGTGACCATGGCGACGCCCACCTGCGCTCCCCCCAGCCCCGCGAGCCCGAGGCCCGCGCGTACCGCTACGACGGTGAGGAGCCCGGCCAGCACATTGAGGCTCGCCTGCAGACCCATGCGCCGATAGCCGAGGTTCATGCCGCGCAACACGGACTCCGGGACGCCGGCGACCAGGGTGAGGAAGAAGCTCACGAGCAGCAGCGCGGTCACGGCGCGGACGCCGGCGCGCAGCTCGGGCGCGACCTGGGTGATGGTCGGGGCGATCCAGATCAGGATCGCGCCGACGGCGGCGATGAGCGGCAGGAACAGCACCCAGATGAACAGCGCGGCGCCCACGGCGCGGCGCTGCAGGGCATCGTCCTCCACCGCCTGGCGGCTCGACACGACGAGGCGCAGCGCTTCGGTGGGCCGGCCGTCGGCCGCGCTCATGTAGGTGGCGAGCCGGTTGAGCATCTCCCACACACCGAACAGCGAGCGCCCCAGCCCGGCCACGACGATGGGGGTGACGACGAGCCCCACGCCGAGCTTCGCCCCGTAGTCGAGCAGCGACTGCACGGCGTTGAGCGACGCGCGCCCGGTCAACGTGGGGACGCGCGGCGCACGCAGGGCGGTGGCGTCAGTCGCCATCGATGCTCCGCTCCACGGTGGCGACCAGCCGCTCGATCGTGCGTCCACTCGGCTCGTCGCCCGTAGACAGCGTCACGAGCCGGGGGCCGGAGGCGGCGCGCAGCTCGGCGCCGACGTGGTTGAACGCGGTGCGGAAGCGCGCCGTAAACGCGTGGATCACCGCGTCCGGGCTGTGCTTCAAGGGATGCGCCTTGGCGCGGGTGCGCAGCCGGTAGGTCAACACCGGATCGGGGGCGTCGACCAGGACGACGAGATCGAGCAGCCGGGCCCAGCGGGCCAACACCCGCCGGCGCCAGGCGGCGCGGCGCGGGCCCTCCCGGCGCGGGTAAAACACCTCCATCCAGCTGAGCGCGAACACCGGACCCTCGTCGAGCACGACGGGCTGCCCGACGGCGCGCCGGCCCTGCACGAGCTCGCTCAAGGTGTGGAGACGGACGAGCTGGGTCTGCTCCGCCCACAGGGGCCGCTGTCCGTCGCGCACGAATCCCCAAAAGGTCGGGAGCAGGCGGGCGGCGTGCGCCGCGAGGCGCGGCAGCGGCAGGCCCCACAAGCCCAGCGGCGCGCCAGGTGCGCCGAGGCGATCGCCCAGCTGCCGGGCCAGGGTGCTCTTGCCCGCCCCCGCCGGCCCGACCAGCTCGATCACGAGCGGGCGCACCCCCCGCTCGGGCGCGGTCAGGGCGGCGGCGTCAGATGAGCGACCAGACCAGCGACTTGAGATCACTCAGCACCTCCGGCAGCGCCCGCCCGGCGTCCACGACGTAGGCACCGTCGATGCCCGCCCAGTCGGTGTCCCACACGATCTGGACGCGCTCGCGTACGTAGTCCTCCGGCTCGTCGGTCTTGCGGCGCACGGCGAGCTCCGGGTCGAGCTGCAGCACGATCGTCGCGTCGGGAGGTCGCATCCATTCGTAGTAGGTCCACTCGATCCGGCGCAGCAGTCGGGCCACGCGAGTGTCGAGCCTGGTCTGGACGCCCTGCTCCTCGCTTGGCCCGCACAGGGCGTAGTTCGCGGGGATGGGGTAGCGCTCGGCGATCACCACGCCGCCCTGCGCGGCGAAGCGCCAGGCTCGGCGGTACAGGCGATAGCGGTCGCGGGCGGTGCACACACAGCGCAGCAGCTCGACGTGTGCCGCCAGGCCCTGGTTCAGCCAGCGCGCGACCTTGAGTGCGCCCCCGACCGCGAGGGTCGCGAGCGAGCGCGGTGGCCGGCCGAGGTGCACGCGCAGGGTGGCGAGCTCGCGTTCCAGCCAGGCGGTGAGCTCCGTGGCGCAGGTCGTCTTGCCCGCGCCGTCGCCGCCCACGAGGGCGACTACCCGCCCGCCCGTGACGAGTCCCTTGCCCTCGACGGGTGCGGGCAATCCGAGGGCACCCGCGAGGCGCGCCGCGATCGCCCTGGGCGTGGCGCCGAGGACAGGCCGGCGCGCGAACGGCCGCAGTCCTAACGTGAGCGCTCGGGCCAGCACGCAGATGCGCCAGCGCGACGCGCCGGACAGCAAGACGTCGAGACAACGCTCGAACAGCCGCACCGAGACCGAGGGCAGGTCCCGCTCGATCGTCGCCACCAGCACGGACCACTCGGCGCGAGGCTCGAGTCGCTGCAGCTCCCGGCGCATGGCCGCGATCCAGTCCGAGCGGCCCCGCTGCACGATGTCCCGCACGGTGCAGCGTTGCGCCGCCTGCAGCACCATGAGCAGCAGCTCGTGCTCGGGGGCGGGCGCGCGGACCACAAAGCTCGGCTTCGCTGCGGCGAGTACCGTTTCCGCGAGCGGCACCGAGTACGTCGTCCGCCACGGAAGGCCGATCACGATCCGATGATAGGCGTGCACGTGGACCAGCGGTCCGCCCGCCTGCTCGTAGGCCAGATAGCTGTCCACGCCGGGCAGCTGCAGCCAGGGTGGCGCGACGGCGCGCTTGAAGCCGAGCTGCAGCAGCACCTCCACCAGCGCAGGCCACGCGGCCGGGTCCACCAGCAGATCCAGGTCGCCGGCGCCCGTCAACCAGCGGTTCCGTTTGGAGTGACCCTTCCACTGGCAGTAGGAGATGCCGGCGCTGTCCAGCGCGGCGGCGAGTCGCTCGATGAGCGTCGCGGGGGCCTGCCGGACCGTCGTGCGAACCTGCTCAGCGGTCGTCATCGCGATGCTAGCTCCCGAGCTCGGCGCGGCCATGGGTCGCGGCCCCCACGAGTCGCGCCACGTGGCCGCGAATGGCCTGCTGCAGGCGATAGCCCCGCTCGGCCCAGAACCGCAGGGAAGTGAGCCAGGGCGGGTTACTCAGCACCCAGCGATGCTTCGTCAGGTCGGGCACGGCGCCGAACTTCTCCTTGAATACGCCCTCGCCGTTCAGGTCGAACGACACGCATCCCGCCCGGAGCGCGCGCTGCATCACCGTCCAGGTCATCAGCTCGGTTGGGCGATACCAGCGGTAACGCGTGCGGTGTGCCCACATCCACAGATGCAGCTCCGGAGGGTCGACGAAGAACGTGCCCGTCGCGATGCAGGTGTCGTCGGGCATGCGGACCGACACGGCGACCAGGCGCCCCGCCTGCTTCATGTGCCGGAAGCACTGGTGGACCCGCCTGCGGCTGAACGGTACGGCGTTCCCGCCCCGCAGGTAGACCTCACGCAGCTGGTCATAGTGCTCGTCTACGAACGATTCATCTTCCTCGGTCCGGACGAGGAGCCCGAGCCGCTCGGCGCGCCGCACGTTGCGGCGGGCGCTGTCCTTGAGGCTGCGGAAGGTGCGCTGCTCATCGTCGGGGTAGAGGGCGGCGCGAAATGTCGGCGCCGGCTCGCCGCGGAACCCGAGCGCGCGCATCAGGGCCGGCGCCAGATCGGACGTCATGAGCTCGATGTAACTCACGTGGTGCACCAGCTGGAGATAGGGGACCAGCAGCGCGAGCAGCTCCCGGGCGGAGACCCGGCGACGGTCCCACACCGGCCCCAGGCTCACGGTCTGCCACCCCGGCAAGGGTGAGCCGAAGCCGCGCCACAGCCCGACGCGCGCCAGCAGGCCGGGCATGCAGCCCACCACCTCGTCGCGCTTTTCCCACACGAGATAGAGCGGCTGCCCGCACCCCGATCCCGCCAACGACTCGATCCAGCTGCGCCGATGGGTCACGCGGTGGTTCCAGAACCGCGCGATCAGGGTGTCCCAGGCCTCGAGCTCGCCCGCCGTCGCCTCGCGCACCCGCGCCAGCCCGCTCTCCGTGCGGCCCGGCGGGGACCACACGGTCGTGGTCGGGGCCGCGTCGACCGGCGGGGGCGCGGTGGCCGGGTACATCGCACCTATCAGTGACATGACGCGGTGCCCGAGTCGGTGTGACTGTATTCAGGGGGGGTCTGGTTCACGGGCAGCGTGTACCCGACCGGGATGAAATCCCAATGGTACGAGCCATCCATCAACGTCAGCTTGAGCACGCCGTGATCGACGCTTCCTACTTCACTGTTCCCCACATGGGTGACCTTCGCGACGTCGAGCGAGTCGTAGCCACCACCGCCCGTGCCGACCACGAACTCGCGGATGCCGCGTGCCGGGTCCGCCACCCCGTCCGGCGTCTGGGGCGCGAACCGCTCGTAGTTGTGCTCGTGACCGGACAAGATCACGTCGGCTCCGGCGTTATAGAGATGCTGCCAGAACGATGTCATGCGCGTATCAGGGCCGTGCACCACGCCGGAGCTAAAGCGTGGGTGGTGCCAGATCGCGAGCGTGCAGGGGGAGGGGTGCGCCCCCAGATCGGCGTCGAGCCACGACAACTGGGCCGTGGTGTCGAGGACTCGGCCGAGGATCTCCTTCTCCTCGAAGCTCGAATTCAAGACGACGATGTGCCACCCTCCCACGTCATAACTGTAGTTCCCGACGGGTCCGTCACCGGCGGCGACACCGAAGTAGCCGAAGTATCCCCGGGCGATCGTGTCAGGGTCGGTGCTGGGCAGATTCTCCTGGTAGTCATGGTTGCCCGGCGCCGGGTGGGTGCGCTTCTTGAACCTGCCCCACGTCGGCGTATAGCATGTGGCGTAGTCGCCCGCCCGGCCGTAGGGGTACGCGTTGTCGCCGAGCGTGAATACGGTACCCGGAATCGTGTCGACGAGGGCAGCCGTCTTCCCGGCCCAGGGGATGCCGCACTCGGCGATGTCCCCGGCGCCGATGAACACCTGGGGCGTGCCAGGGGCTTCCACGATGACGGTCGTGGTGTCGTGGCCCGTGTCCCCGGTGGAAGAGCGACCGGTGAGACTCACTGCGTACTGCCCGACCGCGGCATAGGTGTGGCTCACGGTGATCATCCCCCTGGAGCCCACATCGCCGCTGTCTACCGAGGCATCACCCCACGACAGGATCCAGCGATACGAGCTCGGGTTCGCGCCTGGCGGGGCGACGCGTGCGGTGAGCGCGACCGCTTGGCCGGTGGACGCACGCAGGTCGGCGCCCACGTCGACGGTCGGTGCGGGAGGAGGTGGAGGAGGGCCGTCGGTAGACTTGCAGGTGGCGGCCCAGACCGCAAGCGTCGCTACGGCCGCTAACATCGTTACGCGCTCGTATTGCATGTCGCCCTTTCCAGGTCCAGCAAGGCTCGGGCTGCGGGAGCCTCGGGGGGGTCGCCAAACCGGCTCCGGCCACCGAGGCATGCCGCGATGGTCGAGAGGGTGCGACCGATGATCCGCACGTCCAAAGGCAACGAAGCTTGGCGCACGTAGACCACGTCGAGCGTGACCTTGAGCGGCAGCAGGCGCTCGACGTACGCGGTCTCGGGGTCGCCGCCCGCGAGCAGCGCGTCGCCGTGCGTGTAGTGATACAGACTGCCCGGACTCGCGAGGCCGGGCCGGACCGCCAGGGTCTCGCGCAAGAGCGGCGTGTAGTAGCGCTCGACGATGTCGGGATCCTCGGGACGCGGGCCCACAATGGACATGTCGCCCCGCAGGACGTTGTAGAGCTGCGGCAGCTCGTCGATTTTGGTGCGACGCAACAGCGCTCCCAGCGGGAACACCCGGGGGTCGTCCTGTCCCGTGATGCGGCTGGCCCGCCGGGACTGACGCTGATGCATCGTGCGCAACTTATACATCGTGAAGCAGGCTCCGCCGCGCCCCACCCGGCGCGCCCGGTACAGCACCGGTCCCGGGCTCGCGAGGCGGATGCCGAGCGCCGCGAGCGCGAGCACGGGCGCGGCGAGCGCGAGGCCGAGCGCCGCGAACGCGATGTCAAGCAGGCGTTTCACCATTGCGGCGCGTCCGGCGGACGGTGAGAAACACCTCCGCGGCCTCCAGGCAGGTCTGGTTGCCCCAGGCCTTGGCGCGGTTGCGGAGCGCGTCGAGCGAGCGCGGGTGCGGGTAGGGCCGGACCTCGCTCTCGTAGCACGCCATGGCGGCGATCTTGGTCTCGAGCGTCGCGGAGATATCCACCCACGTGTCGGGCACGAAGCTGCGCGGGTAGGCCCACTCCGTGCTGCTCGCGGTATCGAAGGCGTAGACCGCGCCGATCGAGTCCTCGGTGGGTCGCGTGGCGACGAGGGCGGCCTTGAACAGCAGTTCGTGGTCGCGATTCACGTCCCCGCCGTGCTGGCAATACACGATGTCGGGATGGATCTCGCGCACGAGGCTCGTGAGCGGCCCGATGATGTCCGTCAGCGTCAGCGTGTCGAGCCGCTGGTCGGGGAACCCGAGCATGCGAACGTCGCGTACGCCGAGGGTACGGGCCGCGCGGCAGATATGCTCCGGCTGACCGACGCCCGCGCGGCCATAGCGGAGCGACTCGGCTTCGCAGGCGATGGCCGTGTGCACTTCGTCCCCCGCGCGGGCATGGAGCGCGACCGTGCCGCCGCACCCCAACACTTCGTCGTCGGGATGGGCGGCGATCACCAGGACGCGACTAGGCGAGCGCGTGCTCATCGACACTGGTCCACATGCGACCGGTCCACGGCTGGTCACTCAAATCCCGACCCCGCAAGATGGTGCCGTCTTGCTGCTCGAGCTCGAGCAGCACGACGAGGCCCTTGCCGCCCTCAGCTTCGTCGCCGCAGGCGACCATCTGCCCGCATGCCTCGGCCACGGGACTCACGAGCGGACCGAGCACCGTCCCGGGCTCGACGACAGCAGTGGTGCCGTTGCCGCTCAGGAGCAGCGCCGCCTGCCACACGGTCCAGCGGGTCCCGTCGAGCCAGCTGAACGCCCCGGGGTAGGGCCGCGTGAGCGCGCGGATGAAGTCGTAGACCTCGCGGCTCGAGCGGGACCAGTCGATCACGCCGTCGGCGGGGCGGCGCCGCGGTAGCTCCGGGTGCTCGCTCGCGGGCTGGGGCCGGCCCGGTCGCTCGCCGGCGAGCAGGCGGGGCAGCAGGCGCAGCAGCATGTCGCGGTTGCACGCGGC
>DATNOR010000163.1:0-6468 GCA_035601235.1 Gemmatimonadales bacterium
TCAGAACTCCAGCCGCTTCAAGTAGTCACAGCTCGCCTTGATGGACGCGAACGCGTCCGCCGGCTGGTCGTGCTCCACGAAGAAGTGCTTGATCCCCGCCTGTGACTGCTGGGCAAAGATGCGCTTCCAGTTGATGGTACCGGCCCCCACGTCCGCCATCTTGTTGTCGGGCGGACCCATCGAGTCTTTCACGTGCACCATGGGGAAGCGTCCCGGCCAGCGGGCGAAGTAGGCCAGGGGATCCTGTCCGCCTTTGGTGATCCAGTACAGGTCCATCTCCATCTGCACCAGCTTGGGGTCGGTCTCGGCGAGCAGCACGTCGTACGGCAACTTGCCGTCCGCCACGGCGAACTCGAAGTCGTGGTTGTGGTAGGCGAACTGCAGTCCCGCCGCGCGCGCCTGCTCCGCCGCCTTGTTGAAGTCGGCGGCGATCTTCTTGAAGCCGTCGATCCCGGTGCGCTTCTCCACGGGGATCCAGGGGACCACGACGTACCGGTGACCGATGACGTGCGCCGCGTCGAGCGCCTGGCTCCACGCATCCGGCTCGCTCGAGGCGATGTGTGCCGACGGGGACGTAAGGCCGTGCCGGTCGAGCATGGCGTGGATTTCCGCAGGCGTCTTCTTGAAGTAGCCCGCGAACTCGACTTCCTTGTAACCGCTCGCGGCCACCCGCGCGATCGTGCCCTCGACGTCTTTTTCCATCTCGTGACGCACGGTGTAGAGCTGCAGGCCGACACGCTCGACCTTGCTCGGGACGAGGGGGTTGGGGTTCGGGGCTCGGGGGTGCAACAGGTACGCCGCTGCCGCAGCACCGAGGGTCTGTACGAATTCGCGCCGATCCGTCATTGTGGTTCCTCCCGAGTTTTCCGAGTCCCGAATCCCGATCCCCGAGTCCCTACAGTTCATTCCGCTTCATCGCGTCCACGGCATACGCCGCCGCTCGGGCGGTGAGCGCCATGTAAGTAATGGAAGGGTTCTGACAGGCCGACGACGCCATGCACGCGCCGTCGGTGACGAACAGATTCTTCACGTCGTGGCACTGGTTGTGGGCGTTCAAGACCGACGTCTTGGGATCGCGCCCCATGCGGGCGGTCCCCATCTCGTGGATCGTGAGGCCGGGCGGGTTGTCGTCCACAAACGGCCTGACGTCCTTGGCCCCCGCCGCCTCGAGCATCTCCGCCGCGCTGACCGACATGTCGTGCAGCAGCTTGCGCTCGTTGTCGCTCCACTGGCAGTGGATGCGCAGCGTGGGAACGCCCCATGCGTCCACCTTCTCCGGATCGATCTCCACGTAGTTGGTCGGGCGCGGGAGGCACTCGCCGAAGCCGTACAGCGAAAAGCCCCAGGGTCCCTGCGTCCGCAGCGCGCGCTTCAGCTCCACCCCGAAGCCCGGCTGTGATGCGGCCCGACCCCAGCCCGAGCGCCCGCCGCCTCCCTGGAATCCGTAGCCCCGCAGGAAGTCGGGATGCGGCGTCTTCACGTTGCGGAACCGCGGCACGTAGACGCCGTTGGGGCGGTTGCCGTGCACCGTGCGGTCCTCCATGCCCGGGATCGTGCCGTTCGCCCCGCCGCCCATCGCGTGGTCCATCAGGTTGTGACCCAGCACGCCGCTCGCGTTGGCGAGCCCGGTGGGGAAGCGGGGGGTCTTGGAGTTGAGCAGGATGCGCGTCGACTCGAGGGTCGAGGCGCACAGGAACACGATGCGGGCACGGAACTCGAGCGGCTCGCGCGTCTGCCCGTCGATCACGCGCACCCCCGCGGCGCGGTCGCGCTGCTCGTCGTAGATCACGCTGTGGACGACGCTATAGGGCCGCAGTGTCAGACGCCCGGTGGCCCTGGCCGCCGGCAGCGTCACCCCGATGCTGTTGAAGTAGGAATGCGTGATGCAGCCGCGCTCGCACGGGCCGCAGTAGTGGCACGCGGCGCGCCCCCGGTGCGCCTGCGTGAGGATCGCGGCGCGTCCGATCGTCAGCACCCGCTCGCCGGCGAAATGCTGCGCGATGCCGTCCTTGACCACCTGCTCCGCGCAGTTCAGCGCCATCGGCGGCAGGAACTTGCCATCGGGGAGCTGCGCCAGGCCGAGCGCTTCGCCCGTGATCCCGATGAACTCCTCCACGTGGTCGTACCACGGCGCGATATCGGTGTAGCGGATAGGCCAGTCGACGCCGAACCCGTCGCGCGCGTTCGCCGCGAAGTCGAGGTCGCTCCAGCGGTACACCTGCCGGCCCCACATGATGGATTTGCCGCCCACCTGGCGGCCGCGGATCCAGTGGAACGGCTTGTCGGGATCGAAGCTGTAGGGGTTGTCGCGGTCGTTCACGAAGAACTTGCCGCTGTACTCGTTACACGCGTAGCAATGGCGCTGGATGAACTGATCACGCTCGAGCGCCTTGCGGTCGCCGAAGCCGCGGAACTTCATCTCCCAGGGCGGCACGTGCTCGACGTAATCACGGGCGGGGTCGATCGGTCGGCCGGCCTCGAGCACCAGCGTCTTGAGTCCGCGCTCGCACAATTCCTTGGCCGCCCACCCGCCGGTGATCCCGGAGCCGACGACGATGGCGTCGAAGCTGGGTGCGGCCATCAGAAGTCCCCCGGCGCCGCGCGCCAGCGGTCCGTTGGGGCGCACGGCTCGAACGCGCCCGGGATCGCCTCGTAGTGCAGCTCGGCCGTGGCCCCCGCTTCGGACGTGCAGTAGCCGTACACCGTGACGAATTTCATATGGTCGAAGAAGTGCGGCGTGCCGTCGGCCTTCGCCTTGTGAGCCTCCTGTGCCTCGGCGTCGAGCGCGGTAAGGATCGCTACGCGCTGCGCCTCGGAGGCGCTCCGGAAGTCCGCGGCGGATGCGGCTCGGGCCCGCGCATCCACGTCCGTCAAGCCGTCGAGGAACAGCTTGCGGTCGTCGTCCGGCGCCCACTCCGCGAGTAGCAGGTCGATGAACTCGGGCAACCGCGCCGCGCGCGCGCCCGGAGTCTCCGTTTCGGGGATGATCAGCTCGGCGATCATCTCCACGGTCTCGGCCTGATGCGGGTCGAGCACCCGGAAGACGTAGCCAGGGCCTCGGGCGTGCGCCCGCCGGCCCACCGCCCACAGCTCGTCGCCCGAGAGGCGCGACAGGGCCGGACTCGCGACCGCGGCAGCGACGACGCGGCACAGCTCACGGCGGTTCATGGGCTCCTCGGGGCGGGGAAGGCACAAGATCCACCCGCGCTCGCAGGGCCGCCAGGGCGCCCTCCCAAGCCGAACCGTTGACAGGCGCCATGGCTGATGTATGTTTATGCATCTTCCTGCATAAACAGTGAGGCGGGTACCCATGGGGCCGTTGGTCGTCCTCGCATACTCGGGCGGACTCGACACCTCGGCGATCGTTCCCTGGCTGCGCGAGAAATACGGCGCGCGTGTGCTGTGTTTCGCGGCGGACGTGGGGCAGGGCGCGGGGGAGCTGGGCGGCTTGGTGGAAAAGGCCAAGCGGTCCGGCGCCGTCGATTGCGTCGTGGAAGATCTGCGCGAAGAATTCGTGCGCGACTTCGTGTTCCCCACGCTCCGCGCCGGCGCGGTGTATGCCCGCACCTACCTGCTCGGCACGGGCATGGCCCGCCCCGTGATGGCGGCGCATCAGGTGGCCCTCGCCCAGCGCGCCGGCGCCCAGGCCATGGCGCACGGCTGCACCGGCAAGGGCAACGATCAGGTGCGGTTCGAGCTCACCTACGCGGCGCTCGCGCCGGAGCTGCGGGTGATCGCGCCGTGGCGCGAATGGGAGTTTCAGGGCCGGGAAGACTTGATCGCGTACGTGAAGGCAAAAGGGATCCCGGTGCAGGCCACGCTCGAGAAGCCGTATTCCACCGACCGCAATCTGTGGCACTGCTCCCATGAAGGCGGCATCCTGGAAGATCCCTCCAAACAACCCCCCGAGCACATCTTCGTCATGACACGCGACCCGCTCGAGGCACCGGAGCTGCCCGCCGTGGTCGAGATCGGGTTCGAGGACGGAACGCCCGTCGCCGTGGATCGCGTGCCGCTCGGTCCCGTCGAGCTGCTCGAGACGCTCAACGCCGTCGCCGGCGAGCACGGCGTCGGGCGCGCCGACGTCGTCGAGGACCGACTGGTCGGCATGAAATCCCGGGGCGTGTACGAGACGCCGGGCGGGACGCTGCTGCACGCGGCGCATCGCGAGCTGGAGCAGCTGGTGCTCGATCGCCGCACCCTGCGGCTCAAGGACGAGCTGGCGCTGCGCTACGCCGACCTGGTATACGACGGGCGCTGGTGGACCCCGGAGCGGGAGGCGCTCGACGCCGCCGTCCTGAGCACCCAGAAACGCGTGACCGGCAGCGTGCGGCTCAAGCTCTACAAGGGTGGCCTCGCCGTCGCGGGGCGCGAGAGTCCGTTCGCGCTGTACCAGCCGTCGTACGCCACGTTCGGCAAGGACAACGTGTACGACCAGCACGACGCCGAGGGATTCATCCACCTGTACGGTCTCTCGGTGCGGATCGGCGCGGGCCTCGACGCCGCGCGCCAGCAGCCCGAAGTCGGCGCGGCGGCGGACTGATGGCCGCCCGGCCGACGGAGCCCGCGCCGCCGCCCCCGCCGGCCGCCCCGCATCAGATGTGGGGCGGTCGTTTCAGTGTCGGTCCCAGCGAAGCGCTCGATGCACTCAATCGCAGTCTCCCCGTCGATCACCGCCTCTGGCCTCAAGACGTCACCGCGAGCAAAGCCTGGGTGCATGCGCTCGGCCGGGTCGGCGTCGTGACCCCCGGCGAGGAGACGCAGCTGCTCGAGGGTCTCGATCGCGTCGCCGAGCGACTCGCCGACGGCGCGGCCGTCGGCGCGCCGGACGAGGATGTCCACACCCTGGTCGAGCGGCTGCTGTACGCCGAAGTCGGCGCGGTCGCGGGCAAGCTCCATACCGGCCGGTCGCGCAACGACCAGGTGGCGACCGACCTGCGCCTCTGGACCCTCGAGGCAATCGATCAGGTGGACGGCGACATCGCCGCGCTGGGACGCACGCTCGTCGCGCGGGCGCAGGGCGGCGTCGACGCCCTCCTTCCCGGCTACACGCACGGCCAGCGCGCGCAGCCGGTGCGGTGGGCGTACGTGCTGCTGGCGCACGCCTGGCCGCTGGTGCGCGATCGCCAGCGCCTGGCGGACGCCCGCCGTCGCGTGGCCGAGCTGCCGCTCGGCTCCGGGGCGCTCGCCGGCTCGGGATTCCCGGTCGACCGCGTGCTCCTGAAAGAAGCGCTGGGGTTCCGTGCCCTCTGCGCCAACGCGCTCGACGCCACCGGGGACCGCGACTTCGTCGCGGAAGTCCTGTTCGCGCTGTCGCTCGTGGGCACGCACCTGTCGCGCCTCGCCGCCGAGCTGGTGATGTATTCGACCGCCGAGTTCGGCTTCGTCCGGCTGTCGGACGACTTCAGCACCGGCTCGAGCCTCTTGCCGCAAAAGCGCAACCCGGACGTGCTCGAGCTGACGCGGGCCAAGTCGGGGCGTCTGCTGGGTGACCTGGTCGCCCTGCTCACCACGCTCAAGGGTTTGCCCGCGGGCTACAGCAAGGACCTGCAGGAGGACAAGGCACTGCTGTTCGACTCGTTCGATACGCTGGGCCTCGTCCTCCCTGCCGTGACGGGGGCGATCGCGGCGCTCACCGTCGACGCGGAGCGCATGCGCGGCGCGCTCGACGCCTCGCTGCGCGCCACCGACCTGGCCGACCTGCTGGTCGAGTCGGGCGTGCCGTTTCGTGAGAGCCATGGGCTGGTGGGGCGGCTGGTGCGCGAGGCGGAGCGGTCCGGTGTGCCACTCGACCAGGTGCCGATCCCCGCGGCAGCGGCGCTCCACCCCGCGCTGGGCGCGGCGCTGGCCCAGCTGGGGACCTGGGAGGATTCGATAGAAGGGCGGGCGACTCGGGGCGGCGCCTCCCGGGCCTCGGTGGACGAGCAGCTTGCGGCACTGCAACTTGCATTCGCCCCGGTGGGAAGCCCTTAACCGGTAGTGTCCCAGTTTCCCCTGTTACAATCGGGCGGGTAGATCGCTGACGCTGTAAATTCTCTCCCGATGCCACGCAAAGAATCCAAGCTCCGGCCAGATGTGAACGAGATCGCGTTCCGCACCGTGCGGGCGGCGACGGGGCAGGGTGATAAACCCAAGCCAGCGGGTGAGGGTGACCCGAACCCCGTGGCAGCCAAGCGGGGCCGCTTGGGTGGTAAGAAGGGTGGAAAGGCGAGGGCCGAAGTGCTCCCCAAAGCGCGCCGTAGACGGATTGCCCGCCGAGCGGCAAAAACCCGTTGGAAGGGGCAGTAAAGCGGGGCGACGGGCCGTTCACTCCAAGTTGACAAGTCGCAGCAAACCCTAGTATGATCTTCCTCGGGACGAGACTCAAACAACCGAGGTGCGTTATGTCAGATCAGAACACCCCGGCTCTGCCGGGGAACGGCGCGTCTACCACCATCAAACGGGTGCGCCCCGCCAAGACCCTTCCCA
>DATNOR010000164.1:0-46451 GCA_035601235.1 Gemmatimonadales bacterium
TAGTCGACCGGCCCGTACTGCACGTTGGCCCAGTGCGGCTCGGGCATCTTCAGCCAGTTGCGGTACGCCTTGAGCCGCCACTCGAGCATCCAGGCCGGCTCACCCTTCTTCTGGGAGATCAGCCGGATGACGTCCTCGCTCAAGCCGGGCGGGACGGTCTCCGACTCGATATCCGTGACGAAGCCGTACTTGTAGGGCTGGAGGACCTGGGCTTCGATGCCGCTACTCATAGACACTCCCGAAGTCCTTTGCGCATCGCAAGTTGCAGAGAGGTACCGGGGCGAATGGAATCCTACAGGAATTACTCGGGATTGTCAACCAAAGACAAGGGGCGAGTTGCACGTGGGCGCGAAATCGCCAAATTGGCGCTCCCATGGCAGTCCGGCGCATTCGCCTGTTGGGCGATCCGATCCTGCGGGTCCGCTGCGAGCGGGTCCAGAACCCCAAGTCCGCCGCGACCCGGCTGCTCGCGGATGACCTGCGGGACACGCTGCGCGTTGCCAAAGAGAAACACAAAATGGGCCGGGCCCTGGCCGCACCGCAGATCGGCGCGCCGGTGCGGATCGTGTTCGTGGCGACCGACAAGCAGCGCTGGACGATGATCAACCCGGAGATCACGGACGTCGGGCCGGACGACTTCCTGGTGTGGGACGACTGCTTTTCGTTCCCCAACCTGTACGTACGGGTCAGCCGCGCCCACCAGATCACCGTGAGCTACACCGACTTGAAGGGCAAGCAGCACACGCTGCCGG
The DNA here is from genome assembly GCA_035601235.1 of Gemmatimonadales bacterium. GTDB lineage: Bacteria > Gemmatimonadota > Gemmatimonadetes > Gemmatimonadales > GWC2-71-9 > AG41. The sequence goes on from DATNOR010000164.1 coordinate 753, forward strand.
CGGAGGGGGCGATGGCGGAGCTGCTCCAGCACGAGATCGACCACCTGGACGGGATGCTCGCGCTCGATCGTCCCAGCGGGGTGGACCCGTTCGCCTTGCGTTCGGAGTGGGAGAAGCTGCACCAGCCGGGCGAGCGGTACGGCCCGCCCACACCGCGGGAGGTGTAAACGACCCACGCACCCGGTTAGATTCCCGAACGACAGGGGTGCCCGCGCAGCATCGCGGGCTGAGATCAAACCCTTTGAACCTGATCCGGTTCGCACCGGCGAAGGGAGCTCCGTATGACCTGCCGCACCCAAATGCACTTCGCCCGTCAGGGCACCGTCACCCCCCAGATGCAGCGCGTCGCGGAGCGCGAGGGGCTCCCGGCCGATCTCGTGCGCGACGAGGTCGCGCGGGGGCGCCTGATCATTCCCGCCAACGTGAACCACCTCGCCAAACGGCTCGATCCGATGGCGATCGGCAAGGTGGCACGGGTCAAGATCAACGCCAACATCGGGAACTCGGCGGTCGAATCGAACATCGACCAGGAGCTCGAGAAGCTGCACCACGCGGTCCATTACGGCGCCGACACGGTCATGGATCTCTCCACCGGGGGCGACATCGACGCGATCCGGCAGGCGATCCTCGAGGCTTCGCCGGTGCCAATCGGGACGGTGCCGATCTATCAGGCGGTCACCGCGGTGAAGCAGGTCGGGGACCTCACGGCCGACGACCTGCTCGACATGGTGGAGCACCAGGCGCAACAGGGCGTGGATTACGTGACGGTGCACTGCGGGATCCTGCGCGAGTACGTCGGCCTCGCGCTCGGCCGGGTGACGGGCATCGTGTCGCGCGGTGGGTCGCTGCACGCCTACTGGATGATGCATCACGACCAGCAGAACCCCTTCTACGTGCATTTCGACCGCATTCTCGAGATCGCTCGCAAGTACGACGTGACGCTGTCGCTGGGCGACGCGCTGCGGCCCGGTTCGGTGGCGGACGCGAACGACCGGGCGCAGTTCGCCGAGCTCGAGACGCTGGGCGAGCTGACCACGCGCGCCTGGGCGCAGGACGTCCAGGTGATGATTGAGGGCCCGGGCCACATCCCGATGCACCTGATCGAGGAGAACGTCCGCAAGGAGAAGGCGATCTGCCACGAGGCGCCGTTCTACACGCTGGGGCCGCTCGTGACCGACGTCGCGCCGGGCTACGACCACATCACGTCGGCGATCGGGGCGGCGATGATCGGTTGGTACGGGGCGGACATGCTGTGCTACGTGACGCGCAAGGAGCACCTCGGCCTGCCCAACGCCGAGGAAGTGCGCGAGGGTGTGATCGCGTACAAGATCGCCGCGCACGCGGCCGACATCGCGCGCGGCCGGCCGGGCGCGCGCGACCGGGACGACGCGCTGTCGCGCGCGCGGTACGCGTTCGACTGGAACGAGCAGTTTCGGCTGTCGCTCGATCCCGAGCGGGCGCGCGAGCTGCACGACGAAGCGCTGCCCGCGGAGTATTTCAAGAGCGCCGAGTTCTGCGCGATGTGCGGGCCGAAGTTCTGCTCGATGCACATCACGCGGGAGATCGAGCGGAAGCTCGGAACGCGGGACGCGGTGCCGGCGGATTAGCGGGCGGGTTGCAAGGCGCTCAGGGGCCGCGCTTGACGAAGAACTCGTAGGGGGCCGTCCCGACCTCGTCGCCAAAGGTGCCGCCGCCACGCACGCGTAGCAGATAGGCTCCCCCCGGCGGTACCACGAAGGGCCCCGGTGACCAGTACTGTGGTGCGCTGCCGACGAGGCTCGCCCCCTGCCCGGCCAACGTCGCTCCCGTCGCCGGGTCGACGACCTCGAGGGTGATGAAACTCCCGGCGGGCACCGGATTCGCCGTCAGCCGCCACCACGCGCTGAGCGTGTCGCCGGGGGTGCCCGACGAGGTAAACTCGTCGATGTCGCCGGCCGGGAAGATCGCTTCGCCTCGCACCGTGTCGCCCAGCGTGAACGACGACGGCACGTTCTCCGGAGCGCGATTGACCGCCACAACGCGGAATCGGTACGGACCGACGAACCGAAACGCGTTCTCGCACGTAGCGTCGTAGCACGAGCCAAAAAACTCGCCTCGAGGCTCTGCCACCACGATTCGGATGTCGCCTGAGGAGGGCGCCTTGAACGGGCCCGACGCCTTCTCAAACGACTGTCCCACGACCCGTGCCAAGGGGTCGCCCGTCGCAGGATCCACCGCGACGAGCCACGGATAACCGGGCGATCCTGGTGTCTGCAACACGATGTTGAGATCCTGGCCGCGCAGCGCGGTGAGTGTGTACTCGTCCCAATCTCCGGGCCCGTCGATCGCCTCGTCGGTGACGGAGTCTCCCGGTACGAGCGCGCTGGGTACTCGCTCGGGCGAAGTCCCGAGACGTTCCACGGTGAAGCGATACGGCCCGCGGTTGCTGGAATCCGGTTTCGGGGAGCTCGCCTCCGCGACCGTGAGCGCGTACCAGCCTGTCTCCGTTAAGTCCACCCGCATGGACTGGTGGTCGTGCAAGCTCGACGCTGCGCCGGGACTCGCGACGGTGCCTCGCCAGCCCGGCTCCCCCGGGGCTACCGGGCTCGACAGGTTCGCCGCCAGGGGCCCGCCGAGAGCCTGGAAGGCGATGTTCACGTGCTGCCCTCGGGTCGCGTAAAACCGGAAGACATCAACGTCACCCAAAGGATCGATCGACTCTCCGGCCACTGTGTCACCGATGGCGAACGTGTCACGGACCGATTCTGGGCCGAACTTGAAAGCGTAGAGCCAGAGCCCGTACGCGCCCCTGAGGAGGGACGATCCGTCGACCCGCACGGTATAGATGCCAGGGGCAAGCGCCAGGCGCCCCGTCTCATCGGCGCCAGCGACGCCGAACCCGGGTCCGAACGAATACGTCGACGCCAGCGTGCGCCCGGTCGCGTCGAGCAGTTGCGCCATCAGGACGCCCTCGGGACCATCTGGGCCGCGCTGCGCGACCAGATTCACGCCAATGGAGTCCCGCACGGTGAATCGCCATTCGTCTACATCGCCCGGCATGTCGATTGATTCTCGTGACACACTGTCGCCGAGTGCGATGGTGTCGGGAGCCGTCTCAGGCCGGCGATTCACCTTGTACAGCAGCACCCGATACGGCCCTCGATCCCGGTCGGTGCGATCGACCGTCCCCGACACGCGGAGCCGGTACGTCCCGGTCGTCGGCAGCGCGAAACGGCCGGTGACCTGACGCAGCAGGCTCGTGTCGGTCCCGCTGCTGCTGACACCGCCGAGCCGGGTGCCCGCGCTGTCCACGACATCGAGCTGCAAGTACGTGTCCGGCGACCCGCTCCGGGCCTGGAGGAACGCATTGAACTCCTCGCCCGCCGTGCCGAAGAAGACGAACTCGTCGACGTCTCCAGGGACGTCGATCCCTTCCCCGGAAATGGTGTCGCCCGGGGTGATGACGGCGCTTACGTGCTCCGGACGGCGGTCGATCGGGTAAAGGAAAAACCGATACGCGCCCGTGTCGGCAATCTGCGAGGGAGCGGTGCCGGCCACGCGCACGATGTAGGTACCGGCGGCTGGTACCTGGAATCGGCCGGTCGCGTGGGTGAAGAGGCCCGTGTCCGCATCGCTGCTCGTGGTCGTGGCCAAGACCTGGCCCGAGGGCCCGACAACGTCGAGCTGCACCGCTCGCGGCGCTTGCACGAAGGCGTTGTATTCAGCCCCGGCCGCCGCGGAGAACGTGAACTCGTCCACATCGCCCGCACGATCGATCGTCTCACCGCGTACCTCAGTACCGAGCGGGATCGCCGCGGCCCGGTGCTCCGGCGCCCGGTTGACCAGATAGGACCAGAAGCGGTAGGGGCCCCGGTAACGCGGGTACACATTGCTGGTGACCGACCAGGCGGAAAACAGGTAGTCCTGTGACCGGGGGAGACGCAAGCGGCCCGTGGTCAAGGTCGGCTTTCCGGCATCGCCGAAAACGTAGCCGAGTAACGTGGGCGCCACCGTATCCACGACGGTGAGACTCACCGAACCGGACCCCGGCGGACCCAACGTTTCCATGACGAGCACGACCTCCTGCCCGGCCGCTCCGTAAGCAAAGAATCGGTCCCCGTCGACGATCGGATCGATCGTTTCGCCGCTCACGGTGTCGCCGATCGCGAACCGGGCCGGCACGTTTTCCGGCGCGGTGTTGATCGCGTAAACCATGAAGCGGAAGCGCGCGCTGGCGCCCGCCGGGAACGTGCTTACCCTCAGCTGATAGACCGCTCCCGTCGGCGTCCCGAAGTTGTCCGTCGGGTTGTCCTCGAGCCCCGGGCCACCTTGACTCGCACTGACGCTCGCGACCGGCGCGTGGTGTATGGAATCGACCACGACCAGGGAGACGGTTCCCTGCAGGGCTTCGAGAAACACGGCGTACACGCCGTTCGCTTGCGCCGCGAACGAGTACCGGCGAGCCGAGTCGCCGGTCACTTCCTGCTCGATGACGGTACCGACCGGGACACGCTCCCCCAGTCCGCGGGGCTCGAAGGGGGACTCGCCGCAGGAGAGGCTTGCGACGGCACCCACGAGAGCGACAAGTGATTTGACGGCGCGAGTCACGGTATCCAGTTCGGGCGCAAGAGTCGTGCGCGGACGCAACACCCCTTCAAGGCCGGATCTCTGGCGTGCGAATCGTTGCGTTACGGCAACAGCGCGAACGCCCGCACCGGAAAACTCCCCATCCCCCGCACCTTCAGGGGCACGGCGAAAAACCGAAATCCGGCGTCGGGCAGCTCCCGCAAGCCGCACAGGTGCTCCACGATCGGGATGCCGGCGCCGAGCAGCAGCGTGTGAGCGGGCCGCGTGCCATCGCTCGCGTCGTCGATGTTGAGCGAGTCGATGCCGACGAGCGCCGCGCCCGCCGCGACAAGATGCTCCGCCGCCGCGCGGGTCAGGAACGGATGTCCCGTCCCGTACGGCTCGGTGCGCCAGTGAAGGTCCCAGTCGGTGTGTACGAGCACGGCCTTGCCCTTCACGTCCCTCCCGCGGAACACGCCCACGTCGAGCGCCCGACCGTCGCGTTCAGTGGCGCGGACCACCAGGCCCTCCAGGTTGGCGACCGCCTCGAGCGGGAAGTCGGCGATGTCCTTCGCCTGCTCATAGCGATGGAACGGCGCGTCGATGTAGGTCCCAGTGTTGGCCACGAGCTCGATCTTCCCGATCTGAAAGGTCGTGCCGCTGGCGTAGCGCGTGTGGGACGCGGCCCGCGACAGCCAGTCGCCGATCACGGGCGCCGGCAGCCCGGGGTAGGTGACCATGCCGTGCTCGATCGTGTGGCTCACGTCGATTAGACGACCCGGGGAGCGCGTCACGGCGTGGCGGGGGGCGGCGGCGTCCGCCGCGCGGGGTCTTGGCCGTAGAACCGCTTGAGCTGGGCATACAGCTCGGGATGATCCCGCTCGAGCTGCAGCGGCTTTTCGAAGAACGTCTCGGTCGCCACCGCGAAGAACTCCGCCTTGTTCGTCGCGCCGTACCCGTCGAGCACGGAGTCCCGATCGGCGGCGACGTCCGCCCGTAATCGCTGGTACTCCTCGGACAGCACGCGACCCCACGTCCGCACAGCACTCCCCGGTAAAACCGGCTCTCCGTCGCCAAAGCCATCTTCGGAATCGAGCTGGTGCGCGAACTCGTGGAGCACGACGTTGGAACCGTCGAACGCATCGTGCGCGCCGCGGACCGCGTCGTCCCAGGAGATCACCACCACGCCGTCGCGCCAGGATTCCCCGATCAACGGACCAGCTGCGGGGGGAATCTCGCCACTGCGGGGCGTGTGCGCGAACTTGGGGACGAAGCCGTGTGGATACACGAGCACGGTGCGAAGGCCGGGATAGCACGGACCCTCGAGGTGGAGCAGCAGGAGGCAAGCCTCCGCGGCGATTGTGACTTTCATCTCCTCGGTCACGGTGAGACCGCCGCATCCTTCGAAATGTTTGTCGGAGAGAAACAGCTGCACCAGACGCAGCAGCCGCTCTCGCTCTGCGGAACTCAGGCTCCGAGCGAGCGGAACGCTCTCGTCGACGATGCCACGCCACCGGTCGGGGATCGGGTCGCTCGGCAGCCGCAACGGGCCCGCGCGGATGCGACGCAGCCCGGCCGACGCCAGAACGTACCCGACCGCCAGGATGGCCGCCGCGGCCAGGATCACCGTCATGAGATGGAAGCGTGCGCTGCCGGCAGCACACGCCCGAGCGCCTTGAGGAGTTGGCCGTCCGGCGACCCGCCGTCGCGCGCCTCGGCCAACACCACCGCGAACCGACGGCGCAGCAGCGGGTCTCGCATCGCCTGGGCCGCAAACTGGATCGTGAGGGGAATAAACCACGGCGCCTGGCGCGCTGCGGCGCCGGCGCGCGCGACCGCGGCGTACTGCTCGAACAACGCGAGCAGAAACCCGCCTTTCGAGGGAAACTGCCGGTAAATGGCCCCTTTGGTGAACCCAGCCGCCTGGGCGACTTCGTCGAGCGTGGCGAGCTCGACGCCGCGCTCGGCGAACACGCTGAGACCGGCCTGCAGCAGCAGGGCGCGGGTTTCCGCCTTACGCCGCTGGCGCACGATACCCATGGGAATCAATGATACCGATAAGAATCGATTCCGGCAAACGGACACGGAAAACAGGTTGTTGAGATACCCGTGAGTATCGTTGCCAGCCTCAGAGCGCGTTTCTGTTTGCGTCACGAGGCTCGCCTCCCAAAGATTGGGGCCCGGCCAACCCCGTTCCGAGGAGGCACCCCGTGACCGACCCTGCCGCTGGAACTCCCGCCGACCGGAGCCTGCAGTTCGATCGCGCCGAGCGCGCGGGCCAGACTCCCGGAACAGCGTGCTCGTTCTGCCAGCAGCCGATTGCCGGATCCTATTACGAGATCAGCGGCAAGGTCGCCTGCCTCGGTTGTCGTGGCCAGATCATGGCGGCGTGGAATCGCGGCTCCCCCGCCCTGCGTTTCGCCAAGGCGCTGGGATTGGGCGCCGCGGCCGCGGCGCTCGGTGCCGGCGTGTACTTCGGCGTCGAAGCTCTGACGGGCTACGAGTTCGGCCTCATCGCGGTGGTGGTGGGCCTGCTCGTAGGGGCGGCCGTCCGCAGAGGCTCGAGCGGCCGTGGTGGCTGGCGCTACCAGGTGCTGGCGATGTTCCTCACGTACAGCGCGGTGGTGGCGACGGACTCCGTCGGCGTGGCGCCCTCGGTCGCCACGGCCCCGGCTGCCGTCAACGCCGCAGCGACCACCGGCCACCAGCGCCCCGGCCCCCTGGCCCTGCTCTTCGGCGTTATCGTGCTCCTCAGGCTCGCATACGCCGGGCCGGTCATAATCGGTTTCTCGAGCCCGCTGCATCTGCTCATTGCGGGGTTCGCGTTGTACGAGGCCTGGAAGCTGAACCGCGGCGTGGCGCTCCGGGTGACGGGACCCTATCAGGCTGCGCGAGCCGTCCCCAGCTGACGGTTCCTCCGTGACGGACGCTCTGCGGGGGCGGGCCGCGTCGCCCTGCCCCCAATGCGGTACGGACGTGGCGCCGGCACTGCTCGCGTGCCCGTCGTGCCAGCGCCTCGTGCATGCGGACGAGCTCAAGCGCCTGGCCGCCGCGGCGGAGCAGGCCACCCAGGCCGGCGACTCGAGCGCGGCGCTCGCCGCCTGGCGCGAAGCGCTCGACCTCCTGCCGCGCGACTCGACTCAGCATCAAGTGGTGTCCGCACGCGTCCTCGAGCTGAGTCGCGCCCTCGATCGGGAGCCGCAGGCCGCACGCCAGACGTCGCGGCTCGGCAAGGGTGCCGCCGGGCTGGGCGCGCTGGGCGCGTTGCTCGTCAAGTTCAAGTTCGCCCTCATCTTCCTCCTCACGAAAGCCAAGCTGCTCCTGCTCGGGCTCACCAAGGCGAGCACGTTCTTCACGATGGTGCTGTCGGCCGGCGTGTATTGGACCATCTGGGGATGGAAGTTCGCGCTGGGGGTGGTGCTCTCCATCTACGTGCACGAGATGGGCCACGTCCAGGCGTTGCAGCGCTACGGCATCAAGGCCACGGCGCCGATGTTCATTCCGGGTGTGGGCGCCGTCGTGCGATTGAAACAGTACCCGGCCGACCGGCGCGAGGACGCGCGCGTCGGCCTGGCGGGCCCGATCTGGGGCCTCGGTGCCGCCGTGGTGGCGTACGCGGTGTACCGCGCGACGGGGAGCGGCATCTGGGGCGCCATCGCCCATTTCGGAGCCTGGGTGAACCTGTTCAACCTGCTTCCGGTGTGGCAGCTCGACGGCGGCCGGGGATTCCGCGCGCTCACCAGGGGCCAGCGCTGGATCGCCGCCGCGATGATCGGCGCGATGTGGCTCGTCACCGGCGAGGGGCTGCTGGTCCTGCTCGGCCTCGCCGCCGCCGCGAGCGCCGGTTTCACGGAAGGCGCGGATCAACCCGATCCGACTATCCTCGTGCAGTACGGCCTGCTGGTGGTCCTTCTGTCGCTCGTGAGCTGGAGCGCCGTCGTCGCAGCCGGCGCCCGATAGCCAACCGAATGCGCGCGCGGGACTTGACTCGAGTGGGCCCCACTCGACAATGTTTGCCGTTCGGTCGTGAATCCATTGGAGCGCCGGGATGACGTATATCATCGCAGAGCCGTGCATCAACGTAAAAGACCGCTCGTGCGTGGATGTGTGTCCGGTGGACTGCATCTACGAGGGTGAAGACATGCTCTACATCCACCCAGACGAGTGCATCGACTGCGGCGCCTGCGAGCCGGAGTGCCCCGTCACGGCGATTTTCCCCGAAGAAGATACGCCGCCGCAGTGGAAGTCCTACATCGCCAAGAACCGGGATGTGTTCCAGGACGCCACGCCGCCCGGTAAACCGCAGCGCAAGGGATCATGAGACCGAGCCCCGGGCGTGACCGCCCGGGGTTCTGGTTTCAGGGCAGGCCGCTCAAGAAATCGGCCAGCAGGCGGCCGGTGGCGAGTGGCTGCTCGAGCGGCGCGAGGTGGCCCGCTGCAGGAATCACGTGACATTGGGCGCCGGGGATGAGGGCCGCCATAGTCTGCGCCGCCGCCGGGGGCGACACCTCGTCGTCCTCGCCGACCACGATCAGCGTCGGGACGCGCACCGCACGGAGGGTTGCGGTCGAATCGGGCCGGTCGCGCAGCGTGCGTAGGGCGCCCACGAGCCCGGGCACCGTCCAACGACGCGCCATCTCCCGCACCTGTGCCACGACGTCGGGTTGCGTGCCGAGCGTCGCCGGCGCCAGCAAGCGCGGCAGCAACCGATCGATCAGCGCGTCCTGCCCCTGACGCTCGGCCAGCGCAGCGAGCTCGTCCCGGCCGCGCTTCCCTTCCGCGGAGTCCGGCTCCGCCTTCGTGTCCGCAAGGATGATCGCCCGCACGCGCTCAGCGTGACGCCGCAGCAGCTCGAAGATGACGTACCCGCCCATCGACAGGCCGCACAGCACCGCCGCGCGGATGCCGAGCGCGTCGAGCACGGCCACGACATCGTCCGCGTAGCGCGCCAGCGTATAGCCGTCGCTCGCGGGAGCGCCCGACGCACCCACGCCCCGCAGATCGGGCGCGATCCGCTTCACGCGCGACAGCGTGGCGAGCTGGTGACGCCAGACCGTGCGGTCGAACGGAAACCCGTGCACGAACAGCACGGGCATCCCCTCGCCCCTCACCTCGACGCCCAGCTCCACGTCGCCCGCCGGCACCCTGATCGGTGCATGGCCGCCGGTGGGACGGGGCCCGAGAAACCGGACGATCTCCTCCGGGATCGGGGTGGCGCGTCCGACGCGGTCGATGCAGACGAACACGATCTCCGCTTCCGCCACGAGGACGTCGTCCGCCGGGCGCCGGACGGCGTGCCGCAGCGTGATACTGGTCGTGCCGCGGTTCGTCAGCAGCGTCTCGATGCGCAGCACGTCGCGCGACAGCACCGCGGCCTTGTATTCGACCACCGCCTTGCGCACGGCCGGCCAGACGCCGTTACGCTCGAACAGATCCATCCCTGGTCCGCGCGCCAGCGCATCCCACCGGGCCCGCTCGAGCAGCGTCAGCAGCGCGGCCTGATTCAGATGGCCGAACGCGTCGCATTCATACGGATAAACGGTCAGCTCGACGGTCGCGAACGGAGTCACGGGACCGCAAACGTATGCCAGAATACGACGCGTTGCACGCCGTACGTTGCACGTTGTAAGAGAAGGGCGAACGCCTTGGCTCCGTAGGTGGGATCGAGCCTGAGACCGTGCTCCGACGCGAGGCGGCGCGCCGCCTCGCCTTGCGGCGTCGGGTGGCCGTAGCCCTTCCCCAACCCATCCACCACCACCAGCGGGAAACGGGAAACGAGAAACGGGACACGGATGGCATGCCGTGCGAGCAGGCGTACCGCCCGACGCGCCAGCGACATCGTTCGCCAGCGGTTGGCGACGAACCTGGGCGCTACGCGGACGGCGACGACCCTCGTGGGCCAGCCGAGCGCGGCGACCGCCAAAGACACTCCGGCGGCGGTACCGCCTGTGCCCAGGGGGAGGACGATCGTGTCGGGAGGGTCGGCGACCTGCGTGGCGAGCTCCAGCCCCGCGAGCACGTGCCCCGCCACCGCTCGCGGGTGAGCCCCACCGCCCGGGATCCAGCACCGCTCCCCGAGCGCGCCCGCGCGACGCCAGGCGGCCAGCACGGCGAGTGGCAGGGTCGCCGGACCGCGCGCGCGCACGATCAGCGCGGCCCGACGCTCGCACGCCGCCGCGACGGCGCGGCTCTCGACGGTGTCGGGTTGGCGGAATTGCGCGAGCACGGTGCGGTGTCCCAGGGCCGCCGCGTGGACCGCCGTGCAGAGGCAGTGCGTCGACCCCGTGCCGCCCGCCGTGACGAACACGATTCCCGAGGGGACGCCCGCCAGCAGGAACTCGAGCCCGCGCACTTTGTTGCCGCCGCCCCGAGTCGCGGCCCGGTCTTCGCGCTTGAGGCTGAGCGCGGCCACGCCGAGCGCGCCGGCGAGCGCCGGCGCCGGCTCGAGCGGCGTGGGCCACGCGCCCAGGCGACACGGCGCGAGCGCCGCGCGTATCTTGTCACTCAGCAGCGCCGGATCAGACACCTGAACCCCGATCTCGAGGATGCCGATGCAGGTTGCCACCGACTACATCCGCCACGCCGCCCGCGCCGCTCGCAAGTACGCGGGCGACCCGCTCGGTGGCCCGCCCCCCTCCCAGCCGCCCGACGCCGAATTCTACAAGACGCTGGCCAAGGCACTGGAAGAGATCGCGGCGGGCCTGGACGCGCTCAGCAAGCAAGAGTGAGCTACATCCGCACGCCGGCGGCGCTCGCCGACGCGGTGGCGGCGCTGCGGCGAGAGCCCCTGGTCGCCGCCGACACCGAGGCGGCGAGCTTCCATCGCTACCACGACCGTATCTTCCTGATCCAGCTGGCGAGCCCGTCGCTGACGGCGATCATCGACCCCCTGGCGATCCCCGACCTCTCTCCCGTCGGCGGCCTGCTCGCCGACCCGCAGGTCGAGAAGATCTTCCACGACGCCGACTACGACCTGCGGATCCTGGACCGGGACTATGGCTTCCGGGCACGCCGGCTGTTCGACACACGTATCGCCGCTCAGCTCGCGGGCGAGCCGGCCGTGGGGCTCGCGGCGCTGCTGGAAAAGTACGTGGGGGTGAAGCTGGCCAAGGAGCATCAGAAGGCCGACTGGTCGCGCCGGCCGTTGCCGCCCGCCATGCTCGCCTACGCGGCCGCCGACACGCAACATCTCCCGGTGCTGCGTGAGGCGTTGCGCTCCCGTCTCGCGGGGCTCGAGCGGCTCTCCTGGGCCGAAGAGGAGTTCACGCGGCTCGAGGACCTGCGCTGGACCGGGCCGCCGGATGGAGGCGGTGCGGACGCGTTTCTCCGCATCAAGGGGGCGAAAGCGCTGCCGCCGCGTCAGCTGGCGGCGTTACGGGAGCTGTATCGCTGGCGCGAGGCGGTGGCCGCCGAGCAGGACCGGGCGACGTTTCGCGTCATTGGGAACGACGCGCTCGTCGCGGTGGCCCGCGCCCTGCCGCGATCCATCGCCGAGCTGCAGGGCCTCGGCCAGGTCCCCGCCGCGCTCGCGGCGCGCCATGGCGCCGCGCTGCTCGACGGCGTGCGCCGGGCGCTCGCGTTCGACGACGCGGATCTGCCACGCGTGGAGCGCACCCCCCGACTCCCGCGCGACGCGAGCGTCGAGGCGCGCGTCGAGCGTCTCAAGGTCGCCCGCAATCGCGTCGCCCAGGAGCTCGGCCTCGAGCCGGGCGTGCTGTGCGGCCGCTCGACCCTCGAGGCCGTCGCACGCGCCCAGCCCGTCCCAAACGACCGCGCCGGGCTCGCCCGAATCGGGGAGCTCCGGCGCTGGCAGATCGAGGCGTTGGGAGACGCACTGCTGGCGGCGCTCGCCTAGAGGCCCATCAGCGCCCGCACTTTGGGATCCATCCGCTCGGGCGTCCAGTACGGCTCCCACACGATCTCGATGTCCACGTCCGTGACGCCCTCGAGTCCACGGAGCACGCGGTAGGCGTCGTTCGTGATCATCGGACCGGCGGGGCAGCCGGGCGAGGTGAGGGTCATGTTGACGCGCACGTCGCCGCCGGCGACCTCGACGTCGTACACCAGGCCGAGGTCGATGATGTTCATGTCGAGCTCGGGATCCTTCACCTGGCGAAGCGCCTGTCGCACCACCTCTTCCGTGAGTTCCGCCCGTACCGTCATTCCTCTGCTCCTTCCATCTCCTCTTGCCGAACCTAGCGGGCCGCGTAGCCGCGCACCAGGCAGCGGCGGCGGCGCGCGATCCACGCGTACAGCCGCCGGGCGATCGGCAGCACGCCCGGCAACCGAAACGGCCACGCCAGCCAGCGACCGTGCGGCAGCAGCTTGAGCAGCTCCGGCGCCGCGTCCGCGCCCGCGAACACCCGGCCGTCCGGGGGAGGGAGCACGAGGTGCATCGCCGCCGCCAGCGCGGGAAGCGGAATCCCGAACGCCGCCACGCGGGCCTGATCCTGGAACGAGACCAGCGCGACGCGCTGTTCCCGGTCCCACCGCCGCACCAGGTCGACCGCCTGCAGGCAGAAGCCGCAGTCGCCATCGTAAATCAGGGTGGCCCGGTCAGGGCGCATCTGAGGCTCGCGCGGCGGCGTCGGCGACGTGCCCACGTACTCCCTTGAGAATGGTGAACGGGCGGCGGGCGCGCGGCGCGTAGGCACGGTTGCTGAGCAGGACCACGAACAGGTCGCGGTCCGGATCGATCCACAGGGACGTGCCCGTCCACCCGGTATGCCCATAGCTGTGTGGTCCGAACCGGGCTCCCGCGCTCGAGACGCTCTCCCCGGTGGGGAGCGCCTGCCACCCGAGGGCCCGCGCCTCGCTGCCGTGCCCGAAGTCGGCGGCTTTCGTGGTGAACAGCCGGACGGTTTCCTGCTTGAGCAGCCGCCGCCCGTCCGGCAGGGCGCCCTCGCGCAGCATGAACTGGGCGAAGCGCGCCACGTCCGTCGCCGGGGCGAACAGTCCCGCATTGCCCGAAACGCCACGCAGTCTGAACGCGCTGCCGTCGTTCACCACGCCCGACACCGGATGCCCGCGCCACACACCGGTCGGGGCGATCCAGGGCCGCAGCCGGACCGGCGGGCGGAACATCGTGGCGCGGAGGCCCAGCGGCGCGAACAACTCGCGCGCGACGAAGCCGTCCAGTGGCTCTCCCGTCACGCGCTGCACCAGGGCCCCCAGCAGGATCGCGTTCAAGTCACTGTAGATGACGCGCGTGCCGGGCGCGACCCGAGGTGCTTCGGAGAGAACCCGTCGCATCACGGCCGCGCTGTCACGGAGCGCCTTGAGCTGGGCGTCCGGGATGTCCGCCCGCAGGCCGGAGGTGTGGGTGAGCAGCTGGCGCACGGTGACGCCCGCCGTCGGGGTCCCCTGCAGCTCCGGGAGATAGGTCGCGACCGGCGCATCGAGGCGCACGCGCCCGCGCTCGACGAGGAGCATCAGGGCCGGGGTGGTCGCGATCACCTTGGTGAGCGACGCCAGGTCGTACAGCGTACTCTCGGGATCGACGGCACGACTCGCCGCCGACCAGGTGAGATGCCCGTACCCCTTGGCGAACAGCACCGTGTCGCGCCTCCCCACGACCAGCGCGGCGCCGGCGTAGGCCCCCTGTCGGATGCCGTCCTGCACCAGGGGATCGAAGGTCGCAGCGTCGAACGCAGCCCGCACAGGCGCGCCACCCACGGGGCCATGCCCGGGGGTTGCCGCCGACGCCGCTTGCAACAAGAGGACCAGTCCTAGCACCAGACTCCCGGAATCCGGCGCCCGCAGGCGGGGCAGCGGCCGTCAGCGCCGACCCGCTGCCGCGTGATCACGTACCCGGTGCGCTCGACGAGCAGATCGCCGCAATCGGGACACCACGTGTTCTCCCAGCGACCCACCCTGCCCGGGACGTTCCCGGCGTACACGAACTTGAGGCCCGCCTCCGCCCCGATCTCGCACGCCCGGACGAGCATCTCCGGCGTGGTGTTGTCCGGGTCGGTCATGCGGTAGTCCTTGTGGAACGCGGTGACGTGCCAGGGGATCTCGGGGCTCACCGAGGCGATGTAGTCGGCGGCGCGCCTGAGCTGCGCGCCGTCGTCGTTGAAGCCGGGCACGACGAGCGTCACCAGCTCGAGCCAGAAGCCGCGCTCGTACACCATTCGGATCGCGTCCAGCACGTGCTGGAGCACCCCGCCGAGCTCGCGGTAGCGCCGATCGTCCATCGCCTTGAAGTCGATCTTGTAACAGTCGGTCCAAGGACGGATGTAGTCGAGCACTTCGGGGGTGGCGTTGCCGTTCGAGATGAACGCCGTCTTGAGACCACTGGCTTTGGCTACTCGGAACACGTCCACGGCCCATTCGGCGGTGATGAGGGGCTCGTTGTATGACGAGCCGACCAGCCGGGCCCCGTGGCGCAGCGCCAGCCGCACCAGGCCGTCGGGTGTCACGTCCGTCGGGAGCACTCCCGCGGCGGCGTCGCGCAGCGCCTGGCTGGTGAGCCAGTTCTGGCAGTAGCCGCAGTGAAAGTCGCACCCCAGCATTCCGAACGTGAGCGTGTCCGAGCCAGGGAGGGCGTGGAAGAAGGGCTTCTTCTCGGTGGGATCGCATTGCAGCGCCGCCACGTATCCGGTGGGCGCGTACAAGGTTCCGTCCTTGTTGAAGCGCACCTTGCAGATGCCGCGCCGGCCCGGTTTGACGAGACAGCGATGCCCGCAGGCGAAGCAGCGCACCGCGCCCTCGGGCAGCCGCTCGACGAGCTCGCCCTCGCGCACCCTGGCGTCCAGGGCCTGGGAGAGGGTGGCGGCCCCTCCGTCGGGCGCTGCGTGGGTGAGCAACGAGACGATGCCGCGCTGCGTCATAGACCTGCCCCCTGCCCTCCTTTCATCAATATAGCCCCATGAGCGCGGGGTCAGCCGCCGGCGCGCAGCGTACCGGGCGCCAGCTGGTACAGGAGCAGCGCCGTGGCGATGTCGCGCGGCGACAGCTCCCGCACCTTGGGCGCGGCGTACAAGAGGTCGCCGGGATCGTGGGAATGATCGAGACCGATCAGGTGTCCGATCTCGTGCATCGCCATCACCCGCAGGTCGTCCGGGGTGAGTGGCTGCCCTTTGGGATCGAAGGTCGCGAGCGTGACGACGCCGCTCGTCAGCCGTCCGTCCGCGTCCCATTCGAGGTCGGTCTGCCCGGTCCGCTCACCTTCGAATTGGATGCGCCACAGAAACCGCACCTCGGCGGAAGCCGAGTCGGCGTCGAGCGCGAAGCGGACGGGCACGCCCGCCTGCTCCCAGGCCTGGAAGGCGCTGCGGACCGCATCGAGGAACGCGGGGTGGAAGTTCGCGACCGTAGCCGCGGTCAGATACACTCGCACCGGGCGCGCCACACGGTTGTCCCACCGATGCAACCCCGAGTCCGAGCTGGCGGCCACGACGTCGTTCAAGTACGTGAGGCCGGCGCTGGCCCGGATGCGACGACGAATCTCGGAGCGTGCGAGCAGCACCATGTAGCTCGGCCCCGCGGCGTCGCTTCCCGTGGCGAGCGGGGGCGGGGGTGCGGCCGCGGGGGCGGAGGTGGGAGCGGGGGCGGGGGCGGGGGCGGAGGCGGGGGCGGGCGAGGTCGCGCGGACCGCGCTATCCGGCGCCCTGATGCTATCGACGGTCACGGGAGCGGCGGACGCGGGACCGGCACGCACGGGATGGGCCGGCCGCACGAAGGCATTCCAGAGCGCGGTCAGCAACACGAACGCCACCACGGCGGAGACGAGAATGGACATGCGACGCTCGACGATCATGTGCGCAATATGCGAGCGGCCGGTGTCGCGCCGCTAGCTTTGGCTGGACGGCGTCTCTATGATTGTGGCCTGCTTATGCTTGGCCGGTAAGTGATCACGTTACCCGCGGCGCCCATCATCCGCCGGCGCGGATGGGTGCTCGCGGCGTGGGCGGCTCTGTTTGTGCTGTTCGCGCCGCGGGCGTGCCGTGTCCAGCAGGTCCTCGCCCTCCGCGGCGGCACGAGCGAGGCGACCGAGGCGAGCCGCGCCACCGAGCTGCTCAAGCAGGCGTTTCGGACACCGTTCGCCGACTATGTCGGGATCGTCGTGCACGGTCCCGTCCGCTGGACGAACCCGCGGTTCGAGGCGGTGCTCGACACTCTCACGGCAGCGGTCGAGCGCCGCAGCTACGTGAGCCAGGTGATCTCCGTCCGCTCCATCGGCGAGTCGAGTTTCGTGAGCCAGGACCGACGCACCACGTTCCTGATCGCGGCGCTCACCCCGCAGTCGAGTCGCGACCTGAGCAGCAGCTATGTCCCCGACCTGCGCGCCACGATCAGCGACGCGCTGGCACGCGTGCCCGGCGCCGAGGACTTCGCCGTAATGGTGACGGGGTTCCCCGCCCTGGATCACGACGTGCGCACCGTCAGCACTGAAGACACGGAGCGGGGCGAGCAGCGCGCGCTGCCGCTCACGCTCCTGGTATTGATCATCGCGTTCGGGGCGCTCGTGGCGGCCGCGCTGCCGGTTATCGTGGGCGTCCTGGCGATCACGATCGCCCTGGGACTCGTCACCATCGCCGCCCGCTACACCGCCATGTCGGTGTTCGTGTTGAACATCACCACCATGGTCGGGCTGGGCGTCGGGATCGACTACTCGCTGCTCATCGTCACGCGGTTTCGCGAGGAGCTGAACCGCGGGCTGTCGCCGGTCGACGCCGCCATCCGGACGGTCGAAACCGCCGGCTCGGCGGTGGTGACGTCCGGTCTGACGGTGGTCGTCGGGTTCGCGGCGCTCGTGGCCACGCCGCTCTCCGACACTCGGTCGGTGGGCATCGGGGGCCTGCTCGTCGTCGCCATGGCAGTCCTGCTCGCGACCACATTCCTGCCGGCGGCGCTCGCCATGCTGGGACGCGGGATCGACCGCCCGCGGTGGCTGGCGCGCCCGCTCGCGCGGTTTCATGCGCCCACGGGGTGGGAGCGCTGGGCGCGCTGGCTGGGGCACCGTCCGTGGCGCGCGGTCGCCGTGGGCGGCACGGCGATCGCGCTGCTCACCTTTCCACTCACGCAGATCCGACTGGGCCTCCCCGCCACCAACTGGTTCCCTCCCGAGTCGGAGTCGGCCCGGGGGCTCGAGGCCCTCCGCGAGATGGGCGCGAGCGGCGTGATTCAGCCGGTGCGCGTCGTGGTGCAACTGCCTGAGGGTGAATCCGCCCTCTCCGCGCGCCGTCTGCCCGGGCTCAAGGCCCTCACCGACTCGATCCGCAAGGATCCACGCGTGCGCGAAGTACGCGGCGTGGCGAGCGTCAAAGCCGCGATGTCGACGTTGCAGCTCGCCATCTACTACAGCGATCCCGACCAGGTGCGGGCCAAGAACCCAAAGTTCTTCGACGCGTACCTGAGCGCCGACAATCGCGTCACCCTGCTGGACGTGATCCCAGCCGACACGGTCTCACTCACGGGGCTGATGGACGTGGTGCGGCGCGTCCGGGGCATCGTGGGGCACAGCATCCGGGGGCTCGCCGGAGCGGAGATCCTGGTCGCGGGCTTCGCGGCGTCCAACGTCGACACGCAGCACCAGCTGATGCGACAGTTCCCAAAGACCGTGGGCCTGGTCCTCGGCATCACCGCTTTCATGCTGTTCTGGGCGTTCCGCTCGCTGCTCGTCCCCGTGAAAGCCGTCCTCTTGAACCTGCTCTCGGTCGGCGGCGCCTTCGGGCTCACGGTGTTGGTGTTTCAGCACGGCTACGGCGGACGGTTCTTCGGACTGGAGGGGCCCACCGAGGCGATCTGGGCTGTCGTCCCGGTGCTGGTGTTCGCCATCGTGTTCGGCCTGTCGATGGACTACGAGGTGTTCCTGCTCACGCGCGTGAAAGAGGTGTTCGACAAGACCGGCCGCAACGACCACGCCACCATGGAAGGCCTGTCCGCCACCGCCTCCACCATCACGAGCGCGGCCCTGATCATGATCCTCGTGTTCGGGACGTTCGCGTTCACCCGGGTGCTCGCCGTGCAGCTGATCGGGTTCGGCCTGGCGGCCGCGGTGCTGCTCGACGCCACCCTGATCCGCATGGTGCTGGTCCCGGCGATCATGCACATCGCGGGGCGTTGGAATTGGTGGCCCGGCGTCCGCGCGCCGAAGCTCGAGCGGCCGGCGGACGGCTAGACGAGCCGTCGCAGTCTTTCCCCCCACACGTCCCAATGCCACGCGGGTACCCTGATCCCCGTCCTCGGGTCTTTGAGCGGCTTGTACTGCAGCCACTCCGGCCGCAGCCCCAGCTCGCGACCGAGCCCGAGCAACCGCTCCTTGTCGGCGCTCACGAGATGGACCATCCGCTCGCCCCGCATGGTGTGGCGGTGAAGCCACACGCCGCCGTCAAGGGCGAAGCACATCCCCTCGCGGCGGCGTGTGAACTCCCGATAGGGAGGTGCTACTGGCAGGTGATGCGGCCCTCCGACGTCGCCGGCGCCACCGGGGTCGCGCCTCCTGAAAACAGAGCGCATTGCCGTCCCGGCGCGTAGAGGCTGGTCGTGGTGGCGGACCACCCCGCCGGCGTGGCCTCGTTTATCTTCAGCACGACGCCCGCCGATGAGAGAAAGTTGCCCATCAGGGCGAAGCTCGTCGTGTACTTCGCGCTGTCGTAGAAAAACGCCTCTTCCGCCGTCGCCAGGTTGCGGAGGTCGGACTTCATGGCGGCGACGTACGCCTTCTCCTTCGTGTTGGAGAACTTCGGGATGGCAATGGCCGCCAAGAGCCCGATGATCACCACCACGATGAGCAGTTCGATCAGGGTAAAGCCGCGTCGAGACATCACCTGCGTACCCTCCGGGCGCGAAGGGGCGCCGAGCGGTTAACCACCACCCGGTGCCCCAGAATAGTGCCCGGACGACCGTTCCTGCAAGAGCCATGCTTATCCCTTGGCATCGACCCAATTCGTTCCGACGCCGATAGTTACGACGAGGGGCACGTGCAGCTCGGCAGCCCGCTCCATATGGCGTTTTACCAGCTCCGTGGCGATTGACGCCTCCCCGGCCGGCGCCTCAAGTACAAGCTCATCATGCACTTGCAGGATCATGCGGGACGCAAGACCACCCTCCTTGAGGGCGGCCGCAATGCGCACCATCGCGATCTTAATCAGGTCCGCCGCCGACCCCTGCAGCGGAGAATTGGTCGCCGTGCGCTCGCCGAACGCGCGGATGTTGTAGTTGCGATCCTTGAGCTCCGGGATGTAGCGCCGCCTTCCAAACAGTGTCTCGACATACCCCTTCGCACGAGCCTCAGCGACGGTGCGATCGAGCCACGCGCGGACGCCGGAGAACCGCGTGAAGTACTGCTCGATGAACTGTTTCGCTTCATCCTGGGTGATGCCGAGTTGACGCGAGAGCGCGAACGCGCCTTGCCCGTAAATGGTCGCAAAATTGATCGTCTTGGCCCGGGCTCGCATCTCGGATGTCACCTTGTCCTGGGCAACGTTGAAAATGACGGCCGCGGTCTGGCGGTGGATGTCCCCGCCCTGCGTGAAGGCCTGGACGAACGCGGGATCGCCCGAGAGATGCGCCAGCAGACGCAGCTCGATCTGCGAGTAATCGGCCGTCAGCAGCACCGCTCCGGGCTTGGCGACGAAGGCCCGGCGAATGGCTTCCCCGCGCGGCGTGCGCACCGGAATGTTCTGGAGGTTTGGATCGGAGGATGATAACCGACCCGTCGCCGCTCCAGCCTGGTTGAAGCTCGTGTGGATGCGCCCGGTGGCCGGGTTGATGAACCCCGGGAGGGCGTCCACGTACGTCGATTTGAGCTTCGACAGCTCGCGGTACTCGATGAGCAAGCGGGGCACTTCGTGTCCCATGGCGGCGAGCTGCTCCAGCACCTCGTAGTCGGTCGACGGACCCGTCTTCGTCTTTTTGAGGACCGGGAGTTGGTGCTTTTCGAACAACACGTGCCGCAGCTGAGGCGTGGAGTTGATGTTGAAGTCGGTGCCCGCCGCCTGATAGATGGTCCGCTCGAGGGCGGCGAGCTCGGCGGCAAAGGTCCGGGAAATCTCGCTCAGCCGATCGAGGTCGATGCGCACGCCGTGCCACTCCATGTCGACGAGCACAGCGATGAGAGGCAGCTCGATGGTCTCGAGCAGGCGCAGCAGTTGGTGATCCTCGAGCTCGGGCCGGAGCGCGTCGTGCAGCCGGAGCACCACCTCGCTGGCGGTGGCGCAATAGCGCGCCGCGTCCGCGACCGGGACCGCCGCGAACGGTCGTTCCGACCTGCCGCGTCCCGCGACCTCCGCGAACGTTCGCATCGTGAGAGACAGCCGCTCGCGGGCCACGTCGTCGATGGCGTGGGAGCGGCCCCCGGGATCGAGGACGAAGCTCGCGAGCATCGAGTCGAAGGTGACACCCGCCAGCTCCACGCCCGCCCGGCGCAGCACCAGCCAGTCGTGCTTGACGTTGTGCCCCGCTTTCGGCACGCGCGGATCGGTCAGCAGCTCGCGCAGGGGCGCGAGCTCCGCGCTCGCGAGCGGCGGCAGGTTCCGCGGCGCCGCTCCCCCGGCCAGCTCGCCGTCGGGGGCGACATGTGCGAACGGAAGGTACCACGAGCGTCCCGGCGACACCGCCAGCGACATCCCTACGAGATCGCCGCGCAGCGGATCGAGCGACGTGGTCGCCGTGGCGAGCGCGACGCGCGACGCGCGGCGGCATTCCGCCACGACCGCGGCGATCTGCGCCGGATCGTCTACGATCGTGGGCTCAGCGGGCGCGGCCGTGAGCGTCGCGGGGGGGGCCGCGGCACCGTCCGCGACGGCGGGCGCCCGCTGGGCTGCCGGAGCGGAGGGTGCCGCGGCCCCCGCCCCGACCTCGCGGAGCACTTCCAGCTTCGGGATGAGCGTCCGAAACTCGAGCTCCGTGAACAGCTCCGTGAGCCGCGCGGCGTCGGGAGGGCGCACGCGCAGTGCCTCGAGGTCGAGCGGCAGCGGCACGTCGCGCCGGATCGTCACCAGCTCGCGCGACAGGCGGGCGAGCTCCGCGTGCTGCTGCACCGCCTCGCGCGCCCGTTTGCCGGAGATGCGCGCGGCGCCGGCGAGGATCGCGTCGAGATCGCCGAACGTCTTGAGGAGCTCCAGGGCGGTCTTTTCGCCGACACCCTTCACCCCCGGGACGTTGTCCGAAGTGTCTCCCACGAGGGCGAGGTAATCGACCACGCGCTCGGGCGGGACGCCCAGCCGCTCCCCGGCGTTCGTCTGGTCCACCCAATGCTCCTCGACGGCGGCCGGACCACCCCGTCCGGGATTGAGGAGCGCGATGCCCGGCGCGATGAGCTGGTAGAAGTCTTTGTCGCCGGACACGATCACGACCTGCAGGCCGCGGCCGCTCCCGGTGGTCGCGAGCGTGCCGATCACGTCGTCCGCCTCGAAGCCGTCGACCCCCACCACGCTCACGCGGAAGGCGTCGAGGATCTGCGCGATGCGCTCGACCGAGCGGTCGAAGTCCTGCTGCAGCTCGGCGCCGAGCTTCTCCCGCGTCGCCTTGTACTCGGGGTAGGTCCGGTGCCGGAACGACTGCCCGACGTCGTGCACCCACGCGAGATAATCGGGACGCCGCCGCTCGAGCAGGCGCAACAGAAAGTTGGTGACGCCCCACGCCGCCGAGGTGTTCTCGCCGCGGCGCGTGGTCAGCGGGCGCGCGATCATCGCGAAGAAGGCGCGGTAGATGAGTGCGTAACCGTCGACCAGATAGAGCGTCGGCATGGGGCGAAGAATAACGCGGCCGGGAGGCTCCGGAGAATCAAAAACCCCGCCCGACGAGCGCGCGGGCGGGGGTGACGCCGAATGGCGTGGGGGCCGACTAGGCGCGAACGACGTTCGCCGCGTGCAACCCTTTGTCGCCAGCCTTCACCTCGAACTCCACCACCTGCCCTTCAGCGAGCGTCTTGAAGCCGTCCATCTGGATGGCCGAGAAGTGCACGAACACGTCCTCGCCGCCCTCCTGTTCAATGAAGCCGTAACCCTTGGCATCATTGAACCACTTCACCTTTCCCTTAGCCATTCGTTCTGCCTCCTGCTGAGTCATCCAATCCCTTGGGGCGCTGTGGCGCCCGGCCCGGCACCGATGTCGGGCCCGTATGAAATGACGCGCCACGGAAACGTTGTCAAGCAACCCGGCGACCGCTCAGACCGGGTCGCTAAGTCTCGCGCCGTCAATTGGTTGGACTGGCGTACAGGGCGCGATACAGCTCCCGGTTGCGCAACACCGAGCGCACGTAGCCCCGCGTCTCCTGATACGGAATCGCTTCGATGAACTGGTCGGGGTCGTCGGCGCCGGGGCGCGCGAGCCAGCGGATCACGGGCGCGGTGCCCGCGTTGTATGCCGCCACCGCCGCATCGACGCGACCGGGGAAGCGTTGCAGCAGCTCCTGGAGGTGCGCTGCGCCGAGGTGGAGATTCAAGTCGGGGACGGTGATCCACTCCGGATAGAACGTCACGTCGAGCCCGCGCGCCGTGAGCGCCGCCGTGCCGGGGAGCAGCTGCGCGAGCCCCCGGGCGCCCGCGGGGGAAAGGGCCTCGGCATCGAACACGCTCTCCTGGCGCACGATGGCGACGAGCAGCAGCGGGTCGACGCCGAACTCCGCCGCCTCACCCTCGACGGCCCGGCGGTTCGGCCACGGGAAGATGGCGCGCAGCACGCGGGGGTCGTTCGGGGCTTTGAGCGCGGCCTGCCAGCCGAACCGGACGGCCGCCGGCCCGAACCCGCGGCGCGCCAGCCCGTCACTCCACGCGAGCAGCGCATCCAGGTCCTGCTGCGGCGCCCGCGCGAGGATGGTGCGCACCTCGGCCTGGGCCGCCGTGTCGAGGCCAGCGAGCAGCAGCGTGTCGACGCGGCCGAGCGCCGCGACGATCGAGGCCGAGGGCGCGGGCGCCGGCGCCGCCGCGAACCGGAGCGGCGGCAAGCTCACCTCGCGCCGGGCCCGCAGTCCGTAATAGCCGATCGAATCCTCGCGCGCGAGCGCGAGCCACGACGCACGCGCCCCCGTGCTGTCCCCCGACAGGAGCGCGAGCTTGCCGAGCCAGAAGCGCGCGCTCATGCGCTGCGGAGCCCCCGCCGCCACCTCGGCTCGGTACAACGCGCTGGCGCTGTCCCCCAGGCCGTCGCGCAACGCCTGCGCGGCGAGGCGGAACCGAGCCAGCGAGGCGCGCAGGTCCGCTGGATAGCGCGCGATCAGCTCGTCGAACCAGCGCGCCGCGCCGGCCCACTCGCCCCGGTCGGCCAGCATGTCGCCCAGCACGTAGAGGGCCGTGGGCGCTGCCGTATCGGCGGGAAACGACTGCGCGAAGCCGGACAACGCCTCGGGCGCGCCGGCGTCGCCGAGCCGCGCGAGGATGCGTGCGCGGCGATAGATCGCGAGCGCGCCGAGCGCGGAGTCGCGGGCGGCGGCGCGATAGGCCCGCTCCGCGTCGCGGTAGCGACCCGCGCCCGCGAGCAGCTCGCCCGCGAGCACCAGTGTGGCGGCGCTCGAATCACCGAGGCGGATCGCGCGCTCGACCTCGAGCCGGGCGTCGGAGGCCGCGCCGTGCGGTTTCATCGCGCGGGCGAGCGCGACATACTCGGGAGGCGTGCGGGGCGTCAGCCCGGCGAGCGCGATGCCGACCGCGGCCGCAGCGTCGTCCGTCTCGGGCGCGCGGGCCATGAGCGCGTACAGGGCGTCGCGCGCGCGACTCGAGTCGCCGAGGGCCCGGGCCAGGCGCGCGAAGTCGAGCGAACGACCGGCCTGGGCGAGGGCCTCGAGCGCGGCAGCGGAATCACCCGCCGCGAGCAGGGCCTGGGCCCGGGCGGCGCCCGCCTCCCGGGCCACGGGCGGCGGCAGGTCCGCCAGCAGCCGGAAGGCGACCGCCGTGTCGCGCGTGACCCGCGCCTGCCGCACCCGCAGCCAGGGATCGATCGACGACAGGCCCGCCGCGCGGGCGGCCGCGTACGCGGCCGCCGCCGAGTCACGCTCCCCCACCGTCTCCCACGCCAGCCCTTCGCGGACGGCGAGCAACGCCGCCCGCACGCCAGCGACGCGCGCACGCGCCGCCGCGTAGTGCCCGGCCGCCGTGGCGAGCCCGAGCCGCGCTTCCGCCTCGGCGAGCACGGCGAGCGCCTCGCCGTCGGCGTAGTCCTCGAGCCAGGGCTGTCCCACCAACAAGCTGCGCGCGCGGTCGTAGCGGCGTGCGCGCAGCTCGGCTTTGGCCCCTTCGACGATGAAGGTGGCGTTGAGGCGCGGCTCACGCGCCGCTGCGGCGAGCAGCGTCTCCGCGGCGTGCCACGGACGGCCGGAGAGCCGCAGCGACTCGGCGCGTTGAGTAGCGAGGTCAGGAGTGGTCTGCGCCACCGCGGTGAGGGGCACCGAGAGCAGGGCCACGGCCGCGCCGCACCGGACGAGGACCCCCGCCCGCCTCACTGGCGGCGACGCACCTGCACCGCGGCGCGCTGGAATTCGGCCCGCGACAGGGGTGTCAGGCGGAAGCGGCCAAAGCCGTTCTGATCCTGGAAGAAGAGCGTCAGGCGCAGCGAGTTGTAGGTCCAGCGGATGCCGCGCACGCCGGCACGCGAGACGTCCGAACTGAAGTCGAACACGTCGTCCGGCTCACCCAGCGTCACGTACACCTCGCCGCGGTCGGTGAGCCAGCCCGGGTCGCCCGACTCGCGGAACCGCTGGTTGGCGAACTGGATCCGGCGGAAATACCCCTCCAGCGCCTCGTTCTCCGGCGTCGCGCCCTCCGGGTCGGTCGCCTTATAGAACTCGCGCCACAGCGCGGGGCGTTCCTCGGGCGTGGCCTTGCGCAATTTGTCCACCCAGTCCTGTCGCTCGAAGTAGCGCAGCAGGCTGATCATCTGGTCGTAGTTCGTGATAGCCCACTGGTCCGAGAAGCTGACCAGCAAGGGCATGGAGCGCGCCGCTGCCCGCTCCGCCGCAGCCGCCCCGACCGTGCTCACCTCGAACCGCCCCTGACCGACGGGTAGATCGCCCGAGCGCAACACCACGAGCGCGCTGGCGAGGGAGTCCGTGCCGCTGAGCGCCACCGTATCGTGCCAGACCTCGTGCCCCGCCTGATCCAGGGCGTGCGCGGCGAGGCGCGCGCCGCGCGGCAGGCCGTACGCCTCGACGTAAAAGCGGAGTGAGTCGGCGCCGTAAGAGACCGCACCGCGCGGATTCGCCAGCAGCTTGGGCACGTCGGCGAGCCGGGTCCGCCCAGGACCCTGATACACGGCCAGCGGCTCGGTCATCCCCTGCCCTGCCAGGCGAGGCACCGTGTCGGCGCGCTGGCCGTGCGCCACCGTCGGTGCGTTGCGGTCACGGACCGTGACGTCGATGTGGTAGATGCCCGGGCGCACGGCGATGAACTGCTGGTAGATCACGCTTTCGTCGGCCCGGACCGTCTCCTGCAGCGTGCGCACGCGCACCGTCTCGTCGGTCGCGAACTGACGTGTGACGCCGCTGTCGCCCCGGAACGCCACGTCCACATGGTATTGGGCCGCGAAGCCACTGCCGTCGCGCTGAAAGGTGAGCGCGTGGTTGGCGAGCGACAGGGCGAACATGGCCAGCGTCGAGTCGGGGGCGGCATCGGCGAAGTACCGCAGGGTGGCGACGAACGGGAGCGTGGGGCCGCCGACCAGGAGTCCCATGGATCCGTATACGGTGCCTGCGTCGAACAATGTCGGACCGATCGCGCCGGGATCGGGGCGAGCGCCGGTCCCCGGCCGCGGCGCGGAACTGCACGCCGCTGCGCCGCACAGGAAGAATGCCACCACCGCTGGTCTCACTTGCTCAACCTCAAATCCGGGCGTTAGTTTCGCGCGTTCCCATGCCCAGCGAGAACCTGGCCGGTCGGACCATCGCCGGCTACCGCCTCCTCGAGCGCGTCGGCGAGGGAGGCACGGCCGAAGTGTACCGCGCAGAGCACCCCGAGCGCGGTGCCTGTGCGTTCAAGGTATTGCGGTCGCGGCTCGCGAGCGACCCCACCGTAGTCAAACGCTTCCTGCGGGAGGCGGGGTACGGCTCGCGCGTGCAGCACCCCGGCGTAGTCCGCACCTACGACTACGGGGAAGCGGACGGCCTCTACTACCTCGCCCTCGAGTGGGCCGACGGCAAGTCGCTGGCGGAGTACGTACACCGCGCCGGTCCGCTCGCTCCGCCCCTGGTCGCGAGCGTGGTGCGGCAACTGGCCGCGGCGCTGATGGCGGCGCACCAGGCGGGGATCATCCATCGGGACTTGAAGCCGGAGAACATCGTGTACGATGCCACGCGGCAGGCCGTGAAGCTGCTCGACTTCGGCATCGCCCGGGACGCTGAGCTGCCACCCGAGGAGCGGCTCACACGCACGGGGTTCTTCGTCGGCACACTCAAGTACGTCGCGCCGGAAGCCTTGTCGGGCGAGCTGGTGGACGGGCGCGCCGACATCTACAGCCTGGCGACGATCACGTACTGGCTGCTCACCGGCCAGCACCCCCACGCGGGGCGCACGCCGCGCGAGCTGTTCCAGCAACTGCTCACACAGCCCCCGATGCCATTGAACCAGGCGGCGCCAGGGCTGCGCTTCGCACCGGCCCTCGAGGCCGCGGTGATGCGCGGCCTGGAGCGCGATCCCGCCCGGCGGCAGCCCACCGTGGCGGCGTTCGCCGACGAGGTAAGCGCGGCGATCGCAGGGGGGTCGGCGGGATCGCCACCCAAAGGCGGTTTGTTCGACGCGCTCAAACGCGTGGTCCGGCGCCGTGAATAGTAGTAGTATATGCTACTACTAACTTCCCCATGAGACCGACCGGTGAGCTCCAGCGACGCCTCCGCGACCTCTTGCGGGAGCGGTCGGTGGCTCACGGTGACTTCACGCTCGCCTCCGGGCGCCGCTCCAGCTTCTACATCGATGCCCGGCGCACCACCATGTCGGGAGCAGGCCTCGCCCTCATCGGCGCCTTGGGGCTCGAGCGCCTGACCGCCCGCGGCTGGGCCCCCGACCTGGTGGGCGGCCTCACCCTCGGCGCCGATCCGGTGGCCTACGCCATCGCCGCCGCCGCCCACGCGCGGGGCCGACCCATCGACGCGTTCACCGTGCGAAAGGAAGCGAAAGCGCACGGGACCGGCCAGCGCATCGAGGGGTGCTTCGTGTCGGGAGCCGCGGTCGTCGTCGTGGAGGACGTCATCACCACCGGTCAGTCGGCGGCGGACGCGATCAGCGCCGTGGCTGCGGCCGGGGGTCGCGTGCTCGGCGTGCTCGCGGTCGTGGACCGCGAGGAAGGCGGCCGGGCGACGCTCGAGCGGGCCGGCCATGCTGTGGAAGCGCTCGTCACTGCGACCGACCTGGGTCTGCGATGACCGCGTCCGGGGCCGTGACGCTGCTCGTCGTCCGGCTTAGCGACTCGTTCAGTGACTTCTGGCCCGCCCTGGCGCGCGACCTCGGCGTCCCACTCGTGGAGTGGACGGCTGCCGAACCCGGGCCTCCCACTGCGGGCGCCGGTGTGGTGCTCGTGGCCGCGGGCGGGCAGGAAGCCGACGTCCCGACGCTGCTCGGTCGGGGGTCGCGCATTACTCATGCCCCGACGCGTCCGCCGCCGGCGAGCCTGGAATCGCGTGCGGCCCCGCCCCGCTCCTGTCTTATAACGGCGCACACTGACTCGTCCCGAGACACGGGCTTCCGGCGCCTTGTGCGGGGCGGGGCCGGGTGTATGATGCTGGTCGAGGTGCGCGATCATGCGGCAGGGAGCTGACCAGGTGACCGTCCAGGCCGGCGCGGCCGACCGGTCGTCACTGGCGTCGAGGATTCGCGGCTGGAAGGACGACGCCACGGGTCTCGAGCAGCGCCTCAAGGATTTGGAGACCATCGCGCGCAGCCTGCGCCGCCGCTGGTGGCTCGTGGGCACCGGACTGGTCCTCGGCTTGATCGGATGGGCGGTCGGAGCGGTACGGACCCGGCCCGGCACGATGGTCCTGGTGGCGGGCGGCGGCCTGATCCTCAACGCCTTGCTCGGGATGATCAACGAGCGCGGCTGGTACCGCTGGTGGCTGATTTACGCGCTCGCCCTGCTCGACGTCGCGCTCGTCGCCGTGCTGATCGTCTGGTTCGGGCACGGTGGCTTCGTGGTCGCCTTCCTCATCTCCGTGCTGCCCTACGCGTTCGACCAGGGGCACACCGTCGGCAACTTCCTCGTCCTCACCGCGGCGCTGGCGTACCTCGCCGCCGTCCAGACCCACTATGCGCTGTACGGCGGCGATCCCGCGCTGGCCACGGGGCCCGTGCTCGAGACCGTCACGTTGATGGTCGTGGCCATGACGCTGAAGGAGATCCCGGCCACGTTGATCCAGCGCATCCGCCGCACGCGCAGCGTCATGGGAGAAGCCGAGCGCGGCCTGCTCGCCGTGCGCGCCGCGGCGCAGGAGTCCGACGAGCTCGGGTTCCTGGAGAAGAGCTTCAACAAGATGATCGAGGAGATCGGGGGCACGATCTCCACCGTGCAGCGGGAAGCGGATGAGGTAGCGGCGTTCGCGGAGGAGCTCGCGGCCTCGGCCGAGGAGCTGCACGCGACATCGGAGACCGTAACGCACACCGCCCAACAGCTGGCGGGGGACCTGGGCAAGCAGCGCGACATGGCCGAGGGCGCGCGCGGCGAGAGTGGCAAGGCCGCCGACCAGGCGGAGGCGCTGCGCGTGCGGGCGGAGCTGATGCAGACGGATGCCGGGCGCCTGGTGGCGGCGGCGGAGCGGGGCCGCGAGCGCGTGGCGCGCGCCAGCCAGACGCTCCGCACGGTGGGCGAGGAAGTGCGCGCCACGGCGTCGACGGTGGCGGGCTTGTCGGGGATGTCGGAGCGGATCGGCGTGTTCGCGCAGACCATCGCGCGGATCGCACGCCAGACACATCTGCTCGCCCTCAACGCCGCCATTGAGGCGGCGCGGGCCGAGGAGCATGGGGAAGGGTTCGCCGTCGTGGCGGACGAGGTACGGGCGCTCGCCGCGGAGGCGGGGAGGTCGGCGCGTGAGGTGGCCGAGCTCGTGTCCGAGCTGCGCGCCGGCATCGACGCGGCCGCGCGGGCGATGCAGTCGGGGGAAGAGAAGGTGCGCGACATCGGGGCCGTCGCCGCGGAAGCGGACAGCGCCCTCCAGGAGCTGCACCAGGGCATCGCGCTCGTGGGCGACCTGGTGAACGCGACGGCGGAGGTGTCGCGCAGCCAGGCGCAGCGCCTGGCGCAGCTGGCGCAGTCGCTCCAGCAGGTGGCGGCGATCTCGAGCGCGTCGTCGCAGAGCGCCGACGGGGCGGCGGCCGCGACGCAGGCCGAGATCACGTCGATGGGCGACCTGACGGCGACGTCGCAACAACTGGCGCAGCTCGCCGAGCGGCTGCGCGCGAGCATCGCCCGCTTCTCGGTGCTCAGCCGCGACCAGCCTGCCCAGGAGGGCCCGGTGAGACGCGCCGCCGCGGACTGATCACCCCGTCCGGGACACGCGAGTCACGTTCAGTCCTTGGTCCCACAGGCCCGCGTTAAGTGGGCAGAACGCGCGCAGGGTGTCCCGGTACGGGGTGATCAGGAGGTCCACGTAACGCTCGAGCGCCACGTCGAAGGGAAAGCGGCGGCGGAACTCGCCGGCGGTGACACCGAGCATGGCCTTCAGGTGGCGCCCCAGGCTCTGGGGCGACGAGTAATCGAGACGGTACGCCACGTCGCTCACCGACAACCCGGGATTGCCGAACAGATACGCCGCGTGCACGAGCCGCATCCCGGCCAGGTAGGTTTTCGGGGACGGGAGGCTCTCGCGGTAGAAGCGCGACATGAGCGTGCTCGGGCAGATGCGCAGATGGCGCGCCAGCCGGCGCACGGTGCCGAGCACCGGCGCGAGCCGCGCGATCGCCTCGAAAAACGCGCGCACGTCGCCGGTCGCGCCGGCGAGCGCCGGGACGACGCGGGCGAGGACGCGTGCCGCCACCGGCGAGGCCGGGTGGCCGACGAGGTCGCGCAGGCGTCGCCACCCCGCCGGCTCGGAGCAGTCCACGGCGGCGCGGATTCCCGTGGCGCCCAGGCGCAGCAGCGTCTCGGAGGCATCGCGGTCGTGGCGCGACACGAGCGCCACCGCAGGGATCGCCGGGAACTCGCGCACGAAACGAGCGACCGCCGGCAGCTCTTCCCCACGGCACGCATGGACCGACAGGACCAGCGCGTCGACCCGTTTGCGGCGCGCGGCACGCAACGCGTCGCGCAACGATGCGGCGTGGAGCGTCGCAAAGCAGCCATCCGCGGCGGCATCGAGGCGAGGCCGCTCGGGAGGCGGGAGGACGGTGCACACGGTCACCATGCGGGTACGAGGCTAACATGGAGGGGTCAACGCCGGCTCAAGCGGGGTCGGGGCAGGGCGCCGCGCGCCCCGAGGCGGGCCGCCTCGCCTCAACCCTCGGTCAACGGGCAACTCTCGCCGAACGGCTGCGGCGTCACGTGCTCGCGCTGGAGGGGGTGCGCCACCCCGTCGCGGCACCGGAGCGCCACCGCGCGGCCCGCGATTATATCGCGCGCGAACTCACCGCCCTCGGCCTCGACGTGCAGCTCGCACCGTTCTCGTTTCGACGACGCACGTACGACAATGTGGTCGGCGTGGTGCGCGGCAGCGACCCGCACCGTCCCCGGCTGGTCGTGGGCGCGCATTTCGACTCCACGGCGCACACGCCCGGGGCCGACGACAACGCGAGCGGCGTCGCCGCGCTGCTCGAGTGCGCCCGGCTCCTGGCCGGGCGGACGCCGCGCGCCGGCGTCGAGTTCGTGGGCCTCGACCTGGAGGAGCTCCAGACCGTCACCGGCCGCTACCGCGTCGGGAGTCACGCGTTCGCACGCGCCCGGCGGGCGCGTGGCGACGAGCTGGCCGGCGCCTTGATCCTCGAGATGGTCGGCTACCGCGACCCCACGCCGGGCGCCCAGACGGTTCCACCGCTCCTCGGGATCGACGTCCCGCGCACGGGCGACTTCCTCGCCGCCGTGGGCGACGCGCGCTCGCGCGAGCTGCTCGACCGATTCGTCGCGGCCGCCCGGGCCGCCGTGCCCGAGCTGCCCCTCGTCCCCTACCGAACCCGGCTGCGCGGCTGGCTCCTGCCGCTCACGCGGCTCTCGGACAACGCGTCCTTCTGGGACGCACGCTACCCCTCGCTCATGCTCACCGACACGGCGTTTCTGCGGAACCCACACTACCACCAGAGAAGCGACACCGATGCGACACTCGACTACGAGTTTATGGCGTTCGTGACTGAGGCGACGGCGGGAGCCGTCGTCCGGCTGACGGATGCCACCTGACGCCCCGGTCACGCCGCCGAGGCGGGCCCGGCGTCTCGCGGTGTTGCTCGCTGGCGCGACCGTCGCACTCGGCGCCGCCGGCGGGGCGTGGTTCTTTCGATTCGCCGAGCAGGTGCGGCGCGATCCGGGCGTGGTATATCGCGATCCCACGACCCTCGACAACCTCCTCAAGCGGGCGAGCGAAGCGGAACGGGCGGGCGACCGGGCCAGCGCGATCGCGACGTACCGATTCGTCGCGGCGGTGGGGACGGGCAAGGAGTGGGCGCCCTACCGCGCGGCGGCGCGCGCGGCGCTCAAGCGTCTAGGAGCCGCCGATACACTTCCAGGTCTCCCGCGCTGAAGCATACGAACTGCACGAGCTCGAGCGGCCCCGGCTCGCGCACCAGTTGGCGCACGGTCTCGACGGCGATGGTCGCGGCCCGCTCGATCGGGTAGCGATACGCGCCCGTGCTGATGGACGGGAATGCGATCGACGCGAGCCCGTGCTCGCGGGCGAGCCGGAGGGCGCTCTCATAGCAGCCGCGCAGCAGCTCGGGCTCGCCACGCCTGCCGCCACTCCAAACGGGCCCCACCGCATGGATCACATAGCGCGCGGGCAGCCGGAACGCCCGCGTGATCCGGGTCTCCCCGGTCGGGCAACCCCCGATTCGGCGGCACTCCTCGAGGAGCCCCGGGCCCGCGGCGCGGTGAATCGCTCCGTCCACGCCCCCGCCGCCCAACAGTGTGTTGTTCGCGGCGTTGACGATCGCGTCCACCGCTTGCTGGGTGATGTCCCCCTGGACCGCTTCGAGCCTCACGCGGGGGCAATCTAGCGCCCGCCGGCCCGCCCCGTATTGTTAGCTCTTTACCCACAGCCGGTGCGTGCGGCGTCGGGGAGACGGGACGGTACGCAATGCCGGGACGCGACCTGATCGAGCGGATCCGCAAGGCGCTGCGCGATCGCTACAGCGTGATCGCGGCGGTGGGCCGGGGCGGCAACGCGTGCATCTTCTCGGGCCGCGACGCGAGCGGCGCCGACGTGGCCATCAAGGTGCTGCATCCAGAGCTGACCGTCTCGGTCGCCGCCGACCGCTTCCTGCGTGAAATCCGCTACGCGTCGCAGCTCAACCACCCGCATATCGCCCGCCTGATCGACAGCGGAGAGGCGGACTATCTCCTCTGGTATGTGATGCCCTACGTGCCGGGCGACAATCTGCGCCAGACGTTGCGCCGGGACGCCCGGCTCAACGTCCCGGACGTCGCGCGTGTGGCCGTCGAAACGCTGGACGCGCTCGAGCACGCGCATGCGCACGGCATCGCGCACCGTGACATCAAGCCCGACAACATCGTGCTGTCCCCCGGGGGCGCGGTCCTCGTCGACCTGGGGATCGCGCGCGCGATCGCGAGCTCGGGTGACGACCGCGTGACGCGGAGCGGCTTCGTGGTCGGCACGGAGGAATACATGAGCCCGGAGCAGGCGGAGGGCGCGCCCGACGTGGACGGGCGCACCGACCTGTATTCCCTCGGCGTGGTGCTGTTCGAGTGCCTGGCGGGCCGGCCGCCCTTCTCTTCGGTCAGCGCCGCAGCCGTGCTCGACATGCATCAGCACCGGCCCGCGCCCGATGTGCGCAGCGTGCGACGCGACGTGCCGAAGGAGCTCGCCGCGGTGCTGGCGCGCGCGCTCGTGAAGCCGCGTGCCGAGCGCTGGCAGCGGGCCCGCGACATGCGCGACGCGCTCGCCCGCTTCGCCGCGGTCGGGTGACGGCTGGCACGGGCGCGCGGCGCCCGCTACACTGACGGGATGCGACCCGTCGGACTCACCGTCGTCCTCCTCCTGTCCGCCTGCCAACCCCAGGCGCGGCGCCTGCTGGTGCTCGACCTCGCCCTCTCGGAGCCCGCGTTGCTGAACGGCACGGTCCAGCCGTGGCGTGACGAAGGGTACAACGTCGAATACCGCCGCTTCTATCCGCACTTGGCGCGTGCCGACCTCGACCGCTACCGGGTGCTCCTGTTCCTGCTCGGTCGCGAGCCCGAAGCACCGTCCGATGCCCTCACCGCCGGCGACCTCGCGCTGCTCACCGAATGGGTGCTACGCGGCGGCGTCGCCGTGCTGGGCTATGATGCCGACGGCGAGGGGTACCTCGACCGCTGGACCACCAATCGCTGGCTCGACTTCCTGGGGACCGGGATCTCGATCGGCGACCGGCTGCTGGAAGACACGACCACTCGTGCGCTGACGACCACCGGCCGGCCGCAGCCGTGGGCGGAGGCGCGCACGGTCGGCGACGAACCGCTCGGCTCGCCGCTGGGTGAGGTGTACGAGCCGTTCCCGCTGGACCGGAACAACGTCATTACCGTGCGCGATCATTCGGCGCTGCTCGCGGTGACGTCGCGCCACGCGTTCGTGCGGGCGCCGCGCCCCCCCCGCACACCGTCGCCCCGCGGGGCCGCTGGCGTCGTCGCGGCGGCGCGCGTCGGGGACGGACTGGTACTCGTCATCAGCCGCCACGCGCTCGGCGCCCTCGGGCCGCAGTTCCGGCCGACCACTGCTCCACTGCAGCAGCCCGACGCGCTCGAGCGGACTCGAGGGTTCCTCACCGCGCTGGCACGCTGGACGCGCCGCCCCGCGGAGTGGGCGCACGTGCCCCCTGCGGGGCGCGGCGTGCCGGTCGCGCTGCAACAGGCGCCGGTCCCGGTGGAGCTCGTTCCCCCGCCGCTCGTCCCGCCGGTCGGCGTGGACACGATGGCGCTGCCGCTCGTCCCCGATCCCAAGCTCGACCGGGCGACCAGCGTTCCCGAATGGCTGCGGCAGCAGGGGATGCGCGTCCTCTGGACGCCGCTCCTGCCGTCGCGGGACGGGCGCCACGTCGTGCGGCCCGGAGCCTCGCTCGACTCACTCGTCGCGCTGCTCGACGTCGGCGGGTTCAATCTGCTCGGAGGCGATGCCGACCCGGCGGGAGCGGACTCGGTGCACGCGCGCTGGGAGGAGCGGGACGCCGTGCGGCGCGCCTGGGCGGCCGCGGTGGGCCGGCTCGAGCCGACCAGCGTCGCGTGGATTCCGGTGCTCGACTACGGGCACGCACGCCGCAATCTCGCCGACTCGTCGCGCGGGGCACGCGGCGAGGGGCTCGCCGCCCCATGTGCGCTCGATTCGGCGTTGTGGGCCGAGGGACTCTCCGGCGCGTACGCCGCGCTCGGGCGCCTGGCGGCGGAGCAGCACACCCTGGTCATCGCCCTCGGCCTGGACATCGACGGCCCGCGCGGCTACTCGATGGGCCAGGAGTTCTGCGACGCCGCGTGGCGCCGCGGCATCGCGGGCTTCGGCAATCGAGCGGGGCTCGACTCGCTGCCGTCCGGGGCCCGTTACGCCGCGCTGCGGGACGCCGGGCTGCTGTCGCGCTATTACCGTGCCCTGGAAGACGAGGTCGCCGCACGGGCCGCGGCCTTGCGCGACCGGATCCTGAAGCAGCGGCGCGACGTCTATTTCGCGTTCCGCCTTCCCCAGCCGCCGGCCGATTGGTTTACGCTGGGACTGCTGCGTGGGTTCGCCCTCCCCGACCGGCCGCTGCTCCTGTTCACGCCGGAGCTGCGCACGCGCCAGCTGCTGGCGCTGTACCGCGGCGCTGGCCTCAACCTCGCGCACGCCGTGGCCCTGCCGCCGGCCTCGCTGGCCGCCCGCGACTGGACCAGCCTGAAGGGCCTGGTGTTCGAGGAGAACGACGGCTTTTGGCTCGCCCCCGACGAAGCACCGGGGCTGGGGAAGCGCGTGTCGCTCGATAGCTTGGGCCGCCTGCTGCGGCGGCTGGCGCGCTAGCCTTGCCCCGACCCTTCCGGAGCCCGTAGCTTTGATGCTGGGTGGCGGTAGGGCGTGATGGTCGCGGCACGTCGGTTGAAGTGGCGTGCCGAGGAAAGTCCGAGCTCCACAGGGCAGACTGCCAGGTAACTCCTGGGCGCCGCGAGGCGACGGAAAGGGCCACAGAGAACAGACCGCCCTTTTTAATCCAAGGGTAAGGGTGAAACGGTGGGGTAAGAGCCCACCGCGCGCCTGGCAACAGGCGTGGCACGGTAACCCCCAGTCGGAGCAAGGCCAAGTAAGCAGCGAGACCCGGCCCGGGTCGCCTGAGCTGCGGGTAGGCCGCGTGAGGTGGCTGGCGACAGCCGCCCCAGAGAGATGACCATCTGCCCCGCTACGGCGGGCAAACAGAACTCGGCTTATGGCCCTACCGCCCTCCTCCCTATGACTTCGCCTTCGAAGCCCTACCCGGCGCAGTGGGAGCAGGTCGCGGACCTGCGGGTGTTCCGCACCACCGCCCAGGAGTGGGAGAAGCTCATCGGATGGCGCGCCGACATGCGCAAGCGTGGCTGGAAGCTGCTGCGCGTCGCGAGTGAAGGCAGCGAGATGGTAGCCGTGTTTGGCCGTACGAAGGGCGAGCGCGCCTCCCCATGACCCTTGGGCGATTGCTCGTGGCGAGCGTGCTTGCCGGCGCCTGCGCCTCGGGCAGGGCCGGAACGGCGGCGGCACCGGCTCCCGCGACCTCGGCCGCGGCTCCGATCCAACCCACGCCGCCATCGCCCCCGCCTGCCTCCGCGTCCGCGAGCGTGCGCTACGGGCCCGGCGCGCAGCGCTATCTCGTGCACCGGCAGCTCCACATCCAGCAGACCCTGGGCGAGCAGGTGCAGGCGCAGACCCTCGGCGCCCGTATCTTCGTCACGATGGCGATCACCGGCCCCGCGGACAGCGTCGGCTACCCGACGACCTTCAGCGTCGATTCGATCGTGGCCGACTCCGGTACGCCGGCGCCGGTCGCCGACAACATCGTCAAGGTGCGCAAGCTCGTGTTTGCCGGTCGCGTGGCGCGGCGCGGCGAGTTCGTGAACGCCGTGCCGTCCGACAGCGCGCTCGCCCAGTCCGTGGCCCAGCTGCTCGGCAACTTCCGGGATTTCCTGCCACGCCTCCCGGCGGACGGGGTCAAGCCCGGCGCCACCTGGACCGACACGGTGGAGACCACGCAAAAGGCCGGCGACGCCACCAGCTCTCGGCGCACGAACATGCACGCGAGCGCGTCGACGTGGGAAGACCGCGCCGGCGTGTCCGGCCTGCGGGTGGAGACCAGTCAGACCTACCACGTCACCGGAAGCGGGAAGAACGCGGGTCAGCCCTACGAGCTGTCGGGCGAGGGGACTGCGACCGGGACCGCCTTTCTCACCGCCGACGGCCGCTACCTGGCCGGCGAGGTGCGGGATTCGACCGCCCTCACCGTCCGTCTGCCGGTGCAGGGAGTCTCCGTGCCGGTGGTCCAAGTCGCCCACACCGCGGTCTCGGCCCTGCCGTAGTGCGCAGCCCTCGGCGGACGGGCGGGCTGTCGCTCCTGTGGCTCGTTGTTCCTGCCGTGGCGGGCGCCCAGGTGGTGCCGAACCGGACCACGCTCTACCTGCACCCGAGTGACGTGACCGATGCGCGCGCGGTGTGGGTAAACCCCGCGGGGTCCGGGCGGTTCGAGGCAGCATCGCTCCATCTCGACCTCACGGTGGGGGACCCCGGCGGGGCCGGCCGGCTGCGCCAGCTCACGCTCGGCCTCAGCTCGCGCGGGTTGTCGTTCGGGTATCAGCGCGACGTGTTCGACACAGGGATGCGAGGCCATACGTATCGCATCGGCTACGCCGCGGGACGCGCGCGGCTCGCGGCCGGCGTGGCCGCCGCACTGTACCGCGGCGATGGTGCGTCCGCCAGCGGCTGGGATCTCGGGGTAGTGTACGATCCGCGGGCCTCGCTCACCCTCGGCGGGGTGATCGAGAACGTGGGGCGCCCGAGCGTGCGGGGCACCGCGCTCCCCATCACCTACGTGCCGAGCGCGACGCTACGGCTGTGGGATGCGCGCGCCGCGCTCTCGGCCGATGGTCGCTTCACGTCGGGGGGCGTGCTGGGCTACGCGTTCGGCCTGCGAGCCACGCTGGGAGCGGGGACCCACGTCCCGGTCGGAGTGCTCGCCCGGCTCGACACCGACCGCACCCTGGCACGCGCCGGTCTGGCGTTGGGTGTCTCGCTCGGCTCCCAGGACCTCGCGGGCCTCGTGGCGACGGCGCCCGGCGATGCCGGCCGCATCGACGCCGTGGACTTGTACGGCGTCTCCACGCGCCGCTTCACCCGCTCCCGGGGCGTCAGGGACTGACGCGGAGCTGCCGCAGGCGCGGCGTCATCTCGTACACGTCCCGGACCGACAGGCGGTGAAACACCGTATCGTCGCGCGCCCGCCGTACGCTGAGGATCATCCGCAGCACGAGCCCGCCGCTCAGGTTGAGGCGGTAGCGCGCGCGCACGCTGTCCCGGGGATACACCCGCGCCCCGTGCGGAGTAACGACGCTCACGACCCGGCGCGCCACCAGCAACAGCGTCGTATCCTCCGCGCCGCGCGGCACGAACACGTACAGGGCCACGTCGCCCGACGGCAGCGCCCGCTGGCGCCGCAGGATCTGTAGCACGCTGTCGGGGACCGGGGCGCTCACGGAGACGCGGGGCCCCCGCGAGAGGACGGTGAACCCGATGAGCCCGAGGACGGCCAGCGCGCCCAGACTTAGCAGCACGCGGAGCATTGCGGCCGCTAGCCCGCGTCCCGGGTGCAGCCCGTCGCGCGCGGCGCCGGGCAGCGCATCCACCAGCGCCCGGCTCACCTCCTCGGCAGTCTGGTAGCGGTCAGCGGGATCCTTCGCGAGCATCCGCTCGATCACGGTGGCGAGGGCCGCCGGCACGTCGCCGCGCAGCTGGCGGATTGGCACCGGGTCGACGGTGGCCTGCTTCATGAGCACCGACTGGGCCGACTCGCCCTCGAACGGCGGCGTGCCGGCGAGCATCTGGTACAGCACGACGCCGAGGGCGTAGATGTCGGAGCGGCCGTCCACCCGCTCGCCCGTCGCCTGCTCGGGGCTCATGTAGTGCGGCGTACCGACGACCATGCCCTCGGTCGTGAGCTGGCTGACCGAAGCCTCCTGTGCGGCCTTGGCGATTCCAAAGTCGGTGACGAGCACGTGGCCGGAGCCGTCGAGCAGGACATTGTCGGGCTTGACGTCGCGGTGTACGATGCCCTGGCCGTGTGCGTAGCCGAGCGCGTCCGCGACCTGGCGCGCGATCCGGGCCGCGTCGACCACGGAGAGGCGCCGATCCCGCTCGAGCAGCTGCCGCACCGACGGGCCGTCGACGCAGCGCATGACGATGTAGAGGACTTCGTTCTTGTAGCCGCCGACCTTGTAGATCGGCACGATGTGCGGGTGCTCGAGCTGCCCGCTGGTGCGCGCCTCGCGCACGAAGCGCTCCGCCAGCCCGGGCGACGGGGTCAGGCCCAGGTCGAGCACCTTCACGGCGACGTCGCGGTTCTGCGCATGGTCGCGCACGCGGAACACGGCGGCGAAGCCGCCTTCGCCCAGCAGATCCCCGACGGTAAATTCCTTGCCGAGTGCTTTTTGGAGGCGGC
Organism: Gemmatimonadales bacterium; assembly: GCA_035601235.1. GTDB lineage: Bacteria > Gemmatimonadota > Gemmatimonadetes > Gemmatimonadales > GWC2-71-9 > AG41. Next base: position 39,989 of record DATNOR010000164.1, read on the forward strand.
GACGCAGCGTGGCGAGATCGAGCGACATGGCGGACGCGAAACCTAGGAACGCACGTCGCTGGGCGCTAGGGACCGCCGGCGTCGCTCTGGCGTGGCTGCTCGGCGTGTGGCCCCCACCGCTGTGGTGGCGCGATCACTGGCCCCGGGCCTCGGCGATGATGCGGGAGCGGGGCCCCGCGCCGGTGTGGCATCTCACGCCTCTGAAAGACATCTCGCCGGTGCTCCAGCGCATGGTCATCATCGGCGAGGACTCGCGCTTTCGGACCCATCACGGCATCGATCCCAGCGAGATCGCCGACGCGCTCGGGGCGGATCCGGAAGGCGGTCGCGGCTTCCCGCGCGCGCTGATCGCGGCGTGGCGACAGCGCGACAGGCTGCGGGGCGCGAGCACGATCACCCAACAGCTCGCGAAGAACTTGTATCTCTCGTCGTCGCGCAATCCGCTCCGCAAGCTGAAGGAGGCCGTGACCGCCCTGCGGCTCGAGCTGGCGCTGCCGAAGGATCGGATCCTCGAGCTGTATCTGGACGTCGCGGAGTGGGGTCCGGGGATCTGGGGAGCGGATGCGGCGAGCCGCGCCTACTTTGGCGTACCGGCGTCGCGACTCTCCGAAGAGCAGGCGGCCGAGCTGGTGGCGACGCTGCCGCACCCCCGCACCTCGAACCCGACGTTTCGTCCGGAGCGCACGCTCGAGCGGCGCAACCTGATCCTCGCGAGGTACCACGGGGTGGAGGTGTACATTCCGGCGGAAGAGGAGGACACGGCGCTGGTCGTGCCGCCGGTGGTCTTACCGCCCATCGATTCGCTCACCGTGCAACCGCCGACGCTCATCGACACAGGGAGCGACACGACGAGGAGTCAGACGGACAGCACGTAGGCAGACGGGTAGACGGCGAGACGATAGCGGGTGTGAGGCGAGAGTTGTTAGGTAAGCCTTCCTAAGACCTCGATCCTAAAAACCGCAAAACCGCTGACCGTCTCGCCGTCTACCCGTCTGCCTCCCCGTCTATCCGTCTACCCGTCTAGTCAACGAGCCGTAGCGGCATCACGAGCGCCATGTAGCTCGCCGGATCGTCCCAGCCCACCGGCTCGACCGTGGCCGCGCGCTCGGGAGCCTTGAAGGTGATCCGCACTTCGTCGGTCGGCATGTACTTGAGGATCTCGAGCAGGTACGTCGCGTTGAACCCGATCTCGAGCGGCTCGCCCTCGTACGTGACAGCGAGCTCGTCCTGCGCCTCGCCCAGGTCGGGCGTCTGGACCGAGAACTTGACGGCGCCGCCGGCGAACGCGAGCCGGATGCGGTGCGTCTGGTCGCTCGCCACGACGCTCATGCGGCGCAGCGCGGCCGCCATGGCCGCCTTGTCCACGGTGGCGACCTTGTCGTTCTCGCGCGGGATCACCTGCTCGTAGTTGGGATACGGCCCTTCGATCAGCCGCGAGAACACCAGGGTGCCGCCCGCGCGGAACCCGATGTGGTTGTCGCTGCGGGCGATCTCGAGCGCCTCGTCGGCCGCGAACAGGCGGCGGATTTGCTCCAGCGCCTTGGGCGGCACGATCAAATCCGCCGTCGATCCGCCCTTTGCCGGTACGTCCATCTTGGCGAGGCGGTGCCCGTTGGTCGCCACCATGCGCATGTGGTCGGGCCGGAGCTCCCACAGCACGCCGTTCAGTATCGGGCGGCTCTCCTCCGTCGACGCGGCAAAGGCGACATGCCCCACGAGCTTGTGCACCACGCCCGCCGCCGCCTTCCACGCGCCGTCGAACTTGACGGCGGGGAACGACGGGAACTCCTCGCGTGGCAGCCCCAGCAGCTTGAACTTGGACCGACCGCATTCGATGCCGACGCGCGACTCGCCCGCCGCGGTGATGCGCACCGGACCCGAGGGTAGCTCGCGCGCGATGTCCACCAGCTTCTTGGCGGGGAGCGTCACCGCACCCTCCGCGTCCACCTCCGCGGGCACCGTGGTGGTGACCGCGATGTCGAGATCGGTGCCCGACAGACGCAGGCCTTGCTTGGTGACCTCCACCAGGACGTTGGCGAGGACGGGCAACGTGGTCTTCGCGGGGATCGCCGCCGCGACTGCGCTCAGCCCTTGCTGCAGCTGCTCTCGAGTAATCGTGAACTTCATCCGCTGCGCCGCCTCGCCCGGTGTGGGAATTGTGAACGTAAGAATCTACTACCTATACCTTATACAACTACTAGTAGTAGCAGTAGAGAGCGGGGAAATGTTGGTGACGCGGGCTAACGTCCATGTGGCGCACCGTGCTGCCCGTTCACCGCCCTGTGGGCGCGCTGTTGGGAGTGTTGGCAATCCGGCCCACTTTCCCACGGTGCCGCGGCGCATCCACACCGGCCCACATATCCCCGCTCACATGTTGGCTACAGTGCGGACAACTCTTGACGCGCCATTTCGACGCGCTCCTTGAACGTCCGGTCCCGCACCATCTGCCGCTCCACCTTGTCCACCGAGTGAATCACCGTCGAGTGATCGCGCCCTCCGAACGCCTGCCCGATCTCGACGAGCTGCATGCCCAGCATGTCGCGCGCGAGGTACATCGCCACCTGGCGCGGGATGGTGAGCGTCTTGGTCCGCGCCTTGGACCGCAGGCCCTCCGGCGTGACGCCCCAGCGGCGCGCCACGACCTCCTGCACGCGATCGATGCTCGGTGTCGCCTGGCTGGCGTAGCCCCCGGCCTCCTCGCCCTGGCGGATCTTGTCGGAGAGCGCCTCGCGCGCGAGCTCGATCGTGACCTCGCGATTCTTGAGCGATGCGAACAGCAGCAGCTTGATGATGCAGCCCTCGAGCTCGCGCACACTCGAGCGGATGTGCTCCGCAATGAATCGCAGCACGTCGTCGGGAATCGTGAGCTCGAGGTGATCCTGCTCCGCCTTCTTGCGCAGGATGGCGATCCGGTGCTCGAGATCGGGGTGCCCGATGTCGGCCACCAGCCCCCACTCGAAGCGCGAGATCAGCCGGTCCTCGAGGCCCGGAATCTCCTTGGGCGGGCGGTCCGAGGTGAGCACGATCTGCTTGTGCCCCTCGAACAGCGCGTTGAAGGTGTGGAAGAACTCCTCCTGCGTCATTTCCTTGCCCTCGAGGAAATGCACGTCGTCGACGAGGAAGAGGTCCACATCGTTGCGGTAGCGACGCCGGAACTCGGACATCGTGCGCGCGTGAATCGACTCGATGACCTCGTTGATGAACTGCTCGGCCCCGAAGTAGTGGACCCGCGTGCCCGGGTACTTCGTCAGCACGGCGTGGGCGACGGCCTGCATCAGGTGCGTCTTGCCGAGGCCGGTGGCGCCGTAGATGAAGAGCGGGTTGTAGGTCTTGCCGGGCGCTTCCGCGACCGCGTGCGCCGCCGCCGCGGCCAGCTCGTTCGATTTGCCGATGACGAAGGTCTGGAACGTGTAGCGCTCGTTGAGCGGTGTTGTGACGCCGCCGGTCTTATCGAGCGCGACCGCCTCGCGTGGCGCCACGAAAAAATCCATTTGGGGGCGCTGCTGACGATCCTCTTGCACCCGGAACACCACGGCCGTCGGGCGGCCGAATACGCGCTCCGCGGCGCGCGCCAGCACGCCAGCGTGCTTCGACTCGTTCCACTCCACCGCGAATTGATCGGGGGCCCCGACGATCAACCGACCGTCGTCCAGCGCGATCGGCTCCGCCGGCTCGAGCCACGTTCGCACGGTGGCGTCGGGGAGTTCCCGCCGTGCTTCGTCGAGGAGGCGCTTCCAAGCTTCTTTAGTAGACTGCTCCATCCGCGATTGACGAAAGGTGGGACGTCCAGCAAGGGCGGCCCGAAACTACGGCTCGCATGTGGAAAAGTCAACCTTGACCACCGCGCTCGCGACAGTGTACGTTTCCCCGCCTCCCGAGAGGAATGTATGGGTCCGACGTATCGCCCGCGCAATCGGCGGCGCATCAACAAGCATGGATTCCGCGCGCGGATGAAGGATGTGTGGGGTCGCGCGGTCCTGTCCCGCCGGCGGAAGAAGGGGCGCAAGCGCCTCACCGTCCGCCTGCCCTCCAAGCACCGGAGTCGCTAACGGGAGAGCGGTATCCGCGTCGCGTGCGTCTGGCGCGCGGTTCGGAGCTCACTGCCTGCTGGGAAGAGGGTCGCCGCTTGCGCACCTCCCATCTCGACCTGGCCTGGCGTCCCAATCCGATGGGCCACCCCCGCGTCGCCGTCGTCGTTCCCCGGTTCCAGTTCACCGCCGTGGCCCGCAACCGCCTGCGGCGTCGCGTGAAAGAAATCCTGCGACGCGACGCTCTCGCGGCACTGCCCGCCGTCGATCTCGTCGTGCGCGCCAAGCGCGCCGCCTACGCGGCGTCCTTTGCGGTGCTGCGCGCCGACGTGATGGATCTGGTGAGTCGGGTCACATGAGCGTCGGTCGCTGGCCGCGACGCGCGGCGCTGGCGTTGATTCGCCTCTACCAGCTGACGTTGTCGCACCTGGTGTTCACGCAGTGCCGCTTCGAACCCTCGTGCTCGCGCTACACGTACGAAGCGGTGGAGCGCTATGGCGTGGCGCGGGGCGCGTGGCTCGGCGTGCGGCGCATCCTGCGCTGCCACCCGCTGCATCCCGGCGGCTACGATCCGGTGCCATAATGGAAAAACGCATCATTCTGGCCATCTTCCTGATGCTCATCGTGGCGGTATTGCCGAGCATCCTGTTTCCGCCGAAGAAACCGGCGGTCGGGCGGTCTGGCGGACAGGGGGGCGGTGATACGACGACCAAGAGGCCCGCCGGCGTGCCGGCCGCGGAGTCACTGTCCGCCCTCCCGCCGGTCCGCCCGACCGCCGTCTCTGCCGAAACGGTGTGGGTCACGTCCCCGACCTACCGCCTGGGCTTCAGCACGCGGGGCGCGGCGCTCGTGAGCGCGGAGCTGCTGGACTACCACTCGTTCGCGCCTGGGGACTCGGGGGGTCCCGTGCAGCTCGTACCGGAGGGCCACCCGTGGCTGCGCTATGCACTCACCGCCGGCGGCGACACCGCGGCCCTCGCCGACTGGACCTTCTCGCCGGGCGCCACCCGGGTACGTGTCGGGGACGGGCGCGACAGCGCCCTGCTGAGCTTCACGGCCGAGCGGGGGGAAGCGAGGATCGAGCTCGAGTACCGCTTTTATGCCGCGGATTATCGGTTCGCCGTGCGGGGCCGCTTCGCGGGCTTCGGCTCGGGCGGGGCCACCCTGCTGGTGGGAATGGGCGACGGGCTGCGTTCGGTCGAGGCCGACTCGATGGACGACTTCCGCCACTACGCGGTCGTCACCAAGGCGGCGAAGACGCAGAGCATGGACTTCCAGTCGCTCAAGCCCGGCGAGCGCAGAATTCTCGACGGGCCGTTCGAGTGGGCCGGCGTCAAGTCCAAGTACTTCTTCCTGGCCGGGCTCGCCTTCGAGGAGAACCAGCCGCGCTTCGGCGCCGCCCTCGTGGCAGGCGGGCCGCGCACGGTCACGGCCTCGTCGCTGTTCGGTCGCTCGGCCGTGGCGACGCGGGCGCCCGTTACGCTCACCTTGCCCGTGCCCCCGGCGGGAGATTTCCGCTACCAGGTGTACGTCGGCCCGCTCGAATATCGCCGCCTGGCGCAGCTCGGTCACGACCTGGACGATGCCAATCCGTACGGCGGGTTCCTGCGACCGATCATTCAACCGGTATCGGCGCTGGTGGTGAACATCCTGATCTGGATGCACGACCGGCTCAAGCTCGCCTACGGCTGGGTCCTCATCATCTTCGGCGTGCTGGTGCGCGCCCTGCTGTGGCCCCTGAACCAGAAGGCGATGGAATCGAGTATCCGGATGCAGGCGGTCGCGCCGCTTCTGAAGCAGGTGCAGGATCGCTACAAGAACGAGCCCGAGCGGCTGCAGCGCGAGATGATGAAGCTCTACAAGGAGCACAACGTCAACCCGTTCGGCGGCTGCCTGCCGATGCTCCTGCCGATGCCGGTGTTGTTTGCGCTGTTCTTTGTGTTCGCCAACACCATCGAGTTCCGGGGCGTCCCGTTCCTGTGGCTGCCCGACTTGGCGCGCGCCGACCCGTACTACATCATCCCCATCGTCATGGGGCTGTCGATGTTCGTGCTGTCCAAGGTCGGCCAGATCGGCGTGCCGCCGAATCCTCAGGCGAAGACCATGCTGTACTTCATGCCGGCGTTCATGACGCTCTTGTTCCTCCGCTTCGCGTCGGGGCTGAACCTCTATTACGCCGTCAGCAACATCTTCAGCATCCCGCAGCAGTACATGATCGCGCAGCGCCGCCTGCGGGAGCAGGGCAAGAAGACGTAGCCCGGGCGCGGGAGCTGTCGCCCGGGCTCGATCGGCGCACGCCTCCCTACTCCTGTCGGACGGCGAGCGTCTTGTCCAGGCCGTCGCCGCCGCGATGCTGGATGTCCACGAACAGCGTCCCGTTGCTCTGGTCGAAATACAGGCCCGTCGGCTCGGCCACGCAGTCCGTGAGCGACGCG
>DATNOR010000165.1:0-31523 GCA_035601235.1 Gemmatimonadales bacterium
TCGCGTCTTCGACGTCCGCGTAGGTGCGCGAGCGCGCCAGGCGCTGGCCCAGCGTTTCCAGCGTGCCGCGCTCCAGGGCGTTGGTGCGGATCGCCTGCACGCCGACGAACAGGGTCGGGAGGACCATCAGGGCAAAACCCATCAGCAGCTTGCGTTGGAGAGTCACGGCTCGAAGCTACTCCACAGGAAGGTCCTTCGCTCGCGCGCGTGCCGCGCGCTCTTGTCGTCACCCCTTTGATCCCCTCTCCCTTCGGGAGAGGGGAAACCGCAATCTGTTCCGTCGTTCCCCCTCTCCGCATATGCGGAGAGGGGGACAGGGGGTGAGGACTTCGCGAAGCGAGGGAGCCCGTCATCCTGAGCGCCGCAGGCGCGAAGGATCTGCCTTCCGCCCGACAGTAGGTCCTTCAGCGCGGGCCGGTTCGGTCGCGGAAAAAATGATGGCCCGCCGGCGCGGTCAGAAAACCATGTGCGACTGAACGAGCTTGTACCTCTGATCGAGAAACATGAGGGGGGTCCATTGGCCGGATTTGAAGTTGGGGTCTTGTGCCACAAACCTGGTGGGCCCAATGGAATACGCATAGACTCGGCGTGCGGTCCGGGTCACACCCTCGAAGTGGTCGAAGAACGTGCCAATCTTGGAGCACGTGCGAGTGTCCGTGACGGCAGCGATCTGGCTTGGTTGTACGTTGGCGATGCCGATACTATCTCGCGCTCGCGCAGAGGCCTGACTGGTGTCGGTAAGCAAGAATGTCACATAGTGCACGATACGTGCGGACGTGTCATCGGGTTTGCGACACCGGCTCTGAGTTGAGCGCGTGGGAGCGAGCACCAGAACGAATGCGGCCACGATCGTCAGAGCCCAAGGGGTCCGGCTTCGATGGCGGCTTATGAAGGACTCCTCTCGAGTGATCCGCTGGCCTGCCTAAGGCTGGCTTCGCGAGGCGTCGCTCCGGGGACAAAGCTGCTTGGTGCGCTCAGTACCGTCACAATGAATGGTCATGCGGACGCCTATGATTTCGGTCGGTCGCAACTCGATGTCGAAAACCACATCCGATTTCAGGTCGAGCGGTATTCCTTTGTAGTCGGCAGGCCGCACTTGCGCGTGGAAGCGTACGTCATATCGGGCCAGTTCGCACGTCACGCCGCGCCGTTCGCGCAGCTGACCCGCGGCGTCTGGTGTCAGGAAAGGACAATCGCCGATCGCTACACCGGGTGAGATGTCACCTTCTCCGTCTGTGCCGACCCACCGGCTGTCGGCCTTTGGGGCTTCGAGGTAGGGCTCTGGCCCCAGGACGATCGGATCGCACTCCGAGCGCCAATGGGTGATCTTGGGCTCGATGCGGCGGCTAAAGTCACCACCTCCGAAGAATACAAACCCGTCGACGCCATCGTCGCTCCACAAGGTGACATTCCGACGAGTTCCGAGGCAATCAAGGGGGGACGGCGGCACCCTCACGAATTCGAGCACGAGGCCGCGGTACGCCATCCCCTGGCCGCCGCGGCGTAATGTGACGCCGGACGCTGCGCGCAGGAGCGACGACTCATGGCCCCCCAGCATCCCCAGCTGGATGTCCCAGAACAATTGACGCCGACCCTCGGCGGTTATCGCCGACTGCGACGCCACCGCGTCGACGAGCTGTACCGCCTGGGGCCCGGTGAGTCGATCCCCGCAGCCTGTGCAAAGGGCGATGCTGAAAAGCGGTAGGACGCTGCAGAGAATGGTCGATCCACGCAATCGGCGAAGCTCGCAATGAGGTTGGCCGACGCTACCCATCACGCAAGCTCGGCACCGTGACTGGTATCACACGCCGTCTGGTGACGTTCAGGGAATCGCCCCAAGAACCTCATCGAGAAGGTCCAACGTGCGGTCCACCGTCTCCTCGTCGTGCGCCATGGACACGAAGTTGTACGCGGTGCGCTTGAACAGCAGCCCCCGCGCCGCGCAACCCCGCGCCACAACCCGCGAAACGCTCTCGCTCGCGAAATGCAGAAAGCACATCTCCGCGATCCCGCCCACGCCGGTCACGACGTCCGCGCGCTTGTGGTGCAGGCGATGGAGCCCATGGAGCAACCGGGTGCCCATCCGGTGCAGATGCCCGCTCACATCCTCGTGCGCGAACACCTCCAGCGTGGCTTTCGCGGCCGCGAGCGCCACGCTCTCGGTCGCAAGCGTAGATGAGATCCAGGTGCGCCCGACCCCGGCCATCAAGTCCGCCCGGCCGCCCACGAGGGCGAGCGGAAAGCCGTTCGCCATGGCTTTGCCCAACACCGCCAGATCGGGGCGCACACCGTAGCGCTCCGCCGCCCCTCCGATCGCCAGCCGGAACGCCGTCTTGATCTCGTCGAACACGAGCACCGCGCCCACGCGCGTGGTCTCGGCGCGCACGGTCTCCAACCACTCACGCGTGGGCTCGAACACCACCACCGGCTCGATCACGACCACCGCCAGCCGATCGCCCACCTCGCGAATCAGCCGGCGCGTGCCGTCGACGTCGTTGAAGGGAATCTCGGCGTACAGCGCCCGCGTCCCCGCGGGCACCCCTTCCCCGCCCTGGGACCAGTCGAGCCAGCCATGGTAGCCGCACCCGAGCACGCGCTCGCGCCCCGTCGCTACACGGGCGAGCCGCACCGCCGCGGCCACCGCTTCGGCGCCGGTCTTCAAGAAGCGCATTTGCTCGAGCCAGGGGATGCGCATGGCGAGCGCAGCGGCCAGCTCCTCCTCGAGCAGCGGCGGCAGCGGACCGGCGACGCCGGCGGCGATAGCGCGCTCGGCCGCGCGGTTCACCTCGGCGTGGCCGTAGCCCAGCGCCACCGCGCCGAGCGCCATGACGTAGTCGATGTACTCGCGACCTTCGGCGTCCCACACGCGGTACCCCTGGGCGCGCGTCATGCGAGTCGGCAGCCCCGCCTCGAGGCCTTCCCCGGCCGCGGCGCCGAACAGCGCGTCGGGTCGCTTGCTACCGGTCGACGTGAACCCGGGAACGCGCCAGTCGCTCACCGTATTTCACCACCTCGATGGCCATCGCCCGCACGAGCTTCGCCTCACGCTCGTCGAGCGGCGTCCGGTGGATCACCTCGCGCACCGTGCGCATCACGCCCTCGGCCTGCCGCGTCTTGAAGAATTCGATCACGCGCAGCGCCGCTTCGACGTCCGCGAACAGACGTTCAAGATCGCCGGCGGTCGCGGGCGGGCCCTCGCGCCGGGGGGCCTTGAACGGTCGGCTCTCGTCGCCCCGCGTCACCGCGAGCTCGTACAGCATCAGCACGACGGCGTGGGCCAAGTTGAGAGACGGATACGCCGGGCTCGTGGGGATCGTGACGACGCGGTGACACAGATCGAGCGTCTCGTTGGGGAGGCCCTTGTCCTCGCGACCGAACAGCAGCGCGGTGGGACCGGCCTCCGCCTGGCCGAGGATCTCGCCGGCCGCCTCGCGCGGCCGCTGCAGGTTGCGCTTGGCCGTGCGGCCCCGCGCCGTGAACCCGACGACGTGCACGCAGTCCGCCACCGCGTCCTCGAGTCGCCCGAACTGCGTCACGCGAGCCAGCACGTCCTGTGTCTGGTGCGCGATCCCGGCGACGCGATAGGCGTCGTACTCACGCGGATTGACGAGCCGCAGGTCGCGCAGCTCGAAATTCTTTAGGGCCCGCACGACGTGTGCGATGTTGACCAGATCCTGAGGCTCGTGCAGGACGACCACGATCATCCGACCAGCTCCAGCACACCCATCCGCGCCACCTCCTGCCGATCCCCCCGCAACCACACCCATCCGTTGCCACCACTCCAGACGAGCTGCCCCGCCCGCCGCAGCCGTCCGGGGAGCATTTCGTTCACGAGCAGATCGAAGCGCACCCGCCCGCCCACGTGCGCGCGCTGCCACTCCGGCCATGTCACGCCGAGCGTCACGCGAAACCCGCGCTCCAACCGCCTCCAGGCACCGCGCACGCCGTGCGGATCTCCGGACGTGTCGCTCGTCGCCCGCACGCGTAACCCGTGCCCGTCGGACAGCGGCACAATCAGGTAACCGACGCCCTGGTCCGTTTCACCTTCCTCGTCGCGTGCGACATACACCTGCACGCCGTCCGAATGGACGTCGTCCGGCTCGTTGTCGAGCCGCAACGGAGACGCGCCCGCCGGGCGGAAGCAGACGTCGGGTTTCGTGACCTCGACCGCGAGGTACAGGGCCTCCTCGTCCCACGCGGCGTAGGCGACGGCGGAGAACTCGTCCGGACCCGCATAGGCCTCTTCGCTGCGGCGGTACTGGTCCTCCAGCTCGAGGCGGAGCGGCTCGCTCGTGTCGAACCCCTCGAGCGTGCCGTCGAGCGGCGGCGCTGCGGTGACGCGCAGCGCGGCCGCGATCGCGGGCTTGGGGCGATCGAGCTCCAACAGCGGCGCGAACGGCGGCTCCGGCTCGCGCCCGCCCCCGAGCCGCACCCGACTGGCACCCGTCGCGACCTCCCAACCTCCCGGCGTGGCGGTGTGACGGTGCGTGCCCTGCACGGTGTCCACCTCGATCACGCTGCCGTGCGCGCGCACACCCTGCACCAGGCCCGAGCCACCGAGCGGCTCGAGCACGGTGATGAAACGAGCCCCTCGCCCCGTGGCCCGCACGAGGTAGAACGTCGCCCGCCCCGCCGCCCGGGGCCGTCCCGGCCCTTCGGCCCGCAGCAGCTCACCGTCGAACAAGAGGAATGCCTTCAGCTGCTTGGGACCCTCGGCGAACTCGAGGCTCACCGGCCCGGCGTGGTCGGGGACGAAGCGCTCGACCCGCGAGACGAACTCGTCCACCAGCTCGGCAGCCGCCCACGTACCCCCCACGACATGGCCCGTGCCTGCGAAGTGCCAGGGGAGCTCGAGCAGGTGATCGGCGCGACTCCCCAGCTCGACCACATCCAATACGTACGCGGGGCCCGAGATGAGGGTGCGGGTGAGCTCGCCGTAACGCCCGCGCACCCACGCCCATTCGCCCGGCACGTCCCAGGCTTCGCACACCGCGTCGCCCGGCGGTTGCGACGCCTTGTCGAGCCGGGGCGCGTTGTGCGCCAGCGTGGAGCGATACCAGAACAGGTCGCGCGCGACGTAGCTCCCGGTGCCCGGGTCCGCGAGCCATTGCACCCCGCCCGCGTGGAGCGTGAGATGCAGGCGGTCCGGGTGCCCGTGCCCGCCGCCGAGCTGACCGCACTCGAGGCTCGCGTACCGGCCGTCGGTCCGCAACACCGCCAGCCCTTGCGACTCGAGCAGCACGCTGCCGGGCGACCAGGCCGGAACGTCGCTCGGGAGCTCGGGGAGCATGAACAGCAGAGACCACCAGGACAACGAGCGACGGGAAACGGGAAACGGGAAACGTGGCAGCGGGGCGTCATGCAGATAAGACTCGAACACGTTCGGCTCGAGCGCCGGTGCCCGATACACGGCTGTGAGCCAGCTCTCGAGTTCCCGTTTCCCGTTTCCCGTTTCCCCTTTCCCGAGATTCCCGAGCCCGACCTCCCACAGCTCGGCGTACGCCGGCTGCGCGAGCGAGACGCCGAATGGTGAGTCCTTCCGCGCCGGAAACGTGAAATCCGGCAGCGCGGTGCGGGTGGGAGCGAGTAGGGCCGCCTCCACGCGCCGGGCCAGCTGTTGCTCCGCGTAGATGTCCACGCCCGCCTCGCGCGCCCATGCCGCTCCGATCAGGAGGCCGCGCAGCGCGAACAAGTGGTAGTTCTCTCCCTCGTACCACATGCCGTCGCGTCCGAAGCCGCGCATCAGGTGCGCGAGCAGGCCGGTGGGCCCTTCGATGGCGCGGCGGGCGAGCTCGTCGTCCTCGAACCACCCGGCGATGGCGGCGAGCGCCGCGTTGTTCCACGTCTGGCGGTTGGAGAACCCCTCGTCGAACTCGCCGATGAGATTCGCGGCTTCGTCAGCGACCTGACCGATGCCCCGCGCGGTGGCGTCGTCCAGCGCGCCGGCTTCCCGCAGCAGCACACCGGCGGCCACGTAGTTACAGATCCAGATCGATTCGAGGTAGGTCGAGAAGAACAGCCGGCTCGGCCCCAGCACATTGTCCTGGTTGGGGTATTGCCAATAGCTCCCGGCGTAGGCCCGCAGGATCTCCGCGGCGCGGGCCCCGGCGGTGGCATCGCCATCCAGCGCGGCGAGCGTCGCGAGGTGCGCCGCGCGCTCGGCCAGCCAGAGGTGCTGCAGGCGCGCCCAGCTGCGGTCGTGCCGCTCGCCGCGCTGGGTCTGGCCGCAGCGCGGGCAGCGGTGCGCGTCGGGGCTCCACGGATCGAACACCAACGTCGCGCCGTCTTCGGGGCAGAGGCCGCCGTCGACCGACAGCAAGGCTTTCGCCGCGGGCAGCGGCGCCATGCGCGCCAGCAACGGGGCGGCGCGCTCGCGGAGATGGGCGAGCAACGCCGTGAGATCAGGCGCGCCCGCGATCTGCGCCCGCCGCGTCGCCAGCTGTTCCGCGTTCACCACGCCCGCACGCCCTCCCGCGCCCAGCGGACCGGCAGCAGCGTGGCCCCGGCGGCCCGGGCCGCGGCGATCACCGCTGCCGGCTGGTCTCCGCTCAGGAAGAACATACAGCCCCCCGCCCCCGAACCGGCGGCCTTGCCGCCGAGCGCGCCCGCGGCCGTGACCGCCTGCTCGAGCTGCGCCATCTCCTGCGTGCGCATCTCGGGATCGAGCGCCTGCTGGTGTTTCCAGTTCTCCGTGAGCAGCGCCGCGACCCGCGTCAGGCTCGCCGAGCGCACCGCCTCCGCCATACTCTCGCCCACCTCCTTCATGGCCCGCAGCGCGTCCGTCACACCGCGATCCCCCCGCCCGTACGCCGCCATCACCCGCGCGATGGTGGCGCCCGACATACGCGACCGTCCCGTGTAGCACAGCACGGTGCGGCGCTCCAGCTCGGCCGCGAAAGCGGCGTCCAGGGTGATCGGTTCCACGCCGACGTCGGGATCGCGGAACGAGAGGCGCTGGAATCCCCCCAGGGCCGCGGCGAACTGATCCTGCTTCCCGCCGGGGACCTTCGCCTCGACGGTCTCCAAGTACCACGCGTGCTCGGCGATCTCGCGCCCGGACAGGCGGTCGGCGCGCGCCAGCGCCAGCGCGCCGACCAGCGCCACGTCCATCGCGCCCGAGCTGCCCAGGCCCGACCCCGGGGGCGCGTCCGAGCGCGTCGTGAGGGTGCACGGGCTCTGCACCGGAAACATGCGCAGCGCCGCCTTCAGGAGGTCGAGCCGGCCGTCGAGCACGAGCCCTCCGGAGTCGACGCATTCGAGCTCCTGTCCCAGGTCCTCGGACACGAGGCGGATGCGCGGGCCCCCGAGCCTCACCTCGACGTGGGCCGAGAGATCGATCGCGGCGCTCACCACCACGCCGCCTTCGCGCGTCGAGAACGGCGGGACATCGGTCCAGCCGCCCGCGAAGTCGAGGCGGACGGGCGCCGTCGCGCGGAATTCCGACGGCAGGTCGCGCCGCCTCACGGCGCGGTCCGCCATGTCGCGACGGTGGGGAGCTCGCCCCGCAAGTCCATCCGCACGCCCCGGACGCGGCGGTTCATGCCCTGCAGCCCGCGCCCGTGATAAAGGAAGGCGACGGGCAGCGAGTCGCGGAACATGCGCTGCGCGAGCTCCGGCTCGGGCGGCACGCGCAGGCCTGCCTGGTCGGCGAGCGTGGTCAGATACCCGAGCCCCGGATCACCCGAGGTACCCGTCACCGCGGCCTGGAAGTCGCGCCGCCGCGCGCTCACGCGATCGAGGAACGCCGTGAGCTCGAGCTGCCGGATCGCGACGTCGAAGCCTACGGCGGCAAGCCGGGCCTGGATCATCTGCTCGAGCGCCGCCTCGCCGCTCCCCACGGTGAGCAGCTCGAACGCGACGCGCCGGCCGCCGAGCAGCCGGCGCGCCGAGTCGGCAGCGAGGGGCAGCGGGCGCACCGGGACGTAGCCGGGGACGCCGGGCGGCACGGGACCGTCGGCGACAGTGCCGAAGCCGTACAGGTATCCGTCCACGATCTCGCGGCGATCGAGCGCGAGCGCCACGGCGAGGCGCACGCGGGCGTCGTCGAAGGGCGGACGGCGCACGTTGAACACGATGCCGTACGGAAAAATGAGCGGATAGTCGAGCACCGTGAGCGCAGTGTCCTTGCGCACGAATGCGGCGTGCGCCGGCTGGATGCCTGCGAAGTCGATCTCGCCAGCGGTGAGGGCGGCGAGCTTGGCGGTCGGATCGTCGACGACGACGATGATGAGCCGGGCCAGCGCGGGCGGCCCGCCCAGGGCGGCGGGGAAGCCCGAGTCGGCGGCGAATACCCAGCGGCGGTTGGGCTCGTGCGCCACGAAGCGGAACGGTCCGTTCCCCACCGGCTGCTGGTTCCACGCGGCGCGGCGCAGCTCCGCGCGGGGAATCGAGTCGAGCACGTGGGCGGGCAGAATCGCCAGGTCCGTGAGCACGTCAGGAATGCCGCGCTGCGCGTGGGCGAATCGAATGACCACGGTCGAGTCGTTGGGATCGTTGACGAACGCCACGTCGGCGAAGTCCGCCGTCCGCGGGTACCCGGTCGCGGGGTCGCGCGCCGCGGACAGCGTCCACACGACGTCGCGCGCCGTGGTGGGCGTGCCGTCGTGCCAGCGCACGCCCGGCTGCAGTCGGAATACCAGGCTCTTCCGGTCCGCGGACCAGGTCCACGCGCGGGCCAGGTAAGGCTGGGGAACCAGCGCGGAGTCGTAGCGTGCCAGGGTGGTGAGCAGGACGTAGCGCTCCACCTGCTTGGCGAACGGATGCACGGTGAGCAGCGGGTTGACGGTCTGGAGGTCGGCGCCCGAGGCGAACACGACGGTGCGGCCGCGGCGCGCGGCCCGGCCACCGCACGCCGCGGCCAGCGTCGCCAAGGTCATGAACCCGGTCACGCGTCGCAGCACGCCCGCATTCTAGCGGGCCTCGGGTGGTCGCGCGAGATTCGGCGCATGATTCTGCCGCTCGCCCGCCGCGCCCTGGCCGGCGCGGCCGTTGTCGCCGGCGTCGTGGCCCTCACGTTCGTCCTGCTGCGGCTCACGCCCGGCGACCCCGTGGAGCAGCTGGTCGGGCCCGCCGCCACGCCCGAGCAGGTGGCGCTGCAGCGCCACGCCCTGGGCCTCGACCGGCCACTGCCGGCGCAGTTCGCCGCCTGGCTGGGCCGGTTCGCGCGGGGAGATTGGGGGCGCAGCATCGCGACCGGGCGCACCGTGCGCGACCTGCTCGGCGACGCCGTGCCCGCGACGCTGGAGCTCGCGGGGCTGTCGCTGGTCTTGACCTACGTGCTCGGCCTCGGGGTGGGCGCGCTCCAGGCGGGCGCCGGCCCACGGCTGGACACCGCGCTGTCCGTCACGACGGTGACGCTGTTCGCGCTCCCGGGGTACTGGCTCGGTCTCGCGCTGGTCATCGTCTTCACGTATTGGGGACGCGCCCTCCCCGCGTTCGGAGCGGCCGGGCTCGACGCCGACGCCTTGACGGGGTGGAGCCGGTTCGCCGACCGCATGCGTCACCTCGCGCTCCCGCTCGCCACGCTCACGCTGATCGGCATCGGCGGCACCGCCCGCTTCGTCCGCGGCGCGATGCGCGATGTGCTGAGTCAGCCGTTCGTACGCGCCGCGCGGGCGAAAGGGCTCTCACCGTTCCACGTCATCCGACGGCACGTTGCACGCAATGCGTTGATTCCCGTGATCACCCTGCTGGGCCTCTCCCTGCCGGCGCTCTTCTCGGGGACCGTGTTCGTGGAATGGGTGTTCGCCTGGCCGGGAGTGGGACGCCGCCTGGTCGAGGCGGTCCAGGCGCGCGACTACCCGGTGGTGATGGGCGCGACCGTGGTCAGCGCCGGGCTGGTCGTAGCGGGAAACTTGCTCGCCGACGTTGCCGCGATGTGGATCGATCCCCGCGTGCGGCAGGCGCGACGGGACGCGTGAGGTGAGACCCTTGTTGCGGGACCGGCGGGCGGCGATCGGCGTGGCCGTGCTCGCGATCGTCGCCGCCGCAGGCGTCGCGGCGCCGCTCGTGACGAGCGGCCGGCCGACGGCGCAGGGCGACATCGTCGCCACGCGGTTCCTGCCGCCGCTCACGGGCGATCGCGCCGGCGGCTTCCACGTCCTGGGCACCGACCGGTTCGGCCGGGACGTGTGGACGCGCCTCGTCTACGGCGCGCGCGTGTCGCTGGCGGTGGGCACCCTCGCCGTGCTGCTGTCGATCGTGCTCGGCGTCGTCGTGGGCGCGGCGGCGGGGTTCGGACCCGGCCTCGTGCAGTTGCCGCTGCTCGCGCTCACGGACTTCGCGCTGGCGCTGCCGCGCGTCGTACTCTTGCTCGTGCTCGCCGCCCTGTGGCGACCGAGCGCGGCCCTCGTGGTCATCATATTGGGACTCACCGGCTGGATGCCGATCGCGCGACTGGTACGGGCCGAGGTGCGCTCGCTCGCGGTGCGGCCGTTCGTCGAAGGCGCGGCCGCCCTCGGGTTGTCGCGCGGTCGCGTGCTGTGGCGTCACATCCTCCCCAACGCGCTGACGCCGGTGATCGTGGCGGCCGCGCTCGGGCTGGGCAACGCGATCACGCTCGAGGCCGGGATGTCGTTCCTCGGCCTCGGCGTGCAGCCGCCCGCGCCGTCCTGGGGCAACATGATCGCGTCGGGACGCGACACGCTCGTCAACGCGCCGTGGGTCGCGGCGGCACCTGGGATGGCGCTGGTGTTGGTCGTGGTGGCGTGCACGCTGCTGGGCGACGCCTTGCAGGATGCCTGGGATCCCGGGCGTCGTACGTAAACATCATGCCGCTGCGAGGTCCTTCAAGGCGGCGTCCTGCAGCTCGTGTCCTCCGTCGAACGAGATTCCTCGATATGGGATGGCGTGCGCCTCGAGCCGCTCGGTGACCGCCGCGAGCACCTTCGGCGTGATGTACTCGTCGGAGCGGCCGTATACCAGCGTGAGGCGCGCGGCACGCAGCCGCTGCGCGAAATCGCTGCGCGTGAGATCCAGATCGGGCGGGAACTCGCCGCCCCACAGTATCACCCGGTCGATGCGCGCCTTCCCCATGGCCGTCCAGCGGCTGACCGTCGCGGCGCCCTGCGAGAACCCGAGCGCGTGCACCGTCACACGCGCGCGATCGCAGCGGGCGAAGACGTCGTCGTACACGACGTCCAAGTATCGCACGTAGTCCGCGATCTCGGCCAGGCGATCTTCCCGCGTCATCCAGCTCGCCCCGACGCGGCGCTCGGTCGCACGCTCGCTCAGATAGAACCGCGACAGGCCCTCGGGCGCGACGAGACAGCGCCGGCCGTCGTCGAGCACCCGCAGCTTTTCCAGGAACCGGGCGGCCAGCTGCCCGTAGCCATGACAGGCGAACCACACCTCGCGCGGCTCCTCGCCGCCGAGCGTGAAGTAGCGGGCCGACCGGGTGACCGTCACGCGATGCTCTTGCATGGTCACGTGACGAGGATGGTGACCAGCTCGTACGGCTCCGCCGTGAAGCGCACGACCTTCCCGCGGCCTTCGAGCACCAGCGCGGTCGAGTCGCGCTCATCGGCGCGCACGCGATGCGCGCTCTTCACCCCGTCGGCGAACCGCCATGCCCCTGCGGCCGCGCGGCCCGTGGCGTTGTAACAGCGCAGCAGCAGGGGGGAGCCCTGCTGCGCCGACTTCACCGCCGAGAGCACGAGTCCCGATCCTTCGAGCGCCACGTCCACGGGAGCCACGGCGACGTCCGTCGCATCGCGCAGCCAGAACCCGCGCACCGGCAGGAAGGCGTCCTCCCACAGGGCCGGGACCACGTCGCCCCGCTCCAGCTCGGCCTGCGACACCGGCACCAGCGCCAGGTCGACGCGGCAATGCCCGAGGCACTGGGCGAGCGGCGTCGCGGTCGGCCAGCCCGCGTGCCCTGGACGCGTCGGCAGATCGCCGCGCGACAACTCGCCCACCGCCCGCAGCAGCGTGCACAGCAGATCGCCGCCCGGCGTCCACTCATACTCGAAGAATCCGGGAGCGAGCAGCGCAAGCCCGCGCGGCCCGCTCGCCGCCGCGACGAACCGGTGCGACGGCGCGGTGCGTACCGGCGTCTCGAGCGGATACGCGGCGGCGGGCACGGCGACGGCGGGTCGCGCGATGGCGCCGAACGCGGTCCCGGCCACGGCGGTCGTTCCCGCAAGGCCCGTCGGCAGGCGCGCGCGCAGCCGGTGCCACCCCGCCCGATTCTCGATCTCCAGGATGCAGCGGACCAGCGGGCTGTCGGCGTGGAGCATCACGACCAGACGGACCGCGGCTCGGGGGCGCAGCTCGAAGCGCGCCTCGAGCGCCGCCACCAGCGGCCCGGCGGCGAGGCGGCGCACCTTGATCGGCCCGGCGGCCCGCACCACGCGATCGCCTGTCGGCGGGCAGTAGGTATACGTGTCGCCGGCGTCGCCGCCGTCTTCGACCCGCAGCAGCTCCGCAAACCGCTGCCCGCTGCGGCGATCGTGCAGCGCCAGGGCGCCGCTCGCCTCGAGCGCCACCTCGATCCAGTGATTGACGAGCGAGCGGCCCTTGACCTGCGCGCTTTCGCCGCTCGGTCGCGCGCCCGGCGCGGTGGCGCCGGTCGCGATCGTCACGGTCGCGAGCCCCAGGCCGGCCAGCGGAGGCGTCCGCATGGCGATCCGGACCTGGTCCACCTCGTCGTGGTCGGGGTAGTGCCGCAGGGCATCGAGCCGCTCGCCCGTGATCCGCCGGTCGAGCACCTGCACCGCGATCGCTCGGCCGTCCGCCGTCGCGAGCATGAGGGGCCGGTACCCCGCGCCGGACCGGGGGACGCGGTCGCCCCGCGGCCCGACCAGCACGTCGCGCCGGAACATGGTCACGTCGGCGAGCACCACGCCGCGGCGCGGGCGCGCCCCCGGATTCCAGAGGACCAGCGTGGGCTGCGCGTCCGCGGGGCGGGCGCGAGCCGCGTCCGGATCGTGCCGCGCCAGATCGTGCACGCTGCCGCGCACGATCTCCGACGCCAGCGCCTCGACGCCGCCGAGGCGCGTTTCCAACGCGCGTGCCACGGCATCGCTCGTGCAACCCGCGATGCTGTCGTGGAACTGGCAGCGCACCAACCCGCGCCACGCGAGGTCCAGCAGCGGCCGCCGGTCGCGCCCGCCCGCCCGGCGCGCCAGCGCTGCGAGCGGCTCGGCCAGCCGCGTCAGCGCCAGCTCGGCCGCGCCGTAGCGCCGCTTGAGCGGCGCCCGGGTCGCATGCACGCCCTGGAGCGTCCACGCGTACCGGTACGACCAGCGCAGCTCCCCCGCGAGCGACGCCGGCTTCGCCCCATCGGCGGCCGCCTGGAAGAACTCGTCGAGACGCGACACCCGGTACGCGCTCTGGGGATCGAGCTCCGCCAGGAGATCGCGCAGGCGCGACACCTCGGCGTGCGCTGCGTGGTGATCGGCCCCGATGAAGACGGGAATGTGCTTGCCGGCGGCGCGCGCCACGAGGGCGCCGCGCACCGGGGCCCAGGTCGGGAACACGCGCTCAGCCTCGGTCGAGAGGGTCGCGCCGACCTCGTACCCTGCGGGTGGCAGGTGCCACAGCAGCACCTCTTTTCCGTCGGGACCGCGCCAGCGGTACAGGTCACGCTCCTGCCCGGCCTCCCCCCCCAGGCCGCGCCACACGACGCCGTAGCGGATCCCGAACTCGCGCGCCAGCGTGGGCCAGGCGGCGGGATGACCGAAGGCGTCGGGCGAATACAGCACGTCGAGTCGCCCGCCCCACCGCTCCGCGTCCGCCGCGCCCAGGAGCAGGTTCCGCACCAGCCCTTCGCCCGACGGAATCTGCTCGTCGGGCAGCACGTACCACGGCCCGACCTGGAGGCGACCCGTCTTGACCAGCGCCTTGATGTCGGTCTCGCGCTCGGGCCGCACGCTCACGTAGTCCTCGAGCAGCACAGTCTGCCCGTCCAGCAGGAAGCTCCGGTACGCCGGGTCGCGCTGCAGCCGCTCGATCAGGTCGTCCAGCACGGCGACGAGCCGCGCCTGGAACGCCGCGCGCGGCAGGTACCATTCGCGGTCCCAGTGGGTGTGCACGATGAGGTGGAAGATCAGTCCGGTCATGTCGGGCCTAAGCCTAAGGGGATGACGTCGGGCTCGCGAGCGGCCATATTGGCGCGATGCGACTCCGATCTCTGTTCGTCCTGCCGGCGCTCGCCGGCCTGGCCTTCCTCGCCACGCGCGCCGTGCCCGGCCGGCTGCGCGACGGCACCACGCTGTTGCCCTCCGGGTGGCGCATCCGGCCCGCCGGCCGCACGGTGAGTGTGGGCACGCTGCCGCTCGGCCTCGTGACGCTGTCGGACGGGTCGCTGATGGTCGCGAACAACGGCTACGGCGCGAACGGACTGATGCGGATCGATCCGGTGAAGGGAGCGGTCGTCTGGCAGAAGAGGCTCCCGGCGTGGCTCGGCCTCGCGCGCTCGGGCGGCGAATGGCGCGACACGGTGTGGGTGAGCGGCGCCGGGACGAACCGGGTATATCGCCTCACGTGGCAGGGCGGCATGGCGTGGACGCTCGACAGTGTTGCCCTCGCCGATACGAACGCCCGCGTCTTCCCGGGGGGCATCGCGCTCGTCCCGCGACGCGGTCTGGTGGCGGTCGTCGGCAACCAGAGCGACTCGGTCTACTTGATCGATGCCGCGACCCTGGCGCGCCGGGGGAGCGCGGCCGTGGGCCGGCGGCCCTACGGCGCGGTCGCCGACTCCGCCCACCTGTACGTCAGCGATTGGGGCGACTCGACGGTGAGCGTGTTCGATCTGTCCACCAGTCCGCCCGTCCGCCAGACCGCTATCCACGTCGGCCCGCATCCCTCTGCGCTCGCGCTGCGCGGCGCGGACCTGTACGTCGCGCTGGCGGGGGCAAACGCCGTCGCCCGCGTCGATCTGCGCACGGGCAGCGTCGTGGAGCAGCTCGCGGTGGCCCTGTCGCCCCACGCACCGACCGGCA
Organism: Gemmatimonadales bacterium; assembly: GCA_035601235.1. GTDB lineage: Bacteria > Gemmatimonadota > Gemmatimonadetes > Gemmatimonadales > GWC2-71-9 > AG41. The sequence continues at coordinate 14,943 of DATNOR010000165.1, forward strand.
GCGATCCCAACGCGCTGGCGCTCTCGCCCGACGGTCGCACGCTGTACGTGGCCATGGCCGGGAATAACGCCGTCGCCGTTGTCCGGATCAGCCGGAGCGGGATGCGCGTCGCGGGGCTCGTCCCCGTCGGCTGGTACCCGACTGCGGTCGCGACGTCGGCGGACGGCCGCACGCTGTTCGTCGCCAACGGCAAGGGGAACGGCTCGGGCGCCAATCGCGACGGGACCTACATCGGCAACGTGATCACCGGCTCGGTGTCGATCGTGCCCGTGCCCGACGACGCGACGCTCGCCCGCTACACGCGTGACGTGTACGCGTTGAGCCCCTACTCGAATGCGCGACTGCGCAACGTCGCCGCTGACCGCCCGTCCGCCCGTCCGCCCGTCCGCCACGTCGTCTACATCATCCGCGAAAACCGCACCTACGACCAGGTGCTGGGCGACGTGGCGGGGGGCGCCAACGGCGATCCCGAGCTCGCCATCTTCAACGACTCGATCACGCCCAATGCGCACGCGATTGCGCGCCGCTGGGTGGTGTTCGACAACTTTTACGTGGACGGCGAAGTCTCGGCGGACGGGCACGAGTGGTCCGACCGCGCGTTCGCCGGCGATTACAACGAAAAGACCTGGCCCCAGATCTACGGGCACGGACGCAACTGGGACCTGGACGACGGCGACGACCTGGTCAACCCGCACGGCGCCTATCTGTGGGACGCGGCCCGGCGCAAGGGGCTGTGGGTGGTGAACTTTGGCGAGCGGTCCGAAACCGACTCCGGGCCCGGGGGCTCGACCCATACGAAGCTCTCCGGGCTCGACAGTATCACCGTGCCGAGCTATCCCGCGTTCCGGCTCGAGATCCGCGACACCACGCGGGCGCGCTTGTTCGCCGACTCGGTGACGAGCTGGGACCGGCAGGGACGCTTTCCCGACCTCGTGTTCCTGTGGCTGCCGCGGGACCACACCTACGGTCGCGCCGGGGGGCAGCCGACGCCCCGCTCGATGGTCGCCGACAACGACCTCGCCCTCGGGCAGGTCATCGAGCGACTCTCCTCGTCCGCCGCGTGGTCATCGCTCGCCGTGTTCGTGCTGGAGGATGACGCGCAGAATGGACCGGACCACGTCGACGCGCATCGCTCGGTGCTGCTCGTCGCCTCGCCCTACGCGAAGAGCGGAGTGGTGGACAGCACGTTCTACACGACCAGCTCCGTGGTGCGCTCGATCGAGCTGATCTTGGGGTTGTCGCCGCTCAGCCAGTACGACTCCGCGGCTACGCCTCTGTGGAACGCCTTTGCGAGACGCTCAGACTCGATGCCGTTCGCCGTTCTACCGAACATGTGGTCGCTCGACGAGATGAATCCCCAAGCGTACCGCTCGCCCATTCCCCCCGGCGATTTCGCGGTCGCCGATCGGGCGGACGAAGTCCTCTTGAATCGCGAGATCTGGGAGAGCGTGCATCCGCGCTCGGCGGCGCCGCCGGTGCGACGGGCCTGGGTGCTGGGCGAACGACCACCCGCCCGGTGACGAGGGTCACGCGAGGACGCGCGGCGTGCTGCGCGTCCGCACGTGCGCGCTCTCGACACTTGCAGCAGGCCCGTGCCGAATTCTGCCCACCCGTCCCCCGTTCCATCACGAACGATCCGCCTCGATGACCGCTTGCCGACAAGCGCGTTAACGAATTGATGCCGTAGCGTGCCGGGATCGTGATCATCGCTGGCACGGCCATTGCCCGTCGGCGCGCGACCGCCGTCGCCGGCGCGGGTGCCCAAGGTCACCTGCGTCACACTTTGGATCATGGTCCGCGCGCCCGTGCGAGCCGCTGGGCCCTTCTCACATCACTCTATGCGGAGTAATCGGACATCATGACCGCGACAGCGCACGCCGTCCTCTGGGGCAGGCTCGCCTGGCATCCGGCCGTGGAGGCCTGGAACGGCTTCTCCGATGGCCCGGTCGAGCCACCCGAGCACATCGAGATCCTCCAACAGAGCAGCACGTCGGCTACGTATCGACTGGTCGCGGACGGAGGCGGACGCTCCATCGTCGCGCGGCGATCGCTCACGCCGGGCGCGTCGATCGAGCGGACCGTGCACGAGCGGATCCTGCCGTCACTCCCCGTCACGTCACCGCGCTATTGCGGATTCCGGGCGGACGGCACCGGGCGCGCGTGGATCTTCCTCGAGGCCGTGGGCGACGAGCGGTATGCGGCGAGCGACCCGACCCATCGGTCAGTCGCGGGACGCTGGGCAGGCATGATGCACAGCGCGGGCGCGCGGCTTTCCACGGCAGCTTCGCTCCCCGACGCCGGGCCGTCGCGCTACCTGGGCCTGCTGCGAAGCGCCCGCGAGATCATCCGCACCCACATGACGAACCGGGTGCTCAGCACGCGCGACGTGAGCGCGCTCGAGCGACTCGCCACGGACCTCGACGCCCTCGACGACGGGTGGGCCCGCCTCGAGGTGGCCTGCGCGGGCGTCCCGGCGACGGTCACGCACGGCGACTATCGGCTGCGCCACGCCTACGTCCGCCGTCGTGCCACCGGGCTCGAGCTCCTCCTCCTCAACTGGGAGATGGCGGGATGGGGCGTGCCGACCGTCGATCTGACCCACGTCGACCTCGACGCGTACCTGGCGGTCATCCAACCCACCTGGCCCGGTCTGGAGCTGGAAGACCTGCAGCGCCTCGTGACGGTAGGCCACGTTTTCGGTCACCTGGCGGCGATCCGGGCCGTGAGCCCGCGGCTCGGCGCCCAGACCACCCACGAGCTGCGCCCCACGCTCGACACGCTGGAGTCGCTGCACGCGCAGTTGACCCGGGCCAGCCAGACGACGTCATGCTCGACGCAGGTCTCGGTGCCTTGTGACGCCGCGCGTTTGGGCAAAACAATAAAGAGCGTCCGCGGCCGGTCGCGGTAACGCGGGGCGTCGCTCTCAGTTAGGCGGTGCCGCGTCGGCGCAACGGCTGTCGCCCCACTGTTGTGACGCCGCACACACGCCGGGTCGCAGGGCGGACGGTTGCCGGACGCGGCTGTCGCGACCCTAGCCGTTGCGCGAGAACCCGTTGACGTCCCAACGCGGGCGGCCGCGCAGTTTGATCATCTCGTTGTCACGTTTTGGTCACGACTTGGCACGTGTGTTGCGCTGCCTCTTCTCGATCGACTTCGATCCCCCGCGCTGCGTGCAGCTCGCAGTGGGGCCGAGGGCCCGACCCGGGCCCGCCGAACACCCGGTGAGGGGAGGGCCACCTGGATCGCACGCACCGGCCGAGCGCTGGCAGCGCGCCCCCGACGACAGCCCCCAGTCAACACGCGTCTGCTCCAGCGGTAGTCACGCAGCGCGTCAGCCCCATTTCGACACCGCAGCCCGTCGCCAGCCCCCTGGCCCCGGCCCCGCGGCCGTGCGTACGCGGCAAGTTCCTCTTCGTCGGCGACACCAAGCTGCGCATCCGCGGCGTCACGTATGGCGCCTTCGCGCCTGACGCCCAGGGTCGTGAGTATCACGACCTCGGGGTGATCGAGCGCGACTTCGCCCTGATGGCCGCCGCCGGGATCAACGCGGTCCGGATTCCGCACACGATGCCGCCGCGGGCGCTGCTCGACCTGGCGGCCGCTTGCGGGCTGCACGTGATGGTCGGGCTCAGCGCCGAGCAGTACATCGGGTTCCTGATCGACCGTCGCCGCGACGCCCCCGACATCGTCGATCTGGTTCGCGCGAAGGTGCGCTCCTGCGCTGGCCATCCGGCACTCCTGTGTTACGCGCTCGGCAATGAGATCCCGGCTCCGATGGCGCGCTGGCTGGGCCGTCGGAAGGTGGAGCGCTATCTCGAGCGGCTGTATCGCGTGGTGAAGGAGGCTGACCCGGACGGGCTGGTCACCTACGTGAATTACCCCACCACGGAATACCTCCGGCTGCCGTTCCTGGATCTGCTGTGCTTCAACGTCTATCTCGAGTCGCAGGAGCGCTTCGACGCGTATCTCGCCCGGTTGCAGAACCTCGCCGGCGACCGCCCGCTCGTGATGAGCGAGCTCGGGCTTGACAGCCTGCGCAACGGCGAAGACATCCAGGCCCGGTCCCTCGACTGGCAGGTGCGCACGACCTTCGCGGCCGGGTGCGCCGGCGTGTTCGTGTTCTCCTGGACGGATGAGTGGTACCGGCATGAGAACGACGTTCCCGATTGGTTGTTCGGGCTCACCCGTGCCGACCGCTTGCCCAAGCCGGCCCTGGCGGCGGTGCGCGAGGCGTTCGCCGAAGCTCCGTTTGCGCCGGGCCTGCCCTGGCCGCGCGTGTCCGTGGTGGTGTGCACCTACAATGGGGCCCGCACCATCCGCGATTGTCTCGACGGATTGAGCCGCCTGGACTACCCCGACTACGAGGTCATCGTGGTGGACGATGGGTCCACCGACGCGACCGGGGTGATCGCGCGCCAGTACGATTGCCGCCTGATTCAGACGGAGAACCAGGGACTCGCCAACGCGCGCAATACCGGTCTCGCCGCGGCCACCGGGGAGATCATCGCGTACCTGGACGACGACGCCTACCCCGATCCCGACTGGCTCACGTACCTCGCGGCCACGTTCCTGCGGACTCCGTACGCGGGCGTGGGCGGGCCGAACATCGCCCCCCCGGGCGACGGTCCGATCGCGGAATGCGTGGCGCGCGCGCCCGGTGGGCCGGTGCACGTACTCGTGACGGATCGCGAGGCCGAGCACATCCCCGGCTGCAACATGGCCTTCCGGAAGTCGTGCCTCGAGGCGATCGGCGGCTTCGACCCGCAGTTCCGCACCGCGGGCGACGACGTGGACGTGTGCTGGCGGCTGCAGGAGCGGGGCTGGACGCTGGGATTCCATCCCGCCGCCATGGTCTGGCACCACCGCCGCAACTCGCTGCGCACCTATTGGCGCCAGCAGATCGGCTACGGCCGGGCCGAGGCGATGCTCGAGCGCAAGTGGCCCGAGAAGTACAACGGCCCGGGGCACGTGCGCTGGGTGGGCCGCATTTACGGCAGCGGGCTGACCCACGCGCTCGGCTGGCGCCGGCCGCGCGTGTACCACGGTGTGTGGGGCGGCGCCCCCTTCCAGTCGCTGTACCAACCCGCGCCCAGCCTGCTCGGCTCGCTCCCGCAAATGCCGGAATGGTATCTGATGATCGCGAGCCTCGTCACGATCGCCGCGTTCAGCGCCGTATGGCGACCGTTCCAGCTTGCGGTGCCGCTCCTCGCCGTGGCGATCGTGCCGCCGCTTGCCCAGGCGTGGCTCAGCGCCATGCGCGCTTCGTTCCCCGAGATGCGCGCCGCCCCTTGGCCGACGCGCGTGCGCCGCCGTCTCCTCACGGCGCTGCTCCATCTGGCCCAGCCCCTGGCCCGGCTGCGCGGCCGCCTCAAAGAAGGCCTCACCCCCTGGCGACGGCACGGCACGCCCGCGCTGGCCCCACTCTGGCCGGTCACGACATCGATCTGGACCGAGCACCGCCAAGAGCTCGACCAGCGACTCAAGGAGATGGAGGAGGGGCTCCGGGCCGAGGGCGCGTGCGTGTTGCGCGGCGGCCGGCACGATCGCTGGGATTTGGAGGTCCGCGGCGGGTTTTTCGGAGCGGCCCGGCTGCTGCTGGGCGTCGAGGAGCACCCGGGTGGCCACCAGATGCTCCGGCTCCGCTGGTGGCCCGATGTACCGGCGCGCGGGCCGCTCCTGACGCTCGCGTTCGCGCTGTTCGCGCGCAGCGCGCTCCACGACCGGGCGTGGGTGGCCGCAGGGGTCCTCGGCGCCGGCGCGCTCTTCTTCCTCTGGCGCACGCTCGAGCAATGCACGGCCGCGATGGCGACGGTGCGGGACGCCGTTGCGCGGCTGCGCGGTGTCGCAGCCCAATGAACGGCCTGATGCTCCGCCGGCAACCGGGCAGTGGTCTGGGGTCTCGTGGGCGCGGCCGCCTCATACGAGCGGAGTCGTCAACGCTTCGATACGCTCTTGTTATGGGAACGTTGCAGAACCTGGCCGCACTCGCCGACTGGGAGGCCCGTTGCCCGCCGCGGGTACCTCAATTGAGAGCACGGTTTAGGCCGCACCGTCGTGCCACGCCGGCGGGTCGGCATCATATGTGCGACACTGGCCCGTTTGGCCCTAGCACCTGCTGTGAAACACACGCGGAGAGCGAGCCCAGCGCCCGGCCCGGGTCCGCCACCCCACAGGTGAACGACGGAGAACTCGGTCATCCTCCCAAGCTGCGCCGGCCTTGGAGGCCTGGAGCTGGCACCGCAGACGGTGCCAGCGCCGTTGGCCGTGCGCCCGCACGCCATCCAGCGCCGATCACCGCGTCCTTCCGGCCGCAGGTGCGCGGCAGGTTTCTTTTCGTAGGCGACGAAAAGTTCTACGCCAAAGGCGTGACGTACGGCGCGTTTCAGCCCGACGCGCACGGCCGTGAGTATCAGGACCTGGCCGCCCTGGAGCGCGACTTCGCGCAGATGGCTGCCGCCGGGATCAACGCTGTCCGCATCCCCCACACCGTGGCTCCCCGAACGCTGCTCGACGCGGCCGCTCGCCACGGCCTTCGCGTGATGGTCGGGCTCTCGGCCGAGCAGTTCGTCGGGGCTCTCATCGAAGGTCGTGGCGGGCGGGACCTCGAGGCGTCGATTCGTACCAAGGTGCGCACGTGCGCCGGTCATCCGGCCTTGTTGTGTTACGCGCTGGGCAACGAGATTCCTGCCCCGATCGCGCGTTGGCTGGGCCGCCGTCGGGTCGAGCGCTACCTCGAGCGCCTGTACGGCGCCGTCAAAGCGGAAGATCCGCGGGGGCTCGTGACGTACGTCAATTACCCCACCACCGAGTACCTCCGGCTGCCGTTCCTCGACCTGCTGTGCTTCAACGTCTACCTCGAGTCCCAGGAGCGGTTCGACGCCTACCTCGCCCGCCTCCAGAACCTCGCGGGCGACCGACCGCTCGTGATGAGCGAGCTCGGGCTCGACAGCTTGCGCAACGGCGAGGACGTCCAGGCGCGGTCGCTCGACTGGCAGGTCCGGACGTCGTTCGCGGGGGGGTGTGCCGGGGTGTTCGTGTTTTCGTGGACGGACGAGTGGTACCGGCATGGGCAGGGGGTGGGAGACTGGGCGTTCGGGCTCACGCGCGCCGACCGCTCGCCCAAGCCGGCGCTCGACATAGTGCGCGATGCCTTCGCCGAGGTTCCGTTCTCCCCCACGCTGCCCCAACCCCGTGTGTCGGTCGTGGTCTGCAGCTACAACGGCGCGCGTACCCTCCGCGACTGCCTCGAGGGGTTGAGCCGCCTCGCCTACCCCAACTACGAAGTGATCGTCGTGGACGATGGCTCGTGCGACGCAAGCGCCGTGATCGCGCGGCAATACGACTGCCGCCTGATCCAGACGGAGAATCGCGGGCTCGCCAACGCGCGGAACCTGGGGCTCACTGCGGCCAGCGGCGAAATCGTCGCCTACCTCGACGACGACGCCTACCCCGATCCCGACTGGCTCACGTACCTCGCGGCCACGTTCCTGCGGACTCCGTACGCCGGCGTGGGCGGGCCGAACATCGCCCCCCCGGGCGACGGTCCGATCGCGGAATGCGTGGCGCGCGCGCCCGGTGGGCCGGTGCACGTGCTCGTGACGGATCGCGAGGCCGAACATATCCCGGGCTGCAACATGGCGTTCCGGAAGTCCTGCCTCGACGCGATTGGCGGGTTCGACGCCCAGTTCCGCATCGCTGGCGACGACGTGGACGTGTGCTGGCGGCTGCAGGAGCGGGGCTGGAAGCTGGGCTTCCACCCGGCCGCCGTGGTCTGGCACCACCGCCGCAACTCGGTGCGCACGTATTGGCGCCAGCAGATCGGCTACGGCCGGGCCGAAGCCATGCTCGAACGCAAGTGGCCCGAGAAGTACAACGGACCGGGGCACGTGCGCTGGGTGGGCCGCCTCTATGGCGACGGACTCACCCACGCGCTCGGCTGGCGCCGGCCGCGCGTGTACCACGGGGTGTGGGGCGGCGCGCCTTTCCAATCGTTGTACCAGCCGGCGCCCAGCCTACTCGGATCGCTCCCCCAGATGCCCGAGTGGCATCTCATGACGGTCAGCCTCGCCGCCGTTGCAGGGCTCAGTGTTGTCTGGGAGCCCTTCAAGCTCGCGCTGCCGCTGTTGGGCGTGACCATCGTGGCCACGCTCGCACAAGCGTGGCTCAGCGCCGCCCGCGCCACGTTTCCCGACATGCCCGCCGTCGGCTGGCCGGCGCGTCTCCGCCGCCGGCTACTGACGGCGCTGCTTCATCTGGTCCAGCCTGTCGCCCGGCTGCGCGGCCGGCTCCAGGAAGGCCTCACGCCCTGGCGGCGGCACGGCACGCCCGCGCTGGCCCCGCTCTGGCGGGTCACGACCTCGATCTGGACCGAGCAGCGCGACGAGCCGGACCAGCGACTCAAGTCGATGGAGGAAGGACTCCGGGCCGAGGGCGCGTGCGTGTTGCGCGGCGGCCGGCACGATCGCTGGGATCTGGAAGTCCGCGGCGGGTTTTTCGGAGCGGCCCGCTTCATTCTGGGCGTGGAAGACCATCCCGGCGACCACCAGATGCTGCGGCTGCGCTGGTGGCCGGTCGTGCCCGTGCGAGGGCCAATCCTCACGCTCGGGTTCGCGGCGCTCACCTACGTCGCGGTCCTCGACCGTGCGTGGGTCGCCGCGGCCGTGTTGGGGCTAGGCGCCGGGTTCTTCGCCTGGCGCGTGCTCGAGCAGTCCACGGCGGCCATGGCGACCGTCCGAGACGCCGTCGCGCGGCTGCGTGTCGCAGACACCCGATGCACGACCTGACGCTGTACCGGCGCGTACTGCGCCAGACGCGACCCTACTGGTGGCACATCGCGGGGCTGCTGGGGCTCGGCGTCCTCGCGAGTCCGATCGCCATCTTGAACCCGGTGCCCTTGAAGATCGTGGTCGACTCCGTCCTGGGGAGCCGGCCGCTGCCGCCGGTGTTGCAAGCGCTGCTGCCGAGCACACCGGGCCCGAGTCCGGCCGCCGTGCTCGCGATCGCCATCGGGCTACTGCTCGGCGTCACCGCGTTGGGCCAGCTCCAGGGCCTCGCGACGACGCTGGTGCGGACCTACATCGGGGAGCGGCTCGTGCTCGACTTCCGCTCCCAGCTCGTCCAACAAGTGCAGCGGCTGTCGCTCTCATATCATGACTCGCGCGGCACCGCCGACTCCGTCTACCGCATCCAGTACGATGCCTCCGCGCTCCAGAACATCTTGGTCGACGGGGCGATTCCGTTCGTGTCGGCGGCGGTCACCCTGGTAACGATGTGGATCGTGACCGCCCGGCTGGACCGCTCGCTCGCGCTGGTGGCGCTCGCGGTCTCTCCTCCGCTCTTCTTCCTTGCGCGCGCCTATCGCCCGCGCATGCGGCGCCAGTCGCGCCAGGTGAAGAAGCTCGAGAGCTCGGCGCTCGCGGTCGTCCAGGAGACGCTCGGGGCGCTGCGCGTGGTCAAGGCGTTCGGCCAGGAGGCCCGGGAGACGGGCCGCTTCGTGCACCGCTCCCAGGAAGGAGTGACCGCGCGGATCCGTCTGGCCGTCCTGGAGGGCGGCTACGGCGTCCTCATCGGGCTGGTCACGGCCGTGGGCATGGCCGCCGTGTTGTTCATCGGCGTCGGCCACGTGCGGTCCGGCGCGCTCACCCTCGGGCAGTTGCTGCTGGTGCTGGGGTACCTGGGACAGCTGTACGACCCCTTGAAGACCATGAGCCGCAAGGCCACGGGGCTGCAAGGCTACCTCGCGAGCGCCGAGCGGGCGTTTGCGCTGCTGGACGAGCAACCCGAGGTGCCGGAGCGACCGCACGCCCGGCCCATCGCACGCGCCACCGGCGCCGTCGCCTTCGAGGGTGTCTCCTTCGCCTATGGGCCGGACCGGCCCGTCTTGAACGACGTCTCCTTCGTGATCGCGCCGGGGACGCGCCTCGGCGTGGTCGGGGCGACGGGAGCCGGCAAGACCACGCTGATCAGCCTGCTCTCGCGCTTCTACGACCCGACCGCGGGACAGATCCTGTTGGACGGCGTTGATCTGCGCGACTATAAGCTCGCCGACCTGCGCCGCCAGTTCGCCGTCGTGCTGCAGGAAACGGTCCTGTTTTCGGCCAGCATCGCGGAGAACATCGCGTACGCCGCCCCGGGCGCCACGCGGCAGCAGATCGTCGCCGCTGCGCACGCCGCCAACGCCCACGAGTTCATCGTGCGCTTGCCGCGCGGCTACGACACCCAGGTCGGTGAGCGCGGTGCACAACTCTCCGGAGGCCAGCGGCAGCGCATCGCGCTGGCCCGCGCCTTCTTGAAGGACAGTCCCGTTCTCATCCTCGACGAGCCCACGAGCGCCGTCGACGCCGAAACCGAGGCGAAGATCCTCGGCGCGATGCGGCACCTGATGCGCGGCCGAACCGTGGTCTTGATCTCGCATCGGCCCAGCACGCTGGAGCGCTGCGACGCCCTGCTGGTACTCGACGGCGGCCGGGTCGTGACGGACACGTCGCGCCCCATCGAGGTTACCCCGCCCTTGGCCGCCCGCGCCGTTGCCACGGAGCGTCGGTCGGCGCTGAAGGGTCATCCAGCCGTGCAGGCGTGGTGTCAACTGTACCCGGACGCCGAGCCCGTGCAGCTCACGCCGCTGCGGGTCCGCAAGCGCAAGAGCAACGTCTACCGCCTCGAGGGCGTCGGCCGGGCCGGCACGGCGGTGATCGCGAAGCGGTGCTCGAAGGCCACCGCTCGCGTCGAGCGCGCCGTGTACGAGGACCTGCTCCCCGGCCTCCCGGTTCCGTCCCTCCACTACTACGGGTTCGTCGAAGAGTCAGCCGCCGACGGCTGCTGGCTCTTCATGGAGCAGGCCACCGGCGCCGACTACTCGAACCTCCTGCCGGAGCACCGCGACCGGGCCGGTGGCTGGCTCGCCCTGCTGCATACCACGGCTGCCGCGGCGCAGCCGGGCCAGCACCTGCCTGACGGCGGGCCGGGCCGCTCCCTGCAACGGCTCGGCGCGCTGCGGGAAACCATGCGGCAGCATCTCGATAATCCGGTCCTGTCGCCGGATGACGTCGCCTTCCTCGAAAGGATCCTGGCCCGCCTCGACCACCTGGCGGCGCACTGGGACCGGCTGGAGGAGATTTGCCGGGGTGTGCCACCTACGCTGGTCCACGGTGACTTCAACGGCAGAAACATTCGCCTGGCAACGGCCAGTGACCACCCCACCATCGTGGTCTTCGACTGGGAGGAGGCCGGGTGGGGCGTCCCCGCCGTCGACCTGGCCCAGCAGATGGTGCCGTCCGGACAACTGTCCGCCAACCCAGACATTCCGGCCTACTGGTCCACGGCCCGCGAGCGCTGGCCGACGGTGAGCCTCGAGGCGTGCTGGCGGCTCGCCTACTGCGGAACCGTGTTTCGGGCGCTGGCTGCCATCTCGTGGATCGCCGGCAATCTGGCGAACGACGGGGCGCACGCATGCCTCAGCGACATGCAGTTCTACGCCGCCGAGCTCGACGGCGCCCTCAGGCAGCTCGACTGGCCCGGTCTCGTGTCACCGCCGTCGCGAGTGGTGGCCGCGACATGACGCCACTCCGGATCGGCTTCCTGGTCTCGTCCCGCTACGCACAGAGCACGAGCCACGTGCCGACGGTGATGCGGGCGCTCGCGGAGGCCGGAGTGGTGGTGGACGTCATCCACCCCGTCACACAGGCGCTCGAGCTGTCACAAGTGCGCGCCGAATGCGACCTCTACGTCCTGAAGAAGATCAGCCGTCTCTCGCTGAGTCTCGCCGGAGCGCTACACGCCCGGGGAGCGGTCATCGTCAATCCCTATCCGGTGACGGTAACGCTGCGCGACAAGATCGTCACCGCCAAGATTCTGCAATCGGCCGGAGTGCCCACGCCGGCTGCCTACGTCGCCGCGCATCCGCACGAGCTGGCGCCGTTCCTCGACGGAGGACCGCTCGTCGTCAAGCCGTACCAGGGCTCGGACGGCGTCGGCGTGCGTGTGGTCCGCAGTCTGGCCGAGCTCGCGTCCGTGCGCGACGGTCGGGACCCGGTGTTCGCCCAGCGCTACCACCAGCCCGAGGGCCGCGACCGGAAGATCTACGTGGTCGGTGACCAGCTGTTCGGCGTGAAGAAGCCGTTTCCGGCGAAAACAGAAGCGGAACAACGCGGAGAGCCTTTCACGCCGTCGCCTGAGCTGTGTGACATCGCGCGGCGCTGCGGCCAGGCCTTCGGCATCGACTTCTGCAGCGTCGACATCATCGAGAGCGAGGGAAAGCCCTACGTCGTTGATATGAGCAGCATCCCGGGCTGCGGTGGCGTCCCGGACGCGCCCCAGCATCTCGCCTCGTACCTGATCGCCGCCGCCGAGCGCGCCGCCCGGGGACTCGAGCGGCAGATGGCCGGAGCCCGAGCGTGACCGCGAATCCCGTGAGCGCGGGCAGCCCGCTGCGCGACCGAGTAGCGCGCTCGCTGGACGAGCGGCGCGAGCCCGGCGTCGCCGAGCTGTGCGACGCCCTCGAGCGACTGCTCGACGGGGCCACGACCCCGGATGACGCGATCGCCGTGGACCGTTTGCAAAAGGGCGTCTACAGACTCCGCGTCGGCGGCGCCTGCGGCCGCACGCTCGTAATCAAGCGTCATACGCCGGCCATGGCGCACACCGACCGCCTCGTCGCGGAGCGCTGGCTGCCGGCGCTCGGTCTCGGCGACGGCTACCCGCAGCTCCTCGCAGCGGCCGCGCAACGCGAAGGGCGCTGGGTGTGGCATGTCTACGAGGACCTGCGTTCCGAAGCGCTCGCCACTCGGTGGGAGCATCCCCGCGTCGAGGCGGCGATCGATCTTATCGCCCGGCTCCACACCCGCGGCGTGGGCCACCCCCTGTTGCCCGAGGTCCGCTGGCACGGCCGCGATCACGGCGCACGGTCGTCGATCGCGAGCCTGCGCGACGGCATCGCCGTGCTCGAGGCGCTCGCGACCGTGCGCACGCCCGCCACGTTTGCCGCGGCCCGCTGCCGGCTGCTCGAGCGACTGTACTGGCTGCTCGACGCGGCGCCGGGTCAGGTCCGCCTCATGGAGGAAGCCGGAGGCCCCGAGACGCTGCTGCACGGCGATCTCGGGCGGAAGAACATCTTCGTCGCCAGCGACGGCGACCGCCCCTGTGCCCGGCTCATCGATTGGGACCACGTGGGCGTGGGCCCGGCGAGCTACGACGTTTCGACGCTCCTCTACCAGTCGCCGCTCGACGATCGACCGTGGATGTTGTGCCGGTATCGCGAGGCGCTCGAGCGCGCGGGCCATCGCCTGCCGGGGGATCGGGAGCTGAACGCTCTGTTTCACGCCGCCGAGACTGCACGCGGCGTGAGCAGCATCATCTGGCCCGCCATGGCACTGCTGAACGATGGCGCCGAGTGGGGTCGGGGCGGACTCGTGGACATCGATGATTGGTTCGAGCGGCTGCGCCCGCCGCTGCCGGATTCGGTCGGGGGTGCCACGTGAGCCTCACGGTCTGCCTCGCGCCCGCCAACACCATCGGCTATCCCCAGGGAGGCGGACACCTCTGGGTGTACCTGAACTGGGCGCTGGCCTTGCGCGCTGCGGGCTGTCGCGTGATCTGGCTCGAGGGCGTGGACGGCGCTGTGGACGACGGGTCGGTTGCGCGGCGTCGTCGGTGGCGGGGTCGCGACGTGGGCGAGTGCGTCGCCGCCCTCAAGGCGCACCTTGCACGCTTCGGGCTGGCCGACGCGCTGGCGCTCTACTCGATCGACGGCGCGCCGCTTCGTGGCGACCTGGCGGCGGCAGGCCTGGACCTGGACGCCGCGGCCGACGCCGATCTGCTCCTGAACCTGGCGCCCGCTCTGCCGGCGGCGGTGGTGCGACGGTTTCGCCGCTCCGCCTTCGTCGACACCGATCCCGGGCTGCTCCAAGTCTGGATGACCACGGGCGACATCTGCGTGGCGCCGCACGACAGCTACTTCACCATCGGCGAGACCGTCGGTACGCCCGCGGCCCGCTTCCCCGACTGCGGCCTGCGCTGGCATTACACGCCACCGCCGGTCTTCCTCCCCGAGTGGCCTCTGACCGAGCCCGACGCCGGCGCGCCCTACACCACCGTCACGCACTGGTGGGGAGGGACGTTCGAGTTCCGCGGGACGACGTTCTCGAACGACAAGGGGGCCGCATTCCTCGAGTACGTGGGGCTGCCATCCCGCACCCCCGCCAAACTCGAGCTGGCGGTGAGCCTCGGCGAGCACAGCGAGGAATGGCGGGCGCGTCTCGAGCCTCAGGGCTGGAACATCCGCGATGCCTGGGGGGTGAGCGCGACGCCCGAGGAATACCGCGGCTACATCCAGCGCTCGCGAGGGGAGTTCAGCTGCGTCAAGCCGTGCTACGTCCAATTTGCGACCGCGTGGGTCAGCGACCGTACGATCTGCTATCTGGCCAGCGGCAGGCCTGCCGTGGTGCAGTACACCGGACCCAGCCGCTTTCTGCCGGATGCCGCCGGGGTGTTCCGGTTCCGGTCGATGGACGAGGCGGTACGCGCGTTGGCCGCGGCCGAAGCCGACTACGCGGGGCACTGCCGGCTCGCCCGTGCCCTGGTCGAGGAGTACTTCGACGGCTGCCGCGTGGTCACACGAGTTTTGGAGCGGGCCCTGGATTGAGAGAGGTGAGGATGGCGATTCGGACGAGCGGTACCGTCGATCTGCGAGGGCTGGAGCGCTGTCTGGAGCAGTGGCAGGAGCCTGGTGGGGCGAACCTGTGCGAGCTCCTGCAGGGGATGGTCGGCGACGGCGTCGGCGCAGGCTCGGAGCGGACGATGCAGCTGGAGCGACTCAAGCAAGCCGTGTACCGCTTGCGCATCGGCAGCGCAAGCGACCGGACGCTCGTGCTGAAACGGCACGCGCCGTCGGTCGCACAAGCGGACCGCCTCCTCGCAGAGCGCTGGCTGCCCGCCCTCGGTCTGGGCGACGGCTGCCCGCGGCTTGTGGCAGCCGCAGCAGAGCGGGAAGGGCGTTGGGTCTGGCACGTCTACGAAGACCTCGGCGACGAGAGTCTCACTGGCCAGCGCGTGCCGCAACGCCTGGCGGCGGCGGTCGATTTCATCGCCGAGCTCCATACCCGTGCCGCCGGACACCCGCTCCTGCCGGAAGTCCGCTGGCGTGCCCGCGACCATGGCGCGCACTTCTTCACGGCGAACCTCGGGGATGCCATCGCCGCGCTCGAGGCCCTCGCGACCCCGCCGCTCGAGGTGCCGCGAGAGTTCGCCGGCTCCCGGGAGCGCCTGCTTTGCCGACTGCAGCGGCTCCGTGAGGATGTGCCGCGGCGCGTCCGCATCATGCAGGAGGCCGGAGGGCCCGACACGCTGCTGCACGGCGACCTCTGGCCCAAGAATGTCTTCGTGTCCATGGCCGACACCAGCCCGCGGGCGCGGCTCATCGACTGGGACCACGTCGGCGCGGGCCCATTCAGTTACGATCTCTCCACCTTCCTGTACCAGTCTCCGGCCGAGGAGCGGCCGTGGATCGTACAGCGCTATCGCGACGCCGTGGATCGCGCCGGTGGGTGCTTCCCTGGCACCGAAGAGCTGAACCTGCTCTGCCACACCGCAGAGAGCGCTCGCTACGCCCACTGCATCCTGTTTGACGCAATCGCCGCCCTCCATGACGGCGCCGCGTGGGGAATCGCGGAGCTCATCGATTACGAGCGCTGGTTCGAGGCGCTCCGACCGCCGCTTCCGGAGTGACAGCGCCCGTGACCGTGCTCATCGTCACCGCCGACGATTTCGGCATCAGCCGCGGGGTCAACCGCGGGATCGTCGAGGCGCATCGCCAAGGGATCCTCACGAGCACGAGCCTGATGGTGTACCGGCCGGCGGCGGTCGAGGCGGCCGTCCTCGGTCGCGACTGCCCCGCCCTGAGCGTGGGCTTGCATTTGGAGCTCGACCCCGACGGCACGGCGGACGTCCCCGCCGAGCTCGAGCGTCAGCTCGGCCGTTTCACGGAGCTCGTCGGTGCGCCGCCGACGCACGTGGACTCGCACCACGACGTGCACCGCGATCCGCGCGTCCTGCCCTACGTGCGGGTCTGGGCCGAGCGCATTGGGGCCCCGGTGCGGGGGTACTCCCGCGTGCGCCATCTCTCGAAGTTCTACGGCCAGTGGGGCGGCGAGACCCATCTGGAGCAGATCAGTGTCGACGGCCTGCTCCGCCTGTTGGATACCGAGCTGGGCCCGGGCGTGACCGAGCTGACCTGTCATGCCGGCTACGTGGACGAGGGGCTCGTCTCGAGCTACGCCAAGGAGCGCGAAGCCGAGCTGCGCACCCTGTGCGATCCCCGCGCGCGGCAGGCGCTGGCCGAGCGGAGCATTCGGCTGGTCGGGTTCCGCAACCTGCTGGAGGCCGCAGCATGATCGCCGTCATCTCGGTCTACAAGGTCGCGAACTTCCCCGACGGGGGCGGTCACTTCTGGGTGTACATGCAATACGCCCAGGGGCTGCGGCGGCTCGGCTGCGACGTGTACTGGCTGGAGCAGTTCCGTCCGCCGGCCTCGGGCGATTCCGCCCAGGAGGCGTCGCTCTTGTCCCCCTTCTTCGAGCGGATGAAGCG
>DATNOR010000166.1:0-5360 GCA_035601235.1 Gemmatimonadales bacterium
GTGACCACGCCGCCCGATTACCTGGCGTTGCTCGACGCCGTCGCGCGGCTGGTGCGGGAGCTCGACCGCGCCGCCGGCGAGGCCGGTACGGTGGGCATGGGCATTCCGGGGGCGGTCGTGCCCCACACTGGGCTCGTGAAGAACGCCAACTCCGTCTGGCTCAACGGGCGGGCCCTGGGACGCGATCTCGAGGCGCGACTCGACCGTCCCGTGAGACTCATGAACGACGCGAACTGCTTCGCGATCTCCGAGGCCACCGACGGCGCCGCCGCGGGCGCGCACGTCGTGTTCGGCATCATCCTGGGCACGGGAGTCGGCGGGGGGATCGTGGTCGACGGTCAGGTGCTGCTGGGCGCGAACCTGATCGCCGGCGAATGGGGG
Organism: Gemmatimonadales bacterium; assembly: GCA_035601235.1. GTDB lineage: Bacteria > Gemmatimonadota > Gemmatimonadetes > Gemmatimonadales > GWC2-71-9 > AG41. Next base: position 382 of record DATNOR010000166.1, read on the forward strand.
CACAATCCGCTTCCCTGGCCCACGTCCGATGAATGGCCCGGTCCGCCGTGTTACTGTGCCAAGCGCGGCTGCATCGAGGCCTGGCTCTCCGGCCCCGGGTTCGAGCGCGACCACGCCGAGCGTACGGGCGTCGCGCTGTCGGGGCGCGAGATCGTGCGGGCCGCTGCGGCAGGGGACGCGAGCGCGGCGGCCACGCTGGCGCGATACCACGACCGTCTCGGTCGCGCCCTCGTGTCGCTGATCCACGTGCTCGACCCCGATGTCGTGGTGCTGGGCGGCGGGATGTCGAACATCGCCGGACTGCCGGAGGCCGCGTACGCCATGCTCCCACGCTACCTGTTCGCGGCGGGCGCAGGCTCCGAGCCCGTCGCCACGCGCGTGGTACGCGCCGCTCACGGCGATTCGAGCGGCGTGCGAGGGGCGGCGTGGCTCTGGCCTAGCGTAGGCGCTGACTCACCGCCATGATGTTGCCCTCGGAATCCTTGAACCAGGCGGTCTTGGCGCCGCCCCCCGTGGCGACGCTGTTCTTGGTCTTAAGCCCCGGCATGTCGTATTCCTCGAACACGACGCCGCGGGCCTTGAGCTGGGCCACCTCCCGCTCCACGTCGGCGACCTGCCAGAACGCCTGGCTCGCCCGCGACGTGCCCGCATTAGGAGTCGGATACATGAAGACCTCGGCGCCGCCGCATGTATAGATCACACCGCCGCCGTACTCCTCACCGGGCTCGAGCCCCACGGTCTGCTCGTAGAATCGCCTCGCCCGCTGCAGGTCGGAAACGGGGATGTAAGCGCGGATCGGCGCGGTGGTGAGCATGGGGCGACTCCTGGTTTACCTGGGATCTTAGCTTCCCGAGGACGGCTATGCCACGATATGCCGCGTTGCTGCGCGGCGTGATGCCGATGAACGCGAAGATGCCCGATCTCAAGGCCGCGTTCGAGTCGGCCGGCTTCACGGATGTGAGAACCGTGCTGTCGAGCGGCAACGTCGCGTTCACCGCGCGCGCCGCGTCGGAGGTGACGCTCGAGCGCCGGGCCGAGGCGGCGATGGCGCGGCGGCTGGGTCAGGCCTTTCTCTGCTTCGTGCGCTCGATGGACGCGCTGCGCGACCTGCTCGCGGCGGACCCGTACCGAGCGTTTCGGGTGGATCCCAAAGCGAAGCGCATCGTCACGTTCCTGCGCGCCAAGCCACCATCCCCGCCCGAGCTGCCGATCGAACGGGACGGCGCGCGCATTCTCGTGATCAAAGGGCGAGAGGTGTTCGGTGCCTACCTGCCGACTCCCAAGGGTCCTGTGTTCATGACCCTGATCGAAAAGACCTTCGGCAAGGACGTGACGACGCGCACCTGGGACACCGTCGCCAAGGTGGCGCGCGCGTAGCAGCGCTCAAGTCGCGGATCCCACCGCCGCTTCGGTTCTGGCCCAGAGCTCCTGTGCCAGGGCAGCGTCTTCCGCCAGTGGACTCGGCCTGACCTCGCGCATGCGATCGTAGTACCGGCCGGTGGTGGCGGCGAGCTCGGGCGCGGTGGCGCAGTAGAGCGGGCTCTCCGCGCCCTGCTCGTTCGAGAGCATGAACAGCTTGCCGAGCCATTGCAGCGGTAGCGGCAGGGCGCGCCAGATGTTGGACGCCACCACCCCGGGGTGGAGCGCGTAGGTCGTCACCCGGGTGCCGGCCAGGCGGCGCGCCAGCTCCTTGGCGTGCAGCACGTTCATGAGCTTGGTGACGCCGTAGTCGCGGTAGCCGCTGCGCCGCGGCGTCGCCCGGCGCTCGAGCCCCGACCAGTCGATCTGCTGGACCGTCATGTGGGCGGCGCTCGCCACATTGACCACCCGTCCTTGCGGCGACTCGCGCAGCCGCGGCAGCAGCAGGCTGGTGAGCAGAAACGGTCCGATGTGGTTGGTCGCGTACGTGAGGTCGAAGCCGTCCTTGCTCAGGGCACGCGTCCCGGCGACGCCGGCATTGTTGACCAGCACGTCGATCGGCTGACCGGACGCGAGGTACGCCTGGGCGGCGCGCCGCACCGAGCCGAGATCCGAGACATCGAGGGACACCCAGTGCGGCTGCGCGGCCGGGTAGCGGCCCTGGATCGCGCTCAACACGGGCCTAGTCCGCTCCTTGGAGCGGGTCGCGAGCACCACCCGGCCGCCGCCGGCCACGAGCGCCTCGACCAGGGCGCGGCCGATACCGGAGTTGGCGCCGGTGACGAAGAAGGTGCGATCGTGAAGCCCGGAGTATCTTAGCGTCATGCCTCGGAAGTGTCCCCCTCTCTCGTTCCTGGGCGTGCTCGCCTGCCTGGTGGCGGCCTGCACGGCGCGGGCGCCGGGCGAACTGACCCCGGGCGCAAGCCCGGGGGTCCACCCGGACCACAACCTCCTCACCGAACAGCAGCTGCGTGAGCACCACTTCGTCACGGCCTACGAGGCGGTGGCGGCGCTCCGCTCCTCCTGGCTCGAGACGAGGGGCCCGGATAGCTTCACGGCTCCCAGTCAGGTGCTCGTGTACCTGGACGAGAGCCGGCTGGGTGGCGTGGAAACCCTGCGCGCGCTTCCCATGACCAACGTGCTGTCCATCCGGTTCATCGACGGCATCGCGGCGTCGGCGCGGTGGGGACTCGACCACGGCCAGGGGGTCATACTGGTGTCGACGCGCATGTGAGTGCCGCGGGCATCACCCCCGGTCGACCGGGTGATCCTCGGGATTCCATTTCTGCACCGCCTTCACGACGCCCTCGATGTGATTGTGCATGCGCTCCACGGCGAGCCTCGCGTCGCGCCGCTCCAGGGCCTCGAGGATGCCGAGGTGCTCCTTGTGGTCCCGCTCGCGCGAGGCGACGATGGCGAGGATGAGGCGCTGCTCCGCTGTAAACAGCTCCCGCAACACGTCGAGCGTCTGCAGCATCACCGTGTTCCCCGACGCGATCGAGATCTGCCGATGGAACTCCATGTTGACCCGGTTCAGCACGTCGTCGTCGTCGAAGTTCTGCTCCGCGGTGGTGAGCAGTCGTCGCATCTCCTTCAGATGCGAGGGCGTTGCGTGCTCGACGGCGGCCGCGATGGCACCGACCTCGAGGGGTTGCCGGGTCCGGAGGAGATCGAGCAGCAGCCGCTTGGTGAACGCGCCCGAATGGTGCGGGCTCGCGAGCACCAGGACTTCGTCGGTGCGGTTGACGTACACGCCGGAGCCGTGGCGGATCGACACCAACCCGATGGTCTCGAGGCTCTTGAGCGCCTCGCGCACCGTCGGATGCCCCACGCGGAAGCGGCGTGCCATCTCCATGATCGGAGGCAGCTTGTCGCCTTGGCGGTACTCTCCTTGCTGTATCAGCACCCGGATCTGCCGCGCCAGCCGGTCAGGGAGACTCTGTTTCGAAACCGGTTTCAATGCGTGCGTCAATCGTGCCTTCCTTGCTTTGCCGGAGCCGTACCGATGACGGCCGCGAACGCCGGCTTGGGCCGGCCGTTCCGATCGAACAGCAAAGGATAATTCGTGCGCCCTCGCACCGGCCAGTTGTTGAGCCAGGAGTCCTGGTCGGTGACGCCCCAGAAGGTCACCCGCGTCACCGTCCCGCGGTGCCGCAGGTACGAGCCGAACAGCTCCGCATAGCGCCGCGCCAGCGCCTGTTGCAGCGAGTCGGGGAGGCCGTCCACGAACGGGTCCGCTCCCCGCGGCAGCACGTCCACGTCGAGCTCGGTGATCATCACCCGCACGCCCAGCGCTGCGAACGCATCGATCGTGGAATCTTCCTGCGCCGGCGACGGCCAGTCGAGACGGTCGTGGTTCTGCAGCCCGACGGCCGCGATCGGGATTCCCTCGTTCTGGAGGCGTTGGACCAGCTCCACGGCCCCCCGCCGCTTGGGCGCGTTCTCGAGCGAGTAGTCGTTGTAGTACAGCTCGGCGTCGGGGTCGGCTTCGTGGGCAAACCGAAACGCGGTGGCGACGTAGTCCTCACCCAGCGTGGTGAGCCACGGAGTACGGCGCAGGGTGCCGTCGTCCTTGAGCGCCTCGTTCACGACGTCCCAGCCCTTGATCCGGCCGCGGTAGCGCCCCACCACGGTGTGGATGTGGTCGCGCAGCCGGGCGAGCAGCGTGTCCCGGCTCACCGGATGCCCCCCACCGCTCGAGTCCTCGAACACCCAGCGCGGCGTCTGATTGTGCCAGACCAGATTGTGCCCGACGATGAACATACGGTTCTGCTCGCCGAACGCGACGTAGCGGTCGGCGGCAGCGAAGTCGTAGGTTCCGGGGCGGGGATGCACCGAGCCCCACTTGAGCACGTTCTCGGGCGTGATCGAGTTGAACTGCGCCTGGACGATAGCGGCTCCGATCGGATCCAGCCCCGAGAACTGGGCCGCGTTGAGCGCCGCCCCGACCAGGAAAGCGCCCTCGAAGATCGTACGGAGGCTACGCTGTGTAGACCCGAGCTCGGGCGGCTGCGGCCGGGCGCACCCGGCCGCGACCGCTCCCAGCAGCGCCACGCGGCGCCACCTAAGGCTCCTCGACGACATCCAGGGCGACGCTCGAGACGTCCACGGAGTTGCCGCCCACCATGATGTCGAAGCGCCCCGGCTCGACAACGCGCTTCATGTCGGGGCCATGGTAGGACAGCTGCTCCGGCCCGATCTCGAACCTGACGGTGCGCGTTTCACCCGGCTGCAACGTGACGCGCCGGAACCCGCGCAGCTCCTTCACCGGCCGCGTCGCCATGCTGACGACGTCGCGGATGTACAGCTGCGCGACCTCGTCTCCGGCCCGGGCTCCCGTGTTCGTCACGTCGACCGAGACAGTGGTCCGCTCCCGGATCCCGATGCGAGCCGGCGCCACGCGCAGGTTGGCATACGCGAAGGTCGTGTACGACAGGCCGTACCCGAACGGGAACAGCGGCTGCGTCGTGTCGAACAGGTACCCTCGCCGGGCGGAGGGCTTGTGATTGTAGAACACCGGCAGCTGCCCCACGTGACGGGCGACGGTGACGGGCAGCTTG
>DATNOR010000167.1:0-3344 GCA_035601235.1 Gemmatimonadales bacterium
TTCGCTCCCGTCGGCGCGATAGACTCGGGCGGTGCGCTTCTCCGAGTCGACCACCCATACCAGCCGCGCCCCGGCCTTCAACCACTGAGCGATCTTCTCGAGCGTTTCCGCCGGATGATCGTCGTGGGCCAGGACCTCCACGGCGAGGTCCGGCGCCCAACCGGCATAGCCTCGGGGCTCGACCTCCGGCACGCGGTGCTTCGCGATGAACGCGACGTCCGGCGCCCGCACGGTGTCGGGATCCGACTCGATCTTGAAGCCCGTCTCGGCGGCGTAGACCCGGCCCAAGTCGTGCGCCTCCACGTGCGCCATGATTCGGTACCCGAGCCGCATGGCGACCGCTCCATGCCGTGCGCCCCCGGGATCCCGCACGACGAGCCGGCCGCGGATCAGCTCGGTGCGTTTGTCGGGCAGGTTCAGCCGCAGCAGCTCTTCTGCGGTCATGAGGGAGGTCTCGCCCAAGGCCGGAACATAGCCTCGGCGCGTTGGCATGGCGACCGCATGATGCGCGCCGAGCGTCAACGCCGCGTCAACGATTGTGGGGCGCGCCCCGCCTTCGTGCCGCGTGTACAGCCAGTCGAACAGCGCAGTGCGCGCGCCGCCCACGTGCAGGTAGCCGGTGGGGGAGGTCGTGTCATCCCTTGCGCCTGGTCACCTTCCATTGGCCCGTCTGGGCCACGCCCGAGCCTGCCCCGAGCGTGGTGTACGTGCCCTCGATCGCATCCCCGGATAGCTGCCCTTCGAATGTGGTGGCCAGCGGTGCGCCGCTCTCGGGGTCAGCGTAGGGCGCCAGCCTGCCGGTCACGCGGCCGCCCGCCACTCGCACGAAGTTGATCGTCAACACCGCGGCGCGCGGCTGCGCCTCCACGGGGCCGGCGGATCCCGGCCGGTCCCACGCCTGGAGCGGGCGTCCCCAGCCGCGGGGAATCATGACGACGTCCCCGAAAGCGCTGTCGCCGTTGGCGGACAGGGCGAAGGAGATGCTGCCGCTGCGGCCTGTGGCGGCGCTCGAGTACGACCCCTCCCATTGACCCGTGAGTGCGGCCATGTCACGAGCGGTCCCGGCCAGGGGAACGGGTGGCTGGCGAGCCGCTCCGCACGCTGTGGCCAAGGCGGCGAGCGCCGCGTACAGGGTCCTGGTTCGTGGACTCATAGGGAGCTCCAGGTGTGCGGGTGGTCGAGGAAGATACGAGCAGGCGGCGCTGCTTGATGCGTAAGACGTCCGGACGGCCCAGTTGGTTGCACTCAGATCGGAACACTCGTCACGAGGATCTTGCGGATTCGCAATGGTTCGAGCGGTTGAGGTCGCGGCAGGGTGCCTGCGTCTCACGGTGGAGAACTCCGGACCACCGCTCGCCGAGGACGGACCTAGCGCATTTCTTCGAGCCGTTTTACCGCGCGGACCAGGCCCGTGCTCCAGGGACGGGGATCGGGCTCGGGCTCGCGGTCGCGGCCGCAGTGACGAGCCTGCATGGCGGCTCGATCCGGGCGGTGGATCGGGAGACGATCGCGGCGTTGACGAGGAAGAGCGAACCCTCTCAAGGTGCGAGCGCGGGATGGCGCACCCGGCGCAGACTAGCGGTCCAGGAACCTGAAGCCCCCTGATGGCCGTGTGCGACGGTCCGCTCTTGCGCGCCGCTGGCCCCCCGATCGGCGATCCGCGCCGCTCCGGCGCTCGACCTGAGCCGGGATTGCGACACGTCGCCGGTCGCGCGTTATACGGCGGCCGAAGTCTCGCCGCCGGTCCCGACCGCGTTGCGACGGCACCTGCCGAGGCGGGGTCTGGTCGCTCATGTCGTAGTCTCGTGCGGGATGCAAGTCCAACTTCCCAGCAGCCAGCGCAGCGAAGCGCCCTGCATCCCCGGGGCCAGGTTCGCGCTCGCGGCGACCCGGCTATTGCCTTGTGGGAACTGGACTTGTCTTTTGACCCAACTCCTGGGTCGGCGACCTGCTCCGGCGCTGTTGCGGCCGGTTCACCGAGTGAGGTTGGAATGCATCATGCGACCACCAGGACAGTGGGATCGGCCGGCTCGACGCCAAACATCTGATGACATCGTATGCACCACAACTGCGCGAGAACGCCATGCTGCGGCAGCCCCACCCGGTCGGTGCAACTCGGGCACACGGCATAGGGAGCGAACGACGCTCGTGCCACGATCGTCCACCGGCTGGGGAGCGTGCCGACGATTTCGAGGGAGTGATGCGGGAGGATCACGGCGCGGTCGCGCACTAGGACGACCGTTTCCTCTGGACCGGCGCTGAGCACCGGGTACCACGCGCCACGGCGCAGCGGGCATTGTACGTCGAGAACCAAGCGGGCCCACCGTGCTGCTATACGAGATCTCCCGTCCTGCCCTGCACCCACGGGACGCCTCGGCCCATGTAAGGGAACTGCACGTTCTGCACACTCCAAACTAAATACTGTCGTCCGCTTTGCAAGAGATCGCCCGCCGCGGTCTGTCGTTCAGCGGACATTCGTCCTACACCAGCGTCGACGGCGCATCGGCGGCGCTGGCGGGTCCCACGACGGTTGCGCTCTCCGGTTGCCGAAACGTCCGCACCAGCTCCGCGACACGGCGAGGCATTCCGCTGGCGAGCGAGTGGCCCGCCCGTCTGAGCGCGATCCGGGACTGGCGACGTTATTTTTCTTGACGGGCGGAGCGGTTGCCTTAGGAAGTTGGAGGTTCGAGTCCTCCCGCCCCAGCTCTGCAGCTGCAAGCTCGCCGGCCTTCCCCTTAGGCTACCCGCGCCCCACGCTCGGTCGTGAAGCGCACTCGGACGCCCGCCCGCGCCAGCATCTCGACCAGGGCATCGATACTGAAGCGACGGAAGCGCCCCCGCACGAGATCGTTCACGCGGGGCTGGCTTACTCCTAGCAGCTTCGCCGCCCGGGCTTGCGTCAGGCGGCGGCGCGCAATGAGGCGCTCAAGGGCCAGCATGAGCTCGGCCCGAACGCGGAGGTGCTCGGCCTCCACCGGGGAAAACCCTAGGTCCCGGAAGATGTTGGGCGAGCCCTTCGTGATCTTGATCGCCATCGCTTCCTCCTAGTCGCGGGCGCGGGGCCGGAGCAGCTCCTTGAGCCGGGCCCGCGCCAGATCCACATCCAGTTTGGGCGTGCCCTGGCGCTTCTTCGCGAAGGCGTGCAGCACGTAGTGGGAGGAAACGCGCGCACGACGGTACGGGCGTTCCCCAGCCAGCGGACGGGCTTGAGTGCCATGGGAGAATATATCCGTTTGGATATGTGCGCCAGGTGAGGAGCGCGTGGTGAGATCGATCGGAGGCGTCAACCGGTCGTCAACACCGCCGCGAGGCCGGGTGACTTGAGACGCGCCGCCGGCGCGTAG
>DATNOR010000168.1:0-11248 GCA_035601235.1 Gemmatimonadales bacterium
CAACGCCCCTATCCACCGAGAACCTCCCTCCAGAATCCCAACGTCCGTTCCGCAACGGCGTCATCCGAGAACAACTGCATCGCGCGCGCGCGCCCCGCCTGCGCCAGCGGGCGCCGCTGGTCGGGGGCGGCGAGGCGGCGCAGCGCGCCCGACAGGGCCAGGGGGTCGTCGGGCGGCACCACGACGCCCGCGTCGCCGATCACCTCGGGAGTCGCCCCCGCGCTCGTGCCCACCACCGCCACCTCGTACGCCATCGCCTCCGCCGCCACGTGCGCGGCGGGCTCGGCCCACGTCGGCAGGGGGCGCGCCGGCAGCACCAGCACGTCGAGCTCGGGCCAGAGCTTGCGCACGTCCTCGGGCGGCAGCGCACCGGCCCAGCGGATGCGCGCCGCGAGCCGGAGGTCGGACGCGAGCCGCTCCAGCCGCTCCCGGTCGGGACCGTCGCCCACCACCGTCAAGTGCCAGCGGTGGCTGCGGTTCTCGGCCAGCGCCTGCAGCAAAGTATCGACTCCCTTCTCCGGCACCAAGCGGCCGACGCAGCCGATCGCCAGACCCTCGTGGAGCATGTGCTGCGGCTCCGTGGGCACGTGAATACCGAGCTGAGGGATCGCGGCGACGGGCAGGTCGGGCACGACGCGTCGCAGCAGCGCCGCGGCGGCGCCGCTCCCCGCGATCGCGCCCGTGATCCGGCGCAGCATGCGGCGGCGCCGCCGACGTGCCAGCCACGGCAGCGGCAGCTCCACGTTCTGATGGGTGAACAGAATCGCGGGCAGGCCCAGGTGACGGGCGGCTCGCACCGCCTGCTGGGCCGCCGGTGTGGTCGATTCTTCTTCTACCTGCACCAGGTCGGGTCGCTTGTCGCGCAGCAGCGCGTGCAGCGCGCGGCCGCCGAACTTGAGCGCGTCGGCCTCGCCGTGGTGGCGCGCCGGGATGGGGAAGACCTCGACCCCGTTCTGGCGCTCCCACGCGATCTCGATCGTCGTGCCGAGCACCGGGTCGCGCCAGCGCTGCGGGACGCCGACGGTGACGTCGACGCCACGCGAGGCGAGCGCGCGCAGCTTGCCGCGGTTCGAGGCGGAAAGGTAGGCGTGAGAGATGATCAGGACCCGATGCACGACGCTAAAACGCGGAACGCGGAAGTCGGAACGCGGAACAGGCGGGCCGACCCTCGTCATGCTGTTCCGCGTTCCGCGTTCCCACTTCCGCGTTCCCCATTCTCCGTTCCCCGTTATATTGGTTTCTTCGAGGGCCCTTAGCTCAGGTGGTTAGAGCAGCGGACTCATAATCCGTAGGTCCCAGGTTCAAGTCCTGGAGGGCCCACGTAAAGACTGGACGGGTAGACGGACAGACGGGTAGACGGGTAGAGTGCTCATACGGCATCGTGCATAGATCAGCCCTACCCGTCTGCCCGTGTCGCCGTCTACCCGTCTAGCAGTTGGGTGGTTAGCTCAGCTGGTTAGAGCGCCGGTCTCACATACCGGAGGTCACAGGTTCGAGTCCTGTACCGCCCATTAACTTAGCCCCTCACCCCGGCCCCGGGTTGTAGCAGATCAGCCACACTCCCCCCTGTGGCGCCATGTCCCCGCCACCCAAAGCACCGGTATGAGGATTGCTACACCTGTCGTCTTGACGCCACTCGGGCGACAATTTGGGCCCTTTTGGGAACGTGAGCGGGTTGCAGCGGAGGCTCGCCCGCGGCCAACGGGCTGCGGGCGCCGTGGTGCGCGCTCTGCCGCTGTTCCTGATCGCGACCTGCCAGGTCGACAAGCTCACCACCAACCCGCCGCCCATCGCGACGCTCGACGTGGCGCCGGTGCAGGTGCGGGACTCCGCGGCTGCCGGGAGCGCGGCCGCCCGGGCGGATAGCGTCGCCGTCTCGAACGCGGGGCAGGGCACGCTCTCCTGGAGCGTGCGACTCGCGCTCGGCGGCCAATGGCTCTCGGTCAGTCCCAGCGGCGGCGTCGCGCCGGCGATGCTGCACCTCTCCTTCAATCCGGTCGGTCTCGCCAGCGGCGTGTATCGCGACACGCTGCTCGTCATCGCCGAGAATGCCCGCGGCAGTCCGGCGCTCGTGCCGGTCGAGTTCGTCGTGCACCCCTGCAGTGTCGTCCCCATCACGCCCGACGTCGAGCTGCGCGACTCCCTCACCACACACGACTGCTCGGCCCCGCACAAGCCCAACAGTTTCGCGCGCGTGTACGGCTTCACGGCGCGGGCGGGAGACTCAATCTCGGTCGTCATGACGTCGGCGACGCTCGGGGGCGTCGTGATGCTCGACACGTCGCTCGCCGGACCGGCGCTGACGCAGGGCGTCTGCACCGCCGGCTGCATCCGCTATCAGCCGCTCCAGGCCAGCGGGAATTACCTGATCGAAGCCGCGGCGGGGGCGGGACAGACCGGCCCCTTCACGCTCAGGGTCACGCGGCCCCGCCCGCCCGCGGCGCCGGGGTCGCTGGCCCAGCTGCGCACCGACTCCGTGACGTCTGTTCCCGTCGGCGGCAGCACCGATCAGGCGGGCATCGTGCTGCGTGGGGTCGTGAGCGATCCCGACCTGTCCGATACGCTGCGGCTCGAGGTGGAGGTGCAGCCCGTGGGGACGCCGTTCGCAGGCGCCGCCACCGGGGCGAGCGGCCGGCTGCCGGCCGGAGTGCCCGCGTTCGTCGCCCTGGCGGGGCTCGCCAACAACACCGCGTATCACTGGCAGGCGCGCACCGTGGATCAGACCGAGCGAGCCAGCGCCTGGACCGCGTTCGGCGGAAACCCCGAAACTGACGGCGACTTCGTCACGACCATTCCGCAGCCGCCCGCGCCGCCGACGGACACGGCGCAGTTCCAGAGCGACGGCGCCACCGCCATCCCGGTCGGCGGCACGGCGTCGGGCCGGTCGGTGATCTTCAAGGCGACCGTGACGGACCCGAACCCCGGCGACCAGCTGCGGCTCGAGGTGGAGGTCAAGCCAGTCGGCACGGCCTTCAACGGGGTGGTGACCGGCACCGGCCCAACGGTCGCGAACGGGACGGTCGCCACCGCCGCGGTCGCCGGGTTGAGCGACAACACCGCGTACCATTGGCGGTCGCGCGCGGTGGATCAGACCTCGCGCGCCAGCGCGTGGGTGCCGTTCGGGAACAACGCCGAATCGGCGACGGACTTCCGCGTGGCGGTAGCGGCGACGCAGCTCACCTTCACCGTGCAGCCGACCGCGACGGTCGCGGGCGTCGCCATCAGCCCGGCCGTGCGGGTCGTGGCCCAGGACGCGCTCGGCAATACCCTGACGAGCTTCAACGGGAGCGTCACGGTCGCGCTCGCGTCGAATCCCGGCGGCGACACGCTGTCGGGCACCAAGACGGTCGCGGCGCAGAGCGGCGTCGCCAACTTCGCCGATTTGAGCGTCGCGCACGCCGGCGCCGGCTACACGCTGCAGGCGAGCGCGACCATCAGCGGCACGACGCTCACCGTCACCAGCAACCCGTTCACCATCTCCCCGGCGGACGCCAAGCGCCTGGTGTTCACGGGCCAGCCGAGCACCTCCCCCGCGGGCGCGGCGATCACGCCGGCGATTCAGGTGACGGCGCGCGACAGCTTTGGCAATACGGCCACGGGCTTCGCGGCGAACGTGACGCTCGCCATCGGGAACAACGCCGGCGGGGGAACGCTGTCGGGCACCGCCACCCAGACGGCGGTCGGCGGCGTCGCGAGCTTCTCCGGCCTTACCATTAATAAGGCGGGCACCGGCTACACCCTCACCGCCGCGGCCACGGGGCTCGCGACCGGCACGAGCGCCTCCTTCAACATCACGGCGGCGGCCGCCGGCCAGCTCGCCTTCACCACGGCGCCCTCGAGCGCGGCGCAGAGCGGCGTCCCCTTCGTGCCCCAGCCGGTGCTGCAGGTGGAAGATACCAACGGCAATGCGGTGGCCACGCAGGGGGTGACCGTTACGGCCGCGATCGCGACCGGGCCGGGTGGGGCTGCGTCGGTCGTTTCCAACACGGCGACCACCGACCAGAGCGGACTGGCGACGTTCGCGGGGCTGGCGATCAGCGGCCCGACCGGGAGCTACACGCTCACCTTCACCGCCCCGAAGCTCGCCCCCTTGACGTCGGGCACGATCACGCTCGCGGCCGGTCCGCCGGCGAAGCTCGCCTTCATCACCCAACCGTCCGACACGGCGAGGAGCGGGATCGAGTTGCTGCGCCAGCCGGTGGTCCAATTGCAGGACGCCGCCGGCAATTCGGTGAGCCAGGCCAGTACCTCGGTGACCGCGGCGATCGCGAGTGGCGGCCCCGCGCTCTCGGGCACGAACCCCGTGGCCACGGACGGGTCCGGCCGGGCGACGTTCGTGAACCTGACGATCACCGGCCTGGTCGGGCCCCGGACGCTGAGCTTCTCAGCCGGGACCGGAATTACTTCGGTCACCTCCAGCGACGTGACGGTGGTGGGCGGGACGGCCACGCAGATCGCGATCAACGCGGGGAACAACCAGACGGTCACGGCCGGCACCGCCCTGCCCGTTCCACCGTCGGTGATCGTGAAGGACGCGAGCGGCAACCCGGTGCCGGGCGTGGCCGTCACGTTTTCCGTCTCCCCGGGCAACGGCACGATCATCGCTGCGAATCAGACGACCGATGCCGGCGGGATCGCCGCAGTGGGGAGCTGGACCCTCAGCACCACCGCGGGAACGAACAAGCTGACGGCCGCGGCACAGGGGCTCAGCGGCAGCCCCGTGACCTTCACCGCCACCGGCACCGCGGGCAATGCCGGAAGCATTGCGGTCCGGGCGGGAGACAATCAGACCGCGACGGTGAACACCGCCGTGGCCACGCCGCCCGCGGTGATCGTGAAGGACGCGAACGGCAACCCGGTGCAGGGCGTGTCGGTCACGTTCGCCGTGGGTCTCGGAAGCGGCAGTATCACGGGCGCGAGTCAGACGACCGACGCAGGCGGCATCGCCGCCGTGGGCAGCTGGACCCTCGGCACGACCGCGGGCGCCAACACGCTGACCGCCACGGCGCCCGGGGTGAACGGCAGTCCGGTCACGTTCACCGCTCAGGGGACGGCGGGCGCGCCCGGCGCGGCCCGCTCGCTCGTGGCGGCCACCCCCGGCACCATCACGGCCTCCACCGGCGCGAGCGCTGCGACGATCACGGTGACCGCGAACGACCAGTTCGGGAATCCGGTGAGCGGCGTGACGGTTGCCCTCGCCGCGACCGGCGCGAACAACGCGCTCGCCCAGCCCACCGGCCCGACGGGCGCGAACGGCCAGGTCACGGGCACGCTCAGCTCGACCAAAGCCGAGATCAAGACGGTGACCGCGACGCTGAACGGCGCCACCGTGGTGACCGCGACGGCGAACGTGAGCGTGTCCGCCGCGGCTGCGGCGGCGATCGCGATCAGCGCGGGCGACCAGCAGGGGGCGACGGTGGGGACCGCGGTGCTGGTGCCGCCTGCAGTGATCGTGCGCGACGCCTTCGGCAATCCGGTGGCGGGCGTCGCAGTGACCTTCGCCCCCGGGACGGGCGGCGGCGGCATCACGGGGGCGGCCCAGACCACCAACGCGAGCGGCGTCGCCGCCGTGACGAGCTGGACCCTCGGCAACACGGCGGGGCCAAACACGTTGACGGCGACATCGGGCACGCTCCAGGGGAGCCCGGTGACATTCAACGCCACCGGAACGGCGGGCGCCGCGGCCCAGATCGCCATCAACGCGGGCGACGGCCAACAGGCGCGAGTGGGGACGGCGGTGCCGATCCCGCCGTCGGCGATCGTGAAAGACCAGCACGGTAATCCGGTCGCGGGGGTCGCGGTCACGTTCGCGCCCGGCACGGGGGGCGGCAGCGTGAACCCGACGAGCCCCGTCACCACCGGCGCCGACGGTATCGCCGCCGTGACCTCGTGGACGCTCGGGACCGTCGCGGGACCCAATACTCTGACCGCGGCCTCCGGCACGCTGGCGGGCAGTCCCGTCACGTTCACCGCGACGGCGACGGCGGGCAACGCCACCCGGCTGGCGATCGTCACGCAGCCGTCCGCCAGCGCGCAGAGCGGCGTCCCCTTCCTGCAGCAGCCCGTGATCCAGCTGCAGGATGGCTCGGGCAACGCGGTGGGCCAGGCCAACGTCGCGGTCGGCGTCAAGATCCAATCGGGCGGCGGCACGCTGGGCGGGACGACGTCGGCCACGACCGGTGCGAACGGCCAGGCGGTGTTCATCAACCTCTCGATCGCAGGCACGCTCGGTCCCCGCACCTTGCGGTTCGGAGCGAGCGGACTCGATAGCGTCACGTCGGCCACGGTGAGCGTGACGGCCGGCACCGCGACTCAAATCGCGATCAACGCCGGTGACGGTCAGTCGGCGACGACGGGCACCGCCGTGGCCAGCCCGCCGTCGGTGATCGTGCGCGACGCGAGCAACAATCCGGTGCAGGGAGTCGGGGTGACGTTCGCACCCGCATCGGGAGGCGGGAGCATTACCGGAGCGGAGCAGACGACGAACGCGAACGGCATCGCGACCGTGGGGAGCTGGACCCTCGGCACCACGGCCGGGACTAACACGCTCACCGCCGCGGCGACCGGTCTCGCGGGGAGCCCGGTGACCTTCACGGCGACGGGAACGGCGGGTCCGGCGGCGAGCCTGGCGAAGTTCTCGGGCGATAACCAGGTGGGTCAGGTCGGCACCACGCTCGCCACGCCGCACACCGTGCTCGTGACCGACGCGCACGGCAACCCGGTGAACAACGTGACGATCACCTGGGCCGCGGCGTCGGGCGGCGGCTCGGTGAACCCGACCTCGTCGGTCACCGACGCCGCCGGGCATGCGTCCACCACCCGCACGCTCGGGCCCACGCCCGGCCAGCAGACGACGACCGCCAGCGCCACCGGTCTCACGCCCGTGACGTTCATCGTCCAGGCGCAGGTGGGCGGCGCCACGCAGATGGCGATCAGCGGCGGGCAGCAGCAGACCGATACCGTGGGGCACACGCTGCCCGTCCCATTGTCCGTGCGAGTGGCTGACGCCCTCAACAACTCGGTCCCGGGCGTGACCATCAGCTGGTCGGTGCTGGACGGCGGCGGCTCGGTCAATCCGCTCACCTCGACCACCAACACGAGCGGCATCGCGTCGACCAACTGGACGCTCGGCACCGCGATGACGCCGACGGACAGCACGCAGACGGCGCAGGCGACGGGCGTCGGATCCGCGCTCAGCTTCACGGCCTTCACGGTGCCGGGAGCGGTGAGCCCCACGCAAACCAGCGTGGTCGCCGCGCCCGCAACGATCACCGCGTCGAGCGGCGCCGGCGCGAGCACGATCACCGTCACGGCGCGGGACCAGTACGGCAACGTCATCAAGGGCAAGACGGTCACGCTGGCGGTGACCGGGAACAACAACGCTCTCACGCAACCGTCCGGACCGACCGGAACGAACGGCGTCGCGACCGGCGCACTCAGCTCCACGCTCGCCCAGAGCAAGACGGTATCGGCCACGGTGGGAACGGTGGCGATCGCCCAGCAGGCGACGGTGACCGTGACGCCAGCGGCCGCCGACACGCTCGCCTGGCTCGTGCAGCCCAGCAACGTGGCCGCCGGCGCCCATATCACACCGGCGCTGCAGGTCGAGGTGCGTGATCAGTTCGGTAATCGGGTCACGGCGGCGACGGCCGGGATCACACTCGCCATCGGAACGAATGCGGGCGGCGGCGCCCTCACCGTTACCCCGCGCACTGCGGTGAGCGGCGTGGCGACGTTCGACGACGCCAGCATCGACAAAGCAGGCTCGGGCTACACCCTCGTGGCGAGCTCGGGCGGGCTCGGCCCGGTCACGAGCAATCCCTTCAACGTGAGCGCCGCCGCCGCCACGTCGATCGCGCCCAGCGCCGGGAGCAGCCAGGCGGGCACGGTCGGGACGCCCGTCCAGACGCCGCCTGCGGTGATCGTACGCGACCAGTTCAACAACCCGGTGGCCGGCGTCGCGGTGACGTTCACGCCGGCGGCGGGGAGCGGCAGCGTGAGTCCAACCACGCCGATCCCGACGAACGCGAGTGGCGTGGCGGCGCTGACGTCGTGGACGTTGGGCACCACGCCCGGCTCGAACACCTTGACGGCGACCTCCTCCGGTCTCTCGGGCAGCCCGGTGACGTTCACGGCCCAGGGGGCCGCCGGCCCGGCGACGCAGATCGCGGTGAACGGCGGCAGCGGGCAGGTCGCCGCGGTCGGCACCGCTGTCGCCACGCCGCCCTCGGTGATCGTGCGCGACCAGTTCGCTAATCCGGTGGCGGGCGTCGCGGTCACGTTCAGCACGACCGGCGACAACGGGACGGTAGACCCGGCCGGCGCGGTCACGACCAACGCGAGCGGCATCGCCGCGCTGAGCTCCTGGACCTTGGGCACGACGGCCAAGACCGACACGCTGCGCGCGACAGCGGCCGGGCTCGCCGGCAGTCCCGTCACGTTTACGGCGACGGCGACGGCGGGAGGCCCGAGTGCGGCGCAATCCACGGTGGCGGCCGCGCCCGAAACGATCACGGCGGGTCTCGGGGCCAGCACCATCACCGTGACCGTGCGCGATGCCAACGGGAATCCGGTGAGCGGCGCGACGGTGACGCTGGCGGCGACGCCCACGACGGGCAACACGCTGACTCAGCCGGCGGGGACGACCAACGGGAGCGGGCAGATCACCGGCTCCCTGAGCTCGACCGCGGCGGGGGCGAAGACCGTGACCGCCACGGTCAACGGTACCGTCACCGTCGCCCAGACCGCGACCGTGACCGTGAACCCAGCCGGCGCGAGCGCGAGCCAATCGCTTGTGGCGGCCTCGCCGGGCACGATCACGGCGAGCACCGGGTCGAGCACCAGCACGATCACCGTGACCGTGAAGGACGAGAACGGCAACCCGGTCTCCGGCGCGACGGTGACCCTCGCGGCGGCGCCCACCACGGGGATCACCTTGACGCAGCCGGCGGGGACGACCAACGCCAGCGGGCAGATCACCGGCGCCCTGAGCTCGACCGCGGCGGGGGCGAAGACCGTGACGGCCACCGTGAACGGCTCCGTCACGGTCACGCAGACGGCGACGGTCACGGTGAGCGCCGCCGCGGCGGCCAGCATCGCGCCGCATGCGGGCAACGGCCAGACGGCGCCCGCCGGCACGGCCGTTCTCGTTCCACCGTCCGTGATCGTGACCGATGCATTCGGCAACCCGGCCTCGGGCGTGTCGGTGACGTTCGCGCCGGGGCCCGCGAGCGGGAGCGTCACCGGCGCCACACAGACGACCGACGCGAGCGGGATCGCCACCGTGGGCGGCTGGACGCTGTCCACGACGGCGGGATCCAATACGCTCACGGCCTCGTCGGGCGCGCTCTCGGGCAGCCCCGTGACGTTCACCGCGACTGGCACTGCCGGGCCGGCGGCGCAGATCGCGGTCAACGGGGGGAACAATCAGACCGCGACAGTGGGCAACGCCGTCCCGATCGCGCCCTCGGTCATCGTCCGCGATCAGTTCGGTAATCCGGTGGCGGGCGTCGCGGTCACGTTCACCCCGGCCGCGGGGAGCGGGACCGTGAGTCCCACCAGCCCGGTCACGAGCGATGCGGGCGGCATCGCCGCCGTGACGTCGTGGACGCTCGGCGCCACCGCCGGCACCGACACGCTGCGCGCCACTGCGACCGGACTGGCGGGAAGCCCGGTGGTGTTCCTCGCCACCGCGACTGCGGGCGGCCCGAGCGCGTCGCAATCATCGGTGGCAGCGGCGCCGGCGACGATCACGGCGGGCTCAGGCTCGAGCACGATCACCGTGACGGTGCGGGACGCCGGCGGCAATCCGGTGAGCGGGGCGACGGTGACGCTCGCCGCCACGCCGACCACGGGCAACACGCTGACGCAGCCGGCCGGCACCACCGACCTGAACGGCCAGGTGACGGGGACGCTGAGCTCGACGGCGGCCGGGACGAAGACGATTACGGCCAGCGTGAACGGGACGGTGACGGTCACGCAGACCGCGACGGTGAACGTGACCTCGGCGGCGGCGACGACGATCGCGGTGCATGACGGCAATGGCCAGACGGCGCTAGCGGGCACCGCCGTGCCGATCCCGCCCTCGGTGCTCGTGACCGACGAGTTCGGCAATGCAGTGGCCGGCGTCGCGGTGACGTTCGCAGTGGCGCCCGGGAACGGGACGATCACGGGTGGGAGCCAGACGACGAACGCGAGCGGGGTGGCCACGGTGGGGAGCTGGACGCTGAGCCCGACCGCAGGGCAGAACACGTTGACGGCCTCTTCCGGCACCTTGTCAGGCAGCCCGGTGACCTTCAGCGCGACGGGGACGGTTGGAGCAGCGGCCACGATCGCGGCGAATAGTCCCACGAGTCAGACCGCGCCGGCGGGGACGGCCGTCAGCTCGCCGCCGTCGGTGCTCGTGAAGGACGCGAATGGGAACCCGGTGGCGGGCGTCGCGGTGACGTTCGCGGTGGCGCCGGGGAACGGGACGATCACGGGTGGGAGCCAGACGACGAACGCGAGCGGGGTGGCGACGGTGGGAAGCTGGACGCTGAGCGCCACGGCGGGCCCGAACACGCTCACCGCCACCTCGACCGGCTTGAGCGGGAGCCCCGTGAGCTTCAGCGCGACGGGGACGGCGGGCACGGCGGCCACGATTGCGGCGAATAGTCCCACGAGCCAGTCGGCCTCGGCGGGTACGGCGGTCAATACGCCACCGTCGGTGATCGTGAAGGATGCGAACGGGAATCCGGTGGCGCAGGTGGCGGTGACGTTCGCCGTGGCCCCGGGGAACGGGACGATCACGGGCGCCAGTCAGACGACCAACGCGAGCGGGGTGGCGACGGTGGGGAGCTGGACGCTGAGCGCCACGGCGGGCCCGAACACGCTCACCGCCACCTCGACCGGCTTGAGCGGGAGCCCCGTGACCTTCAGCGCGACGGGGACGGCGGGCACGGCGGCCACGATTGCGGCGAACAGTGCGACGAGCCAGTCGGCCCCGGCGGGTACGGCGGTCAGTACGCCACCGTCGGTGATCGTGAAGGATGCGAACGGGAATCCGGTGGCGCAGGTGGCGGTGACGTTCGCGGTGGCGCCGGGGAACGGGACGATCACGGGTGGGAGCCAGACGACCAACGCGAGCGGGGTGGCGACGGTGGGGAGCTGGACGCTGAGCGCCACGGCGGGCCCGAACACGCTCACCGCTACCTCGACCGGCTTGAGCGGGAGCCCCGTGACCTTCAGCGCGACGGGGACGGCGGGCACG
>DATNOR010000169.1:0-3326 GCA_035601235.1 Gemmatimonadales bacterium
AGGGCCGGTGGGGGCACGCCGTTGCTCGTCCGCACTTCGAACCGCGTTGGCGAGCCGAGGTCGTAGAGCTGCACGACTTCGCGGGCGGTCGCGACGAGATCGACGGGCTCGAGCGGCAGCTGCTCGGCGGCCGACGGGGGGGGCGCGCCGAAGCGCGAGAACGCCCGCGCGATCCCGTCCAGCCGGTCGATTTCGGCCAGGATGCGCTCCGACGTTTCGTTGAGCGTCGCCTCAAAGCTCGCCGACTGGCTCTTGCCGCGAACCCGCTGCAGATGCTGGATGCCGAGGCGAATCGGCGTGAGCGGGTTCTTGATTTCGTGCGCCACCTGGCGCGCCATTTCTCCCCAGGCGAGGACGCGCGCCGCGCGCGTGAGCGCCGTCGCGTCATCGAGCGCGATCACGCACCCGTCGGGCGCCGCGCCGAGCGGCGCGAGCTGCACGCGAATCTGCCGGCCGCCGACCTCGAATTCGCGCTCTTGAATCACGTCGCGATTCTCGGTGAGGAACCGGGCGACGGCGTCCCACACCGGCGCCCACGCGGCGGCGGTCGCCTGCGGCAGCACGTCGCCCGGCTCCAGCGTCTCGCTGGCGCCCAGCACGAGCTCTGACGCGCGCGGGTTCGCCAGCGTGACACGGAGCCCGTCGTCGACGGCGATCACGCCCGTGGCGACGTTCGCCAGCACGCGCGCGGTCCGCTGCCGCGCCTCCTCGATCGCTGCCTGGCTGCGCTGCACGTTTGTGGCCATCCGCTCAAACGCGCTGAGGACCGGCTCGAATTCCCGTGGCGTGCCCGGCGGGAAGGCCGGCGGCTCATTGCCCCGCCCCACGGCAATGGCCGCTTCGCGCAGCGCGGCGACCGGTTTCGCGAGCCGGCGGGCCGCGAGGCCGGCAAGGTAGATCGCGGCCACCAACCCGACGAGCGTCGCCAGCAGGAGGCCGAAGGTGAGGTCCTCCCGCTGCTCCCGAATGCGCTCGTCGTCCAACAGCTGCGGCACTGCCAGCACTCCCTGCTCACCGGTGGGGCCCGGCGCAACGACGAGAAAGCCGACGCGGGTCGGCCGGCCGCCGGTGCGCGCGTCGATGGTCGTCTCGAGCTCATCCTCGAGGGTGCCCCGGAAGACCTGGGGAGCGAGAAATGGATCGACCAAACCGAGCTCCCCCAGCACCGGCGAGCTCGTCGCCACGAGTACGCCCCGGCGATACAGCCACAATTCGGCGTCGAGCCGGCGGCCCAACTCAACCAGGGAGCGAGCGATCGTCTCGGGCGGATCTTGGGCGACGGTTTCGGCGCCGGCGGCGGCGTCGCGGAGCGTCTGGTGAATGAGCAAGTCGCCGGAGCGTCGAGCGTCCTCGGCCAGGTCGGTAAAGCTCCAGGCCGCAAATCCAAGAACTGGCAAGACGAAAAACGTGATGAGCACAGACGTGAGCTGCGCGCGATAGCTCGTGCGCAGCGTCGTGAGCAGCGCCGGCAGGCGCGCCTGCCAGCCCTCGGCCACGACCAGTCCAAAGAGCCAGACGCCGGCCAGGAGCAGCACGTCGAGTCCGACGACCAGAATGCCGCGAACCAGCAGCGACCACGGCCCACCGAGCGCGACGCGCAAATGCACATGACGGGCGCCACCTGGGAGGTCGACCTGCCGCTCCCCGCGCACGGCCCATCCCTCCCGGCGCCATTCCACGGTGCTGCCGACCGCGCTCGCCTGAATCGGCAGCGACAGCGAAATCGTGTACGGGGGCTCGACCCCCGGATCGCCCCGGAGAAACCGCGCGACCCGATTTGGTGGCAACAGCCGCGTGCGCGGTCCCACGCCCACGGTGAGGACCGTGCCGTTGTCGAGCGGCGCCACCAGGATGTAGTGGACGCCGGGAATCCCTTCGACGCGCTCGATACAGGGGCCTGCGCCGGCCGAGCGCGCGAGGGTGGAAAGCAAGCCTGCCCGCAGGTCGAGCTGCGCGAGCTGAAGCTCCGCCAGCGGCGGACCCTCCGACCCAGCGCCCCACAGCTCGAGCATCGCCGGATAGTCTTCGCCGACGAGCGGCGATCCAACCCACAAAGCGTACAGATCGCCCGCGGTCTGCGGGGGCGGCTGCGAGGGGGCGGTCACCTGCTGACTGAGGCGCTCGAGCAGCGCGACCGCGACTGGGTCGCCTTCGTGCCCGAGCCGCTGCGCGTCGCGGGTCGCGAGGGACAAGCGTCCTTCGACCGCCGCGCCCCAGGCGAGGAGGGCGGCCGCCGTTCCTGCGACCACGGCCATGCCGACGAGGGCCCACCGCCGGCGGGCTCGGAAAATCGCGCCGACCAGCGCAGGGAGCCAGAGGAAGGTGTACCACTCGGGCCACGCGCCGTGCGGGCTCCACAGCCACAGTCCACCGATCGCCGCCACCGCGCCCCAGGCGCACGCCGCCGGCAGCGCGGGTGAAACGCGTTCCGGCTCCTTGACGCCCCGGACCAACGCGGCCGCCAACAGAATGAATGCCATTGCGGTGACGGCAAGCGCCGCCTGCCACGACAGCCACTGCTCGATGCTCACCCCGCTCGCCGGGGGTGCGATCCCGCGGCCGAAGTAGCGCACCACGTAAGGCGCGGCGAGCATCAGGAAGGCGGCGGCCGCCATGCCCAGCCACGTTCGCTTCACGCCCCGGCGCCACAACGCACCCGCGGCAACGAGGACGAGCACTCCCACGACCAGCAGCGATCCTGCCGACGTGCCGACGACTCCCGGAATGGGACGATAGAACGTGGCCGGCGAGAACAACGCGGCCGGGCCGAAGGGCGAGCGCAACAGGGTCCAGCCCGCGACCAGCAGCACGCCCCAGCGCCACGCGCCCGCGGGCGCCGTCAGCAGCAGGACGGCGAGCAGCACCACCAACGCAAGCCTGGCGAGCCGCGCCGTATCCGCCAGCGCCGCGAGTTTGGCGTCGCCCTGCGATGGCGGGATTGTCTGCACCGAAAACAGCGTGTCGCCCGGAGCACAGTCCTCGGGCGGCGGTGTGCGCGGCGTGCAGATTTCGAAGACGCTCGAGTCGCGCGGACCTTGCCCGGGCGGGAACAACCGGAGCGACACGCCGTGCGCGCCCTCGAACAGTGCGGTAAGGCTGTGATCGCCGTCGGCGATCGCGGGCGTCGCCGACAACAACACACTCCCGACCGAGGTCGCGGTGCGTGTCTGGCGCCGCGCCTCGAGCACGCCGTAGAATGGAGTCATGACCACTTGCAGCTCGGTCGTGTCATTGGGCGCAGGCATCGTCCGGTGGCGCCCCGCCCAGGCCGCATTGTCATCGAGCACCGCCGCGCCGCGTTCGAACGCGGGCCCCGACTCGACGGC
>DATNOR010000170.1:0-6853 GCA_035601235.1 Gemmatimonadales bacterium
CTGTGGCTCGTCGGGACCGGGCCGGTGCAGGGCTTCGCCATCACGCTGATCATCGGGATCCTCGCGTCGTTTATCACCGCCGTGTTCGTGGTCCGGACCTTCTACATGATCTGGCTCGACCGCCGGCCGGACATGGCCACCCTGAGCGTCTGAGATGATCCGACTCTTCGCCAACGCCAAGTACGACTTCATCAAGTGGCGCCGCTGGGCCTACGGCCTCACGGCGCTCATCATCATTCCGGGATTCGCGCTGTTCCTGGTGCACGGGCTCAACTACTCCATCGAGTTCACCGGCGGCACGCTGATCCAGGTCCGCACGCCGACGCCGGTGGGGACGGACCGCATTCGCGCGGCGCTCGACGCCGCGGGGATTCGCGACGCGGAGATCCAGGAGTTCGGGGCGCCCAACGAGTACGTGGTGCGGACGCGGCTGGGCGCGACGGGCACCAGGGCCGAGGGGACGAGCGAGGCCACGGCTGCCGCCGTGGACTCCGCCCTCGCCCACGGCCTCGGAGCGGGTCAGTACAGCGTCGGACGCACCGAGGCGGTGGGCCCCAAGGTGGGGCGCGAGCTCCAGGGCAAGGCGTTCCTCGCGATCTTCTTCTCGTTCATCGTCACGCTCATCTATCTGGCGATCCGCTTCGAGTGGCGGTTCGGCCTCGCCGCGGTGCTCGCGACATTCCACGACATCCTCACCACGATCGCGTTCATCCGCTACTTGGACCTCGAGGTGAGCCTGGTGGTCGTGGGCGCCGTGCTGACCATGGTGGGCTACTCGCTCAACGACACCATCATCATCTTCGACCGCGTGCGGGAGAACCTGCGCAAGTACCGGCGTCAGAACCTGTACGAGATTCTCAACCTTTCGATCAACGAAACCCTGCCGCGCTCGGTGCTCACTCATGGGACCACGATGGCCACCACCCTGGCGCTGGTGTTTCTGGCGGGCGAAGTGCTACGCCCGTTCGCGCTGGTGATGACGTTCGCCATCTTCACCGGCACGTTCTCGTCGATCTATATCGCTGCCCCGCTGCTCATGTACGTGGAGAAACGGTGGCCGGGGCAGGATGCGCGGGGCGCACGGGCGTTCCGCCCCGCGGGCGCCGTGCCGCTCGACGCGCCGAAGTCGCCGTCGCCCCCGGCCGCAGGAGGGTCCCGCTCCAAAGCGGCCGTGTGACGTGCTGGCCCCGTTCCAGCTCCGGAGCGGTCGCCGTGGCTGAAGCGATCTCGACGCGGAGGGCTGGAACGGGGCTGGTCGACGCGCACTGCCACCTGGGGGACCCGGCGTTCGACCCGGACCGTGAGGCGGTCCTGGACCGCGCCCGCGAGGCCGGGGTGACGCACGTGGTCGTGATCGGGGCGACGCTGGCCGAGAGCGACCGCGCGGTGACGCTCGCGCGGACGCGGCCGGGGCTCTCCGCGACGGCGGGTGTGCACCCGCACGAGGCGCGCGGCTGGTCGGCCGAGGCGGCGGCCCGCCTGAGAGACCTGCTGGCTCTCCCCGAAGTGGTGGCGCTGGGCGAAACGGGGCTCGATTACCATTACGACCATTCGCCGCGCGACGCGCAGCGCCGGGCCTTCGAGGCTCAGCTGGCACTCGCCGCGGACGTGGGGAAGCCGGTGGTGGTGCACGCGCGCGAGGCCGATGACGATCTGGCCGCGATCCTGGCCGGGCGCCCGACCACGGTCGTGTTGCATTCGTTCAGCGGAGGGGCCAAGCTGTTCGAGGCGGGGATGCAGATCGACGCGTACTTTTCGTTCTCCGGCATGATCACCTTCAAGAACTGGAGCCCTACGGTCTCCCTGACCGCCTGTCCGCCCGACCGCCTGTTAGTCGAGACCGACGCACCCTACCTCGCGCCCGTCCCGCACCGCGGGAAGCGCAACGAGCCGGCGTTCGTGCGCACGGTGGCCGAAGCGCTCGCCCGGGTTCGCGGAGAGTCAGCCGAGGTGATCGGACAACGGACAACGGAGAACGCTCGTCGCGTGTTTGGAGCACGGCTGTGACCACCACGGCCAAGGTCCCGACCGACATCGCCATCGCGCAGGCCGCCAAGCTGCGCCCGGTCGCCGCCATCGCCGGCGAGCTCGGCCTCGAAGACGACGAGCTCGAGCTGTACGGCAAATACAAGGCGAAGGTGCGGCTCGCCGCGTTGGCGCGCCGCCAGCCGCGGGGCCGTCTCGTACTGGTCACCGGCATCAACCCGACCCCGGCGGGCGAGGGCAAGTCGACCGTGACCGTGGGCGTCACTCAGGCCCTGCGCCGGATGGGGAAGAACGCTGCGCTCTGTATCCGCGAGCCCTCCCTCGGTCCGGTGTTCGGCGTGAAGGGCGGCGCCGCGGGGGGCGGCTACGCGCAGGTCGTCCCGATGGAGGACATCAACCTGCACTTCACGGGCGACTTCCACGCCATCGCGAGCGCGCACAACCTGCTGTCGGCCATGCTCGACGCGCACCTGCATCACGGCAACGCGCTGGGCCTCGACACGCGCCGCATCACGTGGCCCCGCACCATCGACATGAACGACCGCGCCCTGCGCAACATCATCGTCGGGCTGGGCGGCCTGAACGCCGGGCCGACGCGCGAGGAGCGGTTCGTCATCATTCCGGGCTCGGAGATCATGGCGATCCTGGCGCTCGCGACGGGCCTCGACGACCTGGAGCAGCGGCTCGCGCGCATCATCGTGGGGTTGACCCGCGACAAGCGCCCGGTGCGCGCGAGCGACGTGAAGGCGCAGGGCGCCATGACCCTGCTCTTGAAGGACGCGATCAATCCGAACCTGGTGCAAACACTCGAGGGCGGGCCGGCGTTCATCCACTGCGGCCCGTTCGGCAACATCGCGCACGGCTGCAATTCGGTAGTCGCCACCAGACTGGCACTCACCCTGTGCGACGTCGTGCTCACCGAGGCGGGGTTCGGGGCGGATCTCGGCGCCGAGAAGTTCTTCGACATCAAGTGCCGGATGGCGGGGCTCAACCCCGAGGCGGCGATCGTGGTGGCAACGGTGCGGGCCCTCAAGATGCACGGTGGCGTACCGAAGGACCGCCTGGGCGCGGTCGACCCCGCCGCGGTGCGGCGGGGTGCGACCAACCTGCGGCGTCACATCAAGAACGTGCAGAAGTTCGGCGTCCCCGTGGTCGTAGCGCTCAATCGGTTCGTCGGGGACGCGGAGGCCGAGCTCGACGCCGTCCGGGCGGAATGCGCGGCCGAGGGCGTGGAGGTGGAGCTGTGCGAGGTGTGGGAGCGGGGCGGGGAGGGGGGCGTCGATGTGGCCGAAGCCGTGCTGAAGTTATTGGATGGCCGGGCCGCGAAGTTCAAGCCGTTGTACGACGAGCGACGTCCCATCCGGGAGAAAATCGAGGCGATCGCGCGGGAGATCTACGGTGCGGCGGGCGTGACGTTCGCGCCGGCGGCGGAGCGGGCTCTGGAGCAGCTCCCCGCGCTCGGCCTGGGAGAAACGCCGGTGTGCATGGCCAAGACGCAATACTCGTTTTCGGACGATCCTACGAAGCTCGGCGCCCCCAGCGGGTTCACGCTCCAGGTGCGCGACATTCTCCCGTCCGCGGGCGCGGGGTTCGTGGTCGCGCTCGCGGGCGATATCATGACGATGCCCGGGCTGTCCAAGTCGCCCGCGGCGGAAAAGATCCGGGTGCACCCGGACGGAACGATCGAGGGACTGTTCTGATGGCACCCAAAGGCGTGAGCACAGTGTTGACGGAGCAGGCCCCCAAGGCGATCGGGCCGTACAGCCAGGCGATCGTGTCGGACGGAACGGTGTTTACCGCGGGACAGATCGCGCTCGACCCGAAAACCGGCGCGATCGTCGGGACAACGACCGCGGAGCAGACGGACCAGGTACTCAAGAACCTCGAGGCGATCCTCAAGACCGCGGGCTCGAGCCTCGCCCTCGTGGTCAAAACCACCGTGTACCTGCTCGACATGGCGGACTTCCCGGCAATGAACGACGTCTACGCGAAACATTTCGGCGCGCACAAGCCGGCGCGCACCACGATCCAGGCCGCGGCCCTCCCCAAGGCGGCGCGCGTCGAAATCGACGCGATTGCCCGGGTGAGCCGATGAGGCGCGCGCTGCTCGTGGCGGGCGCGGCGCTGCTCGCGGCGTGCCCGGGCGCGACGACGAAGCCCGTCCCGGCCGATCGGCTCGCGGCGGTGCCGGAGGCCGACCGCGAGCTGGCCGAGAGCCTGTTCAGTGCCGAGCAGGTCGTCGCGGGTCGGCTCGTTCAGGTCGCGGAAGCCCAGGAGTACGAGCGCCCGGGCCAGCTCGTGTTCGGGGCCGGGGGGACCAAGGCGACCGTCGCCCTGGCGTACGCGGGTGAGATCCGCGTCGACTCCACGCTGGTGGGACGGGCCGACCGCATGCTGCACGTCACGTTCTTCGCGCCCCGCGGCTCCGCCATTCCGCGGCAGGATACCACGGCCATCTGGATCCTGCATCGCCGCGTGCTGTGGCGTCTCAAGGAATGCGCCGAGCGCCAATCGGTGACGTCCACCGCGTGCCCATCCGACAACGGGCTGGCGCTCGACTCCAACTCCGACGTCCGCCCGCTCGCGGAGTGGCCCCACCTCCGGTCGCTCGTCGACGCGCTCGGACTCGGGGCGGGGCGCCGCTAGATGCGCGCCGTCAGGGTGGTCCTGGTCCTGGCCGGCACGCTCCTCTCGGCCGGTGCCGCGGCGCAGGATGGCCTCTCGCCCGCCGACCGGGCGCTGGCCCGCGACATCTTCAAGCAGCTGATCGAGATCAACACGACGGACTCGCTCGGCAACACGCCCCGCGCCGCGCGGGCCATGGCCCAACGGCTCCGCGCCGCCGGCTTCGCCGCGCCCGACGTGCGCGTGCTGATCGGACCCGATGCGACCCACGGAAACCTGGTGGCGCGCTACCGCGGCACCGCAACGGGAGGCCGCCCCATCGTCGTGTTCGCGCATCTGGACGTCGTGCCGGCCCGCCGCAGCGATTGGTCCGTGGACCCGTTCACCTTCCTCGAGAAGGACGGGTACTTCTACGGGCGCGGCACCACCGACGACAAGGTGGGCGACGCGGTGCTGATCGCCAATTTTGTGCGCTTGCAGCGCGACCACTTCAAGCCGACGCGCGATCTCATCCTTGTCCTCACAGGGGACGAGGAGACGAACGGCAGTTGCATCCAGTGGCTCGTGACGAAGCATCGAGACCTGGTCGACGCGGAGTTCGCGCTCAATACCGACGCGGGTGGCGGTGTGCTCCGCGACGGCCGTCGCGTGATGTTCACCGTGCAGGCGAGCGAGAAGGTCTACGCCACGTACGCCCTGGAAGCGACCGACAAGGGCGGGCACAGCTCGCTCCCCCGGCCGGCCGACAACCCGATCTACCGGCTGGCCGGCGTGCTCGAGCGCTTGGCGGCGTACCAGTTTCCCGTGCAGCTGAACGAGGTGTCGCGGGCCTTCTTCGAGCGCTC
This sequence comes from Gemmatimonadales bacterium, assembly GCA_035601235.1. Taxonomy (GTDB): domain Bacteria; phylum Gemmatimonadota; class Gemmatimonadetes; order Gemmatimonadales; family GWC2-71-9; genus AG41. The sequence continues at coordinate 5,457 of DATNOR010000170.1, forward strand.
CGCCGCGATCGATACCGGCCGGTTGGCGGACGACGAGCGTGGCGTCCTGAAAGACCCGCCGGACTCCGCTGCCGTGGCGCGCCTCTCGGCTGTGCCGTTCTACAATTCCAAGCTCCGGACCACGTGTGTGGCGACCATGCTGGCCGCCGGACACGCCGAGAACGCGCTGCCGCAGGCGGCACGGGCGACGGTCAACTGCCGCGTCCTCCCGGGTGAGCCGCCGGCGGGCGTGGAGGCGACGCTCGGTCGCCTCGCGGCCGACCAGCGCGTCACCGTGAGGACGGTGTACACGCCCATCCCCAGCCCGCCCTCACCCCTCACGCCCGCCATCATGGGTACGCTCGAGCGGCTCGTGGCGGAGCAGTTTCCCGGCGTGCCCATCGTGCCGGTTATGGAAGCGGGAGCCACCGACGGGTTGTTCCTGCGCAACGCGGGGATCCCGACCTACGGTGTGTCGGCCGTGTTCGAAGATCCCAACGATATCCGGGCCCACGGCCGGGACGAGCGGATCGGCGCGCAGAGCTTCTACGACGCGCTGGAGTTCTGGTATCAGATGATGCGGGCGTACGCGTCGTAGCAGTAGATTCCCGGCATTACGGGGGCGGATCGGGCCTGGTGGCTCGAGCGGTCTTCAAAACCGTCTAGGGCTCGATTGAGCCTTGGTAGGTTCGATTCCTACACGCTCCCGCCACGGCCCTACCGATGTAACTACCTAACGCGTTAGAAAGTTAGGCGCCCTTCGCCAGACGGAGCGACGGGGCAGGGGCGGGACTCTTGGCGGGACTCTCCCCGAATAACACGCCCGCCATCACCGCCGTGTTGACCCCGCGGTCCCGCTGCTTCACGTACCGCGCCGTCATCGCCGCCGTCTTGTGCCGCATCCCGACTTGTACGACCGACTGCGGCACCCCGGCGTTCACGAGCCACTGACCGAACGCATGACGCAGGTCATAGAGCCGGAGCTCCTTCGCGCCGGCCTTGACCGCGGCGGCCTTCCAGACCCGATAGAGATAGCCCGGCGTGAAGCTGCACGGCACGGCCGACCGCGCGTAGGCCCAGAGCTCGGGCGCCAGCGGGATCGCCGTCAGCCCCTCGCGCCCCTTCTTGTGCCCCTGAATCACGACGGCCCGACGTTCCGGGGCGAGCGTGGCCGACGCCATCACGCCCGGCTCGAGGCCCGTGCCCACCATGAGCACGTAGGTCGCCCGCATGGGCTCCGGCACATGCGCCAGCACCTCCCAGAACCGCGCGGGCGTCAGATCCGGCACGCGGCCCTCGCCCTCGTCGGCCCGGGGGAGTTTCACCATCACGCTGCGCCGGAACGGGCCATACTTGTCGCCCATCGCCATCGTGAGAAAGCGCGACAGCGCCCCGCGCATCCGGTTCCACATCACGGG